>NZ_JBSFIA010000001.1:0-9110 GCF_053597355.1 Streptomyces sp. NPDC001443
GGCGCCGGAAGGTCCTTGTAGCGGAGCTACCAGGGCCTTTCGGCAACGCCGCTGGGGGTCCCCCCTCTGGGGGAGCGCGTGCCGGGCGCCGCCCGTCGGGCCCCACTTTTGTTCGGAGCTCTAAGTCCGGGAGGGCCGGGAACCACCGGCCCCCGGTCCGTCGGCGGCGCCGCGTTAGATTGATCCTGTGCTCTCTCGCCTCACACGCCTCCAGGCTCTCACCGTCTGCGCCGTGCCCGTCGTGGCCCTGCTCGCCACGGCGGCCTTCGCACCGCTGCCGTTCTCGATCGCGCAGCCCGGTATGACGGCCGACGTCCTCGGCAAGCACCAGGGCGCCCCGGTGATCACCATCTCCGGTGCGCCGGTCCGTGGCACGAACGGACAGCTGCGGATGACGACCATCGAGGCGACGGGTCCGGACACGGACGTCTCGCTGAGCGAGGTGATCGACGGCTGGTTCGCCAAGGACCGGGCGATCATGCCGCGCGACGCGGTCTACCCGGGCGGCGGGAACACCAAGGAGATCGAGCAGCACAACACCGAGCAGATGAAGGAGTCCCAGGACGCGGCGACCGAGGCGGCACTGGGCTATCTCCATCTGGACGACAAGAACGTGAAGGTCAAGCTGAAGCTCGCCGACGTCGGCGGCCCCAGCGCGGGTCTGCTGTTCTCCCTGGGGATCGTCGACAAGCTCGACGGCGACGGCAGCGGCGGCGACCTCACGGGCGGCCGGACCGTGGCCGGCACCGGGACGATCACCGCCGACGGCAAGGTCGGCGCGGTCGGCGGAGTGGGTCTGAAGACGCAGGCCGCGCGGCGGGACGGGGCGACGGTGTTCCTGGTGCCGAAGGACGAGTGTTCCGAAGCCGGGTCCCAACTGCCCGCGGGACTGCGGCTGGTTCCGGTGACCACGCTGAAGGGCGCGGTCGGCGCACTGGTGGCGCTGGAGAAGGGGAAGGGCTCGGTCCCGAGCTGCTAGGGCCTGTCCGGCAGCGTCGCGCACGCGCCCTCGTCGGTCTCAGTGCGCGAACGCGGGCCTGGGCGGGGTGGTCAGGCGCAGCCCGACCTCGACGAGGGTCCAGCCCAGTCGGGTACGGAGTTCGCCCGGGCGCCGGGCCCCGGTGGCCAGGCGGTGGCTCTCGGCCCGGTCGCGGAGGTCGGTGGCGTGGTGCGCGGCGAGCTGGCTTTCGAGGTGCATCTCGGTGTTCCTCTCAGTCCGTGCGGATGGGGAAGAGGTGCGTGTGGATCCGTACCGTCTCGGCGTCCCGGCCGTCCGTTTCGCGGCCCAACTGCCGGTAATTGTCGATCAGTTCGTGCATCTTGGCGATGAGTTCGGCGGACAGTGCGGGTGTCAGGCGCAGGGTCGCGTCGCTCATGTCGGAGCCGTCGGACCACTCCTTGGACCAGTCGCCCCGGGTGACGAGCCAGGAGGACAGCTCGTGGGCGTGCATGTTCGCCATCTCGTGCAGGAACGCCTCCGCCACTCCCCGTGTCCCGGGGTCGGCGTCGTCGAAGTCGGTGGTGTCGAGGACGAGCCCCTGGTCCACCGCCTGCCACCAGCGCTCCCGTCCCTTGCCCTGCTGCGGCGCGTCCTCGACGAAGCCGTGGGCGGCGAGCTGACGCAGGTGGTAGCTGGTCGAGCCGCTCGACTCGCCGAACCGCTCGGCCAGTAGGGAGGCGGTCGCCGGGCCGCGCTGCCGCAGGGCCTCCAGCAGCTGCATCCGGAGCGGGTGCGCGAGCCCCCGCAGCGAACGGGCGTCGAGCTGACGCCGCTTCCGTTCCTCGTGCTCCGTCATACCTACAAAGATAGCGCTGCAAAGAATCCGTTGCAAGGATTTCTTTGCAACTTGCTTCTCCGTATCTCGTGGTGCCGACGTGCCGACGTGCCGACGTGCCGATGTGCCGACGTGCCGTCAGGGGTGGCCCGTGACCCGCCGGTCAGGCCGGTTCCCGGTCCTCCGCCGCCTGTTCCACCAGCGGGATGATCCGCAGCGGAACGGCGTTCTCCATCACGATCGCGGTCGAGGCCCGGACGATCCCGTCGAAGCCGACGACCAGGTCGATGACGCGCTGGAGGTCGGCGTTGGAGCGGGCCACCAGCCGGCACAGCATGTCCCCGCCGCCGGTGGTCGTGTGCAGCTCCAGCATCTCCGGCACGGTCGCCAGATGGGCCCGTACGTCCGCCCCCTGCCCCTGCCGGATCTGGAGGGTGGCGAACGCGGTGACGGGGTAGCCGAGGGCCGCCGGGTCGACCTGGGGCCCGAACCCGCGGATGACCCCGTTCGACTGGAGCCGGTCCAGCCGCGCCTGCACGGTCCCGCGCGCGACCCCCAGCCGCCGGGACATCTCCAGCACCCCGATACGCGGCTCGCGGGCCAGCAGCACGATGATCCGGCCGTCCAGTCGATCGATCGCCATGCCCGCGCCTCCGCGATGGTCATCATGTACAGAAAGTCCGCCGTCACGGGTATTCTGCTGCACAGATTGCCCAATGAATACGCGAACTGTTGCGCACCTTGCAGGGCCGGTCCAGGCTGCCGCCATGACGCAGACCACAGACCACACTCCCGACACGACCGCCCGGCAGGACGATCCCTTCCCGGTCAAGGGAATGGACGCGGTCGTCTTCGCCGTGGGCAACGCCAAGCAGGCCGCGCACTACTACTCCAGCGCCTTCGGCATGCGCCGGGTGGCCTACTCCGGACCGGAGAACGGCAACCGCGAGACCGCGAGCTACGTGCTGGAGAACGGCTCGGCCCGCTTCGTCTTCACCTCCGTGATCAAGCCCACCACCGCCTGGGGCCAGTTCCTGGCCCAGCACGTGGCCGAGCACGGCGACGGCGTCGTCGACCTCGCCATCGAGGTCCCGGACGCCCGCCGCGCGTACGCCTACGCGATCGAGCAGGGCGCCCGCTCGGTCGCCGAGCCCTACGAGCTCAAGGACGAGAACGGCACGGTGGTCCTGGCCGCGATCGCGACGTACGGCGAGACCCGCCACACGCTCGTGGACCGCTCCGGCTACGACGGCCCGTACCTGCCCGGGTTCGTGACCGCGGGACCGATCGTCGAGCCGCCCGCCCAGCGCACCTTCCAGGCCGTCGACCACTGCGTCGGCAACGTCGAGCTCGGCCGGATGAACGAGTGGGTCGGCTTCTACAACAAGGTCATGGGCTTCACGAACATGAAGGAGTTCGTGGGCGACGACATCGCGACCGAGTACAGCGCGCTGATGTCGAAGGTCGTCGCCGACGGCACGCTCAAGGTCAAGTTCCCGATCAACGAGCCCGCCGTCGCCAAGAAGAAGTCCCAGATCGACGAGTACCTCGAGTTCTACGGCGGCGCCGGCGTCCAGCACATCGCGCTCAACACCAACGACATCGTGCGCACCGTACGGACGATGCGCGCGGCCGGCGTGGAGTTCCTGGACACCCCCGACTCCTACTACGACACCCTCGGCGAGTGGGTCGGCGACACCCGGGTCCCCGTGGAGACCCTGCGCGAGCTGAAGATCCTCGCCGACCGCGACGAGGACGGCTACCTGCTCCAGATCTTCACCAAGCCGGTCCAGGACCGTCCGACCGTCTTCTTCGAGATGATCGAGCGGCACGGCTCGATGGGCTTCGGCAAGGGCAACTTCAAGGCCCTGTTCGAGGCGATCGAGCGCGAGCAGGAGAAGCGCGGCAACCTGTAACCGCCCGCCGCGACCGCATGCGAGTACGGGCCGACCGGCACCCGGTCGGCCCGTACGGCTCCGCCGCCCCCGTCCGTAGCGCTCGCCTCGCCCGACCGCCCCCTACCTCGCGCTCTCCGGCCCCTTCACGTCCGGCGGCAGACTGGCGTCCGGTTCGCCCAGCTTCGCCAGTGCCGCCCGCGCGGCCGGCGCCCCCAGCAGCGAGAAGGCCGGATTGATCCGCAGCGCGTCCTGGAGATCCCGGCGCGCGGAACCCAGCCGTTCCAGGTGCTGTTCGATCACCCCCCGGTGATACGCGTACAGC
Organism: Streptomyces sp. NPDC001443; assembly: GCF_053597355.1. Taxonomy (NCBI): domain Bacteria; kingdom Bacillati; phylum Actinomycetota; class Actinomycetes; order Kitasatosporales; family Streptomycetaceae; genus Streptomyces; species Streptomyces sp. NPDC001443. Next base: position 3,996 of record NZ_JBSFIA010000001.1, read on the forward strand.
GCGCTGCGCACCCCGCCCCCGTGCACCTTGTCCGTCGCGGTCTTGGCGAACTTCAGCGCCTCCTCGTCCTCCCCGGCCCGGTGCAGCGCCCACCCCAGCGCGTCGGCCACCGCGATACCCGGCTGCCGCTTCCACTCGGCGCGCAACCGCCGCACCGCTGACTCCGCATCGCCGTGGTCCGCCTCGAACAGCCCGAGCACCAGCTCCTCGTCCGCCCCGCCCGCGGTCGCGGCGCCGACCCGGGCCCGCAGCACGTCGTACTGCTCCCGCGCCTTGTCCGCGAGGCCCACCGACTCGTAGAGCTCGCCCAGCTCCAGCGCGTACTGCGGCAGCGGCTGCCCGGCCAGCGCCGCCCGGTAGGCGGCCACCGCCTCCGCCGTCCGGCCCAGCGCCGCCAGCACCCGCCCCTGCCCGGCCCGCGCGGCCCACTGGTCGGGGTCCAGCCGCACCGCCTCCCCGAAGTGCCGCAGCGCCTCCGTCGTGTCCCCGCGCTCCCACGCCAGCCGCCCGGCCTGCTCCTGGTACGCCGCCTGCTCCGCCGGGGTCCGCGCGCCCGCCGCCGCGTCGGCGACCGTGGCCGCCGCGTCCTCGCGCCACCCCCGGTCCCGGTAGACCGTGGCGGCCTGGGCCAGCGTGGCCGGCCCCTTGTGCAGTGCCATCAGCTTGTCGAGGGTGCTGCGGGCCTTCTTGTAGTCGCCGAGCCCGGTGTACGCGTCGATCAGCAGCGGATACGTCGTCCACCGCTTCGGCGCCTGCTTCAGCGCGGTCTCCCCCCACTTGCGCGCGGCCGGGAAGTCACGGCGCGCGTTCGCCAGCGCCGCAAGCCCGTCCAGCGCCTCCGCGTTGTTCCTGGGCAGCGTGCTCAGCGAGGTGCGCAGCGCCTGCTCGGCCCGCGCATAGTAGGCGGCCTGTGCCGTCCGCCGTCCCTGCTCCGCATAGGCGGCCCCGAGCACCGCCCACGAGGCGCCGTCCTTCGGGTGGACCCGCAGATACGTCTCGCGCTGCCCGATCAGCGCCCGAAGGTCGGGCAGCGCCGCCGGCACCCCGCCCCTGACCGCGGCCAGCGCCAGCGCCCCGGACGCCGGAGCCCCGTGCGCCGGAGCGGGGTGCACCACGGCCGGCCGCCGCGCCGCCGTCGTCGGCAGCAGCAACAGCGTCGCGCCCAGCGTGATGCACACCAGGGCCGCGACGAGCAGCAGCCGCCGGACGACACGCCCGGTGGAAGCCTGCCGTCGGGACGAGGTCACGGAAGTCGGTGGTTGTCCGTCCATGGCGCTCACTGTGCGGGAGCGCGACGACCGCAGCGCGGCAGCCGAAGGGAGCCGCGGACGGGGTTCACACCGATGGCCGCGAGTGCGAACCTTTGATCATGAGCCGTATCGAAGCGCCTCGTGACGAAGCGACCGCAAACCCGTACGGAAACCTCCTCGACCGTCTCCGGGACGGCCTGCCCGCCGACGCGGTCCTCACCGACCCCGACGTCACCGCCTCGTACGCCAACGACATGGCCAGCTTCTGCCCGGCCGGCGCCCCGGCCGCGGTCGTGCTCCCGCGTACGGTCGAACAGGTCCAGCACGTCATGCGGGTCGCCACCGAACTGCGCGTCCCGGTCGTCCCGCAGGGCGCCCGCACCGGTCTGTCCGGCGGCGCCAACACCTCCGAGGGCTGCATCGCGCTGTCCCTGACCAGGATGGACCGGATCCTGGAGATCAGCCCGGTCGACCGGATCGCCGTCGTCGAACCGGGCGTCGTCAACGCCGTCCTGTCCCGGGCGGTCGACGAGCACGGGCTGTACTACCCGCCCGACCCCTCCAGTTGGGAGACCTGCACGATCGGCGGCAACATCGGCACCGCCTCCGGCGGCCTGTGCTGCGTGAAGTACGGGGTCACCGCCGAGTACGTCCTCGGTCTGGACGTGGTGCTGGCCGACGGCCGACTGATGTCCACCGGCCGCCGCACCGCCAAGGGCGTCGCCGGGTACGACCTGACCCGGCTGTTCGTCGGCTCCGAGGGCTCGCTCGGCATCGTCGTACGGGCCGTGCTGGCGCTCCGGCCCAAGCCGCCTGCCCAGCTGGTGCTGGCCGCCGAGTTCGCGTCCGCTGCCGCCGCCTGCGACGCGGTCTGCCGGATCATGGCCGGCGGGCATGTGCCGTCCCTCCTCGAACTCATGGACCGTACGACGGTGAAGGCCGTCAACGACCTCGCCCACATGGGCCTGCCGGAGACCACCGAGGCGCTGCTCCTGGCCGCCTTCGACACACCCGACCCGGCCGTCGACCTCGCGGCCGTCGCCGCCCTGTGCGAGGCGGCCGGTGCCACCCAGGTCGTGCCGGCCGACGACGCCGCCGAGTCCGAACTGCTGCTCCAGGCCCGCCGGATGTCGCTCGTCGCGCTGGAGGCGGTCAAGGGCACGACGATGATCGACGACGTGTGCGTGCCGCGCTCGCGGCTCGGCGAGATGCTGGAGGGGGTCGAGCGGATCGCCGAGAAGTACCGGCTGACCATCGGCGTCTGCGCGCACGCGGGCGACGGCAACACCCACCCGACGGTCTGCTTCGACGCCCAGGACCCCGACGAGTCCGCGCGGGCCCGCGAGTCCTTCGACGAGATCATGGCGCTCGGCCTGGAGCTCGGCGGCACGATCACCGGGGAGCACGGCGTGGGTGTGCTGAAGAAGGAGTGGCTGGCGCGTGAACTGGGGCCGGTGGGACTGGAGATGCAGCGGGCGGTCAAGCAGGTCTTCGACCCGCTGGGCATCCTGAACCCGGGCAAGCTGTTCTGACCGGCCCGGCGGCGCACCGTCCGCCGGGACCCGCGCTTCACCCCCCCCGCACAGGGATCCCGCGCCGCACCTCCCGTACCGGGACCCCGCGCCTCACTCACCGTCCTGGGACTCGTCCGACGGCCACGGGTCGCGCAGCCACAGCTCGTCCGCGGGCGTCGGGGCGAGCAGTTCGGTCAGGCCGTCGTCCAGCCCGAGCCGCTCGCCCTCCGTCCCCGGCGGCACCAGCCGCAGCGTGCGCTCCAGCCAGGCCGACACCTGCGCCGTCGGGGCCTCCAGCAGCGCGTCGCCCTCCGGCGCGCTGAGTGCGATCAGCACCACGCCCCGGCCTTCGACCTTCGTCGGCCACACCCGTACGTCCCCGTGTCCGCACGGCCGGAACACCCCCTCCACCAGCAGCTCACGGGCGAAGGTCCAGTGCACGGGGTGCTCGGAGTGGACGTGGAAGCCGATGTGGACGGCGTACGGATCGGCCGTGCGGTAGGTGAGCCGGGCCGGGACGGGGATGCTGTGCTCCGGCGACAGGATGAGCGTGAGCTCCAGCTCGCGCTCGATCACGGTCTCCTTCATGGCGTTGCGTTCCTCTCTCGTGCGGGGCCGCCGGGATGGGCCCGCCCGGGTGAGAGAAGCGCGGGAGGCAACCATTACGCGGGTTCGCGGAACTTTTCTCCGGTCTTCCTTCCGAGCGTGTGAAGCAGATGCACGAGGTTGCCCGGAAAGGGGTGGGTCGGGCGGGAGTGGCGGTGCGGATTGCGCTCGTCTGATAGATGTGGAGGCCCTCATTTGACCTCCGAGCAGATACGGGACGACGGACATGAGCGCCCCAACCCCGGCATCCGGTGACGACAGGCCCCGCGAGGGGTACTACCCGGACCCGTCCATTCCTGGCTATGTCCGGTACTGGAACGGTGCCTCCTGGGTACCGGGCACCAGTCGTCCGGCCCCGTCCGACGGAGCGCCGCTCGTCCCGCCGGCCGCCGCCCCGCAGCCGTCCGCGCCCGCGCCGGTCGAGGAGACCGGCCCGCACTTCTTCGACGAGGACCCGCAGCCGCGTCCGGTCACCCCGGCCGAAGCCCAGCACGGCAGCCGTCCCGAGCCCGCGTCGGCCTGGGGCGCCGACCCCTCACGGCAGTCCGGCTTCGGCGCGGACAAGGACCGTCGGGTCTCCTGGGGCACCCCGCAGGCCGCCGACCCCCGGGTCCGCGCGTCCGGCGGCCGTCCGGCGGGTACGGACGGCACGGCGACGCCTCCCGCGGCCGCGGACCCCGCCGAGCGCGCCGTCGACGACTCGTTCGTCCTGCGTCGGCCGACGGCCGGACCCGCGGCGACGCCGGGGCCGGAGGCCTCGGGTGAGGCCTCCGGCCCCGGCGGCGACGACGGCACCATGACCTTCCGTCCCGTTCCGCCGGGCACGGCGCAGCAGGACGGCGGGCCCGGGGCGGGCCCGCAGGGGCCCGTCGGGGCCCCCGCGTCCGGCGCCGCCGGCCCACGGCCCGGTTTCGGGGCGGGGAAGGCCGCGGCGGCCCGTGCGGCGGCCGCCCAGACCCCAGGGCAGGTGTCCGGGCAGGCGCCCGGACGGACCTCGGCGGAGGCCCCCGCGGCCGCCGGTGTCCCCCCGCAGGCCGCACCGCTCGGCACGCCCGCCCCCGCCGCTGCCGCCGCGGGTGGCCTGTCGATGACGCCGATGGGCGGCGGGGCGGGCGGCGGGCAGCCCTCCTGGGCGCAGCAGGTGCACCAGTTGGCGGGCGCGCAGGACGGCGGGCCCGTGGCGCCGTGGAAGCCGCCGGTCGAGGACGTGTTCCAGGCGGCCGCCCGGCGTCGGGCGGCGGCCCGGCCCGCGGGGCTCGGCAAGCGGTTCGCCGCCCGGTTCGTCGACACCCTGGTCCTCGCGGCGGTCACCTCCGCCGCGGCCGTCCCGCTCGGCACCAGGGCGATCGACCACGTCGACGAGAAGATCGACGCGGCCAAGCTGTCCGGCCGGACCGTCACGGTCTGGCTGCTCGACGGCACGACGTCGGTGTACCTCGGGATCGTGCTCGCCGTCCTGCTCGGCTTCGGTGTCCTCTACGAGGTGCTGCCCACCGCCCGTTGGGGCCGCACGCTGGGCAAGAAGCTGCTCGGTCTGCAGGTGCGGGACATCGAGGGCCACGAGCCCCCGGCCTTCGGCGCGGCCCTGCGCCGCTGGCTCGTCTACAGCGTTCCCGGGCTGCTCGGCTTCGGCGTCGTGGGCGTCCTGTGGTGCCTGTTCGACCGCCCGTGGCACCAGTGCTGGCACGACAAGGCGGCCCACACCTTCGTGGCGGACTGACGGCGAGCGCCTGACGGCGAGCGCC
>NZ_JBSFIA010000001.1:9207-344058 GCF_053597355.1 Streptomyces sp. NPDC001443
GCCTGACGGTGAGCGCCTGACGGTGAGCGCCTGACGGTGAGCGCCTGACGGTGAGCGCCTGACGGTGAGCGCCTGACGGTGAGCGCCTGACGGTGAGCGCCTGACGGTGAACGCCTGACGGTGAACGCCTGACGGTGAACGCCTGACGGCGAACGCCTGACGGCGAACGCCTGGGTGCGGCCGACCCGGCCGTGTGCGCAGGGGCGCGGCCCTGGTCCGTACTCCGGACGGCCGCTCGCCGGATGCGGAACCGGAGGGTTCGAGGTCGACTCGGGCCATGAGCAGCGAACCGCCCCCCGGCTCCGGACCGCAGCCACCGGACGACGACCCGTTCGGAAAGCAGCCCCCGCCCGGGCAGGGCGCGGGCTCGCCGTACGACGCGCCCCAGGGCGGTCCGCAGACCCCGCCTCCGGGCGGTCAGCCGCCTCCGGGCGGGGGATGGCACCAGGGCGGCGGCGGCCCGTACGACGGCCGTCAGCCGCCTCCTCCGGGCGGTGGCGGCCCGTACGGCGGCCAGCCCCCGCCCCACGGCGGCGGCCCCTACGGCGGTGACCCCTATGGCGGCGGAGGTCCCTACGGCGGCGGCCAGTACCCGGCCGACCCGCTGGCCGGCATGCCCCCGCTGGCGGACAGCGGCAGGCGCACCCTCGCCCGGATCATCGACATGGTCCTCGTCGGCATCGTGGTCTGGCTGGTCACCTGGCCCATCGGGGTCCAGGAGCTCGGGATGGACGCCGACAGGATCTCCTACGGCAGGTCCTTCGCGCAGTCGCTCATCGCGGCCGTGCTCTACATCGCCTACGACACCTTCCTGATCAGCAGGTCGGGCCAGACCCTCGGCAAGAAGTGGCTCGGCATGCGGGTGGCGGACCTCGACGACGGCGCGACGCCCTCCACGCAGACCTCGCTGGTGCGCGCGGCGGTGCTGTGGATCCCGTTCGCCTTCTGCTGTGCCTGCATCTGGACGGCCATCGCCGGTGGTTGGAGCTTCTTCGACCGGCCCTACAAGCAGGGCCTGCACGACAAGGCGGCCAAGACGGTGGTGGTCAGCACCGGTTGACCCAGGACGACGAGTCGGCGGGCCCGTGGGAACACGGGCCCGCCGACTGTGTCCGCAACCGACTGCGTCCGGAGACGGCGGCGTGCCGAACCGGCTGTGTGCCGGACGCGGTCAGGAAGCCGTCGGCACCCGCTCCTCGACGGCCTGGACGGCCTCGACGGCCTTGACGCCCTGGGAGACCTCGACGAGTTCGGGCGGTACCGGGACGCCGGCGGCCGTGCGCGCCTCGGCCGCAGCGGTGGCGGCGGCGCGTGACTTCGGCAGGGGGACCGTCATCGAGACGAGGAGCCCCAGCGCGAGCGCCGCGAGGGCGATGACCGCGATCCCCACACCCGAACTCGTCTGTGACAGCAGCAGCATGGCGAGCGTCGAGAAGATCACGGTGGACGAACCGTAGGCGAGCTGTGCGGCAGTCGGACGAGGCATGGCAATCGTGTCCTCGGATGAGAAAGGGGGGTCAGAGGGGGTGGCGGCCTGGCATTCCGCCGACTTCCTGGCCTTCCGCCAGTCGACTCTAATCGGCTGCATGCCCGAGCGGAACGAACGGTAAGCGTGACCTTACCGACAGCGCTGGTGCACAGGGGGCGCACGGAGTCATGGAGTCCGCCAAGTGGACGTCTGTGCGCGCCCGTTGTGTTACGGCCTCGTGTCCGCAATGCGAACTCATGCTTCGCATAGTGCAGTTGTCCTGCTCAAGTCAAGGTCTGTCTTTTCTCGTAAACCAGTAGTCAAATGACGTCACTTGACTACACGCGTTTAACCGTGCGCGGACCTTTCCTGAACAGGCCCCCCTTCCGCGCGTTCGGTTGCGTCAGGGGAGGACATCAAGTGAGCAGCAGACCCAGGACCTTCAGAGCGGCCGCCACGGTCGTCGCCCTAGCGGCGGCCTCGGTGACGTTCTCGACCTTCGCGGTGGCGCAGGCCGCGGAGAGCACGTCCGCGGGAAGCCCCGTGGTGGACCGGCACGATCCGCAGCCGGTCAAGAGCAAGGAGCACGACTTCGACGGGCCCCTGAGCAAGACTCAGGACGCCCAGCGCAAGGAGGCCCTCCAGCAGGTCATAGCCGGCAAGGCCACGGTCAAGGACCGCAACGGCTCGCAGGTCGTCCAGCTCAAGGGCAAGCAGGGCGGCAGCAAGTACGTCGAGCTCGGCCGCGAGAAGACCGACAAGATCTTCACGATCCTGGTGGAGTTCGGCGACCAGGTCGACAGCCGCTACGGCGGCACCGCGGGCCCGCTGCACAACCAGATCGGCGCGCCGGACCGCGCCCAGGACAACAGCACCGCCTGGCAGGCGGACTACAACCAGGCGCACTTCCAGGACCTGTACTTCGGCACCGGCAAGAACACCGAGTCGCTGAAGAAGTACTACGAGAAGCAGTCCTCGGGCCGCTACTCGGTCGACGGCGAGGTCACCGACTGGGTCAAGGTCCCCTACAACGAGGCCCGTTACGGCTCCAACGACGCCGCCACCGGCGCCTGGTACGCGGTGCAGGACGGCGTCAACGCCTGGGTCGCCCAGCGCGAGGCGGCCGGCGACACCGCCGCCCAGATCAGGACCGAGCTGGCCCAGTACGACCAGTGGGACCGCTACGACTACGACGGCGACGGCAACTTCAACGAGCCCGACGGCTACATCGACCACTTCCAGATCGTGCACGCCGGTGAGGACGAGTCCGCGGGCGGCGGCGCCCAGGGCGAGGACGCGATCTGGGCGCACCGCTGGTACGCCTTCGGCACCGACGCCGGTTCCACCGGCCCGGACACCAACAAGCTCGGCGGCACGCAGATCGGCGACACCGGCATCTGGGTCGGCGACTACACCATCCAGCCGGAGAACGGCGGCCTGGGCGTCTACGCCCACGAGTACGGCCACGACCTCGGTCTGCCCGACGAGTACGACACCGCGGGCGGCGAGAACTCCACCGGCTTCTGGACGCTGATGTCGTCCGGTTCCTGGCTCGGCACCGGCAAGGACGCCATCGGCGACCTGCCCGGCGACATGAACGCCTGGGACAAGCTCCAGCTCGGCTGGCTCGACTACGACCTGGCGAAGGCCGGCAAGCTGTCCGCGCACACGCTGGGCGTCGCGGAGTACAACACCAAGAACCCGCAGGCCCTCGTGGTCCAGTTGCCGAAGAAGACGGTCACCACGGACGTCGTCGCCCCGGCCCAGGGCGCCACGCAGTGGTGGAGCGGCAGCGGCAACGACCTGCACAACACCCTGACCCGCTCGGTCGATCTGACCGGCAAGGCGTCCGCGAGCCTCACCCTCGACGGCTGGTGGGACATCGAGCAGGACTACGACTACCTCTACACCGAGGTGTCCACCGACGGCGGCGCCAACTGGACGCCCGTCGACGGAACTCTGGCCGACGGCACCGCCATCCCGCGTGACGGCAGCGGCAAGCCCGCCCTCACCGGTTCGGTGGCCGCGTACCAGAAGCTGACGTTCCCCCTCGACGCCTACGCGGGCAAGAAGGTCGACCTGCGCTTCCGCTACCAGACCGACGGCGGTGCGGCGCTGAAGGGCTTCACGGCCGACGAGATCACCGTGACCGCCGACGGCGCCACGGTGTTCTCCGACAACGCCGAGGCCGCGGACACCGCTTGGACGGCGGCCGGCTTCACCCGGGTCGGCGCGTCCGTCACGGACGACTACGACCAGTACTACATCGCCGAGAACCGCCAGTACGTGTCGTACGACCAGCAGTTGAAGACCGGTCCGTACAACTTCGGCTTCTCGACGACCCGTCCGGACTGGGTGGAGCACTACGCGTACCAGAACGGTCTGCTGATCTGGAAGTGGGACACCTCCCAGGTCGACGACAACACCAGCGCGCACCCGGGCACGGGCCTGATCCTGCCGATCGACTCGCACCCGACGCCGCTGAAGTGGGCGGACGGCACGCTGATGCGCAACCGCATCCAGGCCTACGACTCCCCGTTCAGCTGGTACCCGACCGACGCCGTCACGCTGCACAAGGCCGACGTCGCCACCAAGATCAAGTCGCAGGCCGGGGTCCCGGTCTTCGACGACGGCAGGTCGACGTACTACGACGCGTCGAACCCGCGGGCCGGTGTCAAGATCACTGACACCAACACCCGGATCACGATCGTCCAGGAGCCGCTGAGCGGCTCGACGATCAAGCTCCTGGTCAGCCCCTCCGCCAAGTAAACGGCGTTTTAGCAGGTCACAGGCGTATCGGCGGCAACCCCTTGGCGGGTTGCCGCCGATCGTGTTTAGGTGCGTGCTGTGGATTTCTTATTGACACCGATACGCACGGGGGTGTGACCGCATGGCTGTGGGAGGTTTCTGCAAGTTGCCGGACGGCATGGTGGTGGTGGCGCTGAACCTGCCCAGCCCCGACGCCGACGGCTCGTGCGGTGTCCGGGTGCTCGTGCACGCCCGCAACCGGGCCCGGGCCCTGACCAGGCTGCGCAACCTCGGTCTGCGCGCCGTCTACCTGCGGGGCAACGCGGCCCCGCCGACCCCGGACGAGATCACCGCGGTCCTGCACCACCCCGACGGCCTGATATGGCGCACGGCGCCCGACGGCGAGGTCACCCCGCCGGAGCTGTGGCACCCCATCCGCGCCCTGCTCAGACGCCCGGCGGCGCCCGTCTGACGAGCCTCAGACGACCGGCTTGCCGGTCAGCTCCACCCCCGCGGCCCGCAGCTCCTCCAGTGCCCGGCCGGTGCTCTCCTCGGCCACCCCGGCGGTCAGGTCGAGGAGCACGTGGGTGCGGAAGCCCTGCCGTACCGCGTCCAGGGCGGTGGCCCGTACACAGTGGTCGGTGGCGATGCCCACCACGTCCACCTCCTCGATCTCCCGCGCCCTGAGCCAGTCGCCCAGCGTGACCCCGTTCTCGTCGGCGCCCTCGAAGCCGCTGTACGCCGCCGAGTACGCCCCCTTGTCGAACACGGCGTCGATCGCCCCGGAGGCGACCACGGGCGCGAAGTTCGGGTGGAAGCCCACCCCCTCCGTGCCGGCGACGCAGTGCGCGGGCCAGGAGCGGACGAAGTCGGGGTTGTCGGCGAAGTGGCCGCCGGGTGCGATGTGGTGGTCACGGGTGGCCACCACGTGCCGGTAGCCGGCGGGCGCCTGCCCGATCAGCTCGGTGATCGCGGCGGCGACGTCGGCACCCCCGGCCACCGCGAGGCTGCCTCCCTCGCAGAAGTCGTTCTGCACATCTACGACGATCAGGGCGCGGCGCATGGCGGATGTCCTTCGGCAGTGGGATCGCGGTGGGGGAGAGGACGGGAGGAGAGGACGGGGGAGGGGGTCGGGAAGAGGTCGGGGGACGGCGCGGGACAGGGACCCGGCCGCGAAGTTCCGAGCCTAGAGACTTCGCGGGCCGTACGGGAGAGGGTGGCCGGGGGGATGCGTGCGGGCACTCGCTCTAGTTACCCGACCGTCCGTGGACGTACTCCGTAGGAATGACGGGTTCTCCCCGGGAGAGCTGGGTGGCCGACAGCGGCAGACCGGCGACGGCCGTCCGGTGCCGGTCGCGTACGACGTCCAGGGGCTCGCGGGCGACGACCTCACCGCCCTTGACCAGCTCGACCAGCAGCCGCCGGTCGAGCAGCTCGGTCGGCACCGCTCCCGTGCCGACGACCTCGGCCTCGGCGACCCCGTACGCGTCCAGCCGCCGCGCGGCCCACTTGCGGCCCCCGACGGAGGTCTTGCCGCCGCCGGACTTCTTCGCCACCGGCAGCAGCGGCGCCTTCGGATCGGTGGAATTGGCCCGGGCGACCAGCTTGTACACCATCGAGCAGGTCGGGTGCCCGGACCCGGTCACCAGCTGCGTACCGACGCCGTACGCGTCCACCGGCGCCGCCGCCAGCGAGGCGATCGCGTACTCGTCCAGGTCGGAGGTCACGATGATCTTCGTGTCGGTGGCGCCCAGCTCGTCGAGCTGCTGGCGCACCCGGTGCGCGACCAGCAGCAGGTCGCCGGAGTCGATGCGCACCGCGCCCAGCTCGGGCCCGGCGATCTCGACCGCCGCACGGACCGCCTCGGCGACGTCGTAGGTGTCCACCAGCAGGGTCGTGCCCCGGCCCAGCGAGGCGACCTGCGCCCGGAACGCGTCCCGCTCCCGGTCGTGCAGCAGGGTGAAGGCGTGGGCGGAGGTGCCGACGGTCGGGATGTTGTAGCGGAAACCGGCCGCCAGGTCGGAGGTGGAGCTGAAACCGCCCACGTACGCGGCGCGCGCCGAGGCGACCGCGGCCAGCTCGTGGGTGCGCCGGGCGCCCATCTCGATCAGCGGCCGTCCGCCGGCGGCGGAGGACATCCGGGAGGCGGCGGCGGCGATCGCCGAGTCGTGGTTGAGGACGGACAGGATCACCGTCTCCAGCAGCACGCACTCCGCGAAGGAGCCCTCGACCCGCATGATCGGTGAGCCCGGGAAGTACACCTCGCCCTCGGGATAGCCCCACACGTCACCGGAGAACCGGTAGGAGGCGAGCCAGGCCAGGGTCGCCTCGTCGACGACCGAGCGTTCGCGCAGGAAGGCGAGGACGTCCGCGTCGAAGCGGAAGTTCTCGATCGCGTCCAGCACGCGCCCGGTGCCCGCGACGACGCCGTAGCGCCGTCCTTCCGGCAGCCGCCGGGTGAACACCTCGAACACGCTGCGCCGCTCGGCGGTGCCCGCCTCGAGCGCGGCCCGGAGCATGGTGAGTTCGTACTGGTCGGTGAAGAGCGCCGTAGAGGGAACGTCCACCGGCAACCCAAGGTCCGCTACGTCCATGACCCGGATCGTACTCCCATTTCGTCACTCTGACGATTTCAGTTTCGGGGGTGCCGCGGGCGGCCGGTTTGTGCGACCACCCCCCTCGGGTGGCAGCATGGTCACTGTGACGTCACCCGCACCCCTGGAGATCGAACGCACCGAATCGGCGGAGGAGGTCTTCGCCGTACCCGAGCCCGACGTCCCCTGGGTCACGATCGTCCACAACGACCCGGTCAACCTGATGAGCTATGTGACGTACGTCTTCCAGTCGTACTTCGGCTACACCAAGGACAAGGCCACCAAGCTCATGCTCGACGTCCACCACAAGGGCCGGGCGGTCGTCTCCAGCGGCAGTCGCGAGGAGATGGAACGCGACGTGCAGGCCATGCACGGCTACGGTCTGTGGGCCACCCTCCAGCAGGACCGGAAGTAGCGAATCGCCTCCATGCCAGGACACTTCGAACCGCTCCCCGGCGGCGGCGCGGCCGTCGCCCTCGACGACGTCGAGATCTCCATCATCCGCTCGCTGACCGTCCAGCTCCTGGAACTCATCGGTCCCGGCCCCACCGAGGACGCCTCGGCCGACCCGCTCGCCGAGCTGTTCGCCGAGGGCCCGAGCGAGCCGCCCGCCGACCCGGTCCTCAGACGGCTCTTCCCCGACGCCTACGGCGACCCGGAAGCGAACCCGGGACCGAAGGAGGCGGAGGAGCAGCGGGCGCACTCCGCGGAGTTCCGCCGGTACACCGAGAACGACCTGCGGGCCGGCAAGCGCGAGAACGCGCTGGCGGTGATCCGGACCCTGGACGCGCTCACCTCCGCCGCCGGAGACAGCGGCGCGGTGCTCAAGCTGTCGCCCGCCGAGTCCCGGCAGTGGCTGAGTGCCCTGAACGACCTGCGCCTGGCGATCGGTGCCCGGTTGGAGATCGCCGACGAGGAGGACGGCGACCTCCTCTACCGCCTCCCGGACGAGGACCCGCGCAAGCCGATGGTGATGGCCTATCTCTGGCTGGGCGGGCTCCAGGAGACGCTCGTGTCCACCCTCATGCCCTGACGGGCGCACTTCATGTCCGGACCGGCGCCCCCTGGTCCATCGAGGGGGTGTTCGCTCAGCGGACACTCAAATCCGAATAACGATCGCGTTACCGCAGCGGCCGAGTGTGTCCACTTTGTGCACCCTTTGGCCGCTTCTTCTTGTGCGATGCGCCACAAATCGCCTCGACGATCAAAAGTAGGGGCGTGATAAATCTTCACGACCGCCCGGCGAGGACCACCCATGCCCCCGCCGGGTGCGCCACCGAGCCGACGACCGTCGGCCAGGCACGGAGCGGACTCGGAGAGTCCCGAGCCCGCTCGCTCCATACATCCGGGGGGATCGCAACCCGATCCGGGGCCGACGAAAGGCCCGGTTCGGCATGGAGAAAGGCGCACCACACATGACCTCTGTGCAGGTCGACAAGGACAGCACCCCCGAAGAGGGGTACGAGCGCGGACTCGGCAGCCGTCAGGTCCAGATGATCGCGATCGGCGGAGCCGTCGGTGTCGGGCTCTTCCTCGGCGCCGGGGCGAACATCGCCAAGGCCGGCCCCAGTCTCATCTTCATGTACGCCCTCGCGGGCGTGGTCATCTTCTTCATCATGCGGGCGCTCGGCGAGCTGCTCCTCTACCGGCCCGTCTCCGGTTCCTTCGCGGAGTACTCCCGCGAGTTCCTCGGCCCGTTCTTCGGCTACTTCACCGGCTGGACCTACTGGCTGATGTGGGTCGTCACCGGCATGGCGGAACTCACCGCCGCCGCGATCTACGTCCACTTCTGGTTCCCGCACATCCCGCAATGGGTGACCGCGCTGGTGTTCCTGATCGTCCTTTTCGTGGCCAACCTGATCTCCGTCAAGCTCTTCGGCGAGATCGAGTTCTGGTTCTCGATGGTCAAGGTCACCGCCCTCGTCGGCATGATCGTCATCGGCCTCGGCGTCCTCACCTTCGGCTTCAGCGCCGCCGGTGACACCGCCTCCGTCGCCAACCTCTGGCAGTTCGACGGCTTCTTCCCCAAGGGCATCGGCTCCTCCCTGATGACCCTCCAGGGCGTCATGTTCGCCTACCTCGCCGTCGAGCTCGTCGGCGTCACCGCGGGCGAGTCCGAGAACCCCGAGAAGACCCTCCCCAAGGCGATCAACACCCTGCCCTGGCGCATCGCCCTCTTCTACGTCGGCGCCCTCACCGTCATCCTCTGCGTGGTGAAGTGGACCGAGTTCGCCCCCGGTGTCAGCCCCTTCGTCGAGGCGTTCGCGAAGATCGGCATCCCGGCGGGTGCGGGTATCGTCAACTTCGTGGTTCTGACCGCCGCCCTGTCCTCCTGCAACTCCGGCATGTACTCCACCGGCCGCATGCTGCGCACCCTCGCGGACAACGGCGAGGCCCCCAAGGTCTTCAACCGGCTCTCCGCCACCAAGACCCCCGCCATCGGCATCACCGTCTCCATGCTCTTCATGGGCATCGGCGTCGTCCTCAACTACGTCGTCCCGGAGAAGGCCTTCGGCTACGTCACCTCCGTCGCCACCGCGGCCGGCATCTGGACCTGGCTGATGATCCTGATCAGCCACGTCCTCTACCGCCGCGCCGTCGACGCCGGCCGCCTGCCCGCCTCCTCCTTCCCGGCGCCCGGCGGTGCCAAATTCAGCTGGGTCGCCATCGCGTTCCTGCTCTTCGTCACCGGCCTCATCGCCTTCGACTCCGACTCCCGCGTCTGCCTCTACGTGATGGCCGGCTGGGCCGCCGCCCTCGCGGTGGGCTGGTACGCGATCAAGGCCCGCAACCCCCAGGTCGCCGAGCGCCGCGCGCCCGAATTCGAGAACGTGGGCTGACCACCCGGAGGACGTCCGGCCGCAGGGAGCACTCGTGGCGTTCCCTGCGGCAGCCGCTCAGGGCGTCCGGCATACGGGCCCTGCCGTACCACTCTTCGGTACGGCAGGGCCCGTCTGTTTATCCTGACCGGCATGCTGACCATCACCCAGGCCCTGTACGACCGGATCGTCGACCACGCGCGCCAGGACCACCCCGACGAAGCCTGCGGCGTCGTCGCGGGCCCGGTGGGCGAAGGCCGCCCCGAGCGCTTCATCCCCATGCTGAACGCCGCCCGCTCGCCCACGTTCTACGAGTTCGACTCCCAGGACCTGCTCAAGCTCTACCGCGAGATGGACGACCGCGACGAGGAGCCGGTGATCATCTACCACTCCCACACCGCGACCGAGGCCTATCCCTCCCGCACCGACCTGACCTACGCCAACGAGCCCGGCGCCCACTACGTCCTCGTCTCCACCGCGGACACCGACGGCGCCGGCGACTTCCAGTTCCGCTCCTTCCGGATCGTCGAAGGCCAGGTGACGGAGGAGGAGGTCAAGGTCGTAGAGGCGTACTGATCTCAAGCCTCGGTCGAAAAGAGTCCGTCATGTGGGATGGCCCTCCGGAACCCGGGCCGGGAATCGATACGATGAGCCCATGGTTCTGTACGACGTGAGCGAGAAGACGCCGGGCGCACTGCTCGTGGCGCGGCTGCACGTCGACCTGTGCAGGCTCGCCAGCGCCATCTGTTGACGCCGACCCCTGCCGCCGTACGGCCCGTGAGCCGCGGCGCCCGATCCGCGCCACCACGCCCGGCACCGCCGCGCGCCCACCGAACCCGCCACTCCCGACAGGAGCCCTCAGCCATGGCCATCGAGGTCCGCATCCCCACCATCCTCCGCACCTACACCGACGGCGCGAAGGCGGTCGACGCCAACGGGGAGACCCTCGCCGAGCTGTTCGCCGACCTCGACACCCGCCATGCGGGCATCCAGGCCCGCATCGTGGACGGCGGCGAACTGCGCCGCTTCGTCAACGTCTACCTCAACGACGAGGACGTCCGCTTCCTCGACGGCATCAACACCAAGCTGGCCGACGGCGACAACGTCACGATCCTGCCGGCCGTCGCCGGCGGCATGGCCTGATCGGTCCCTGAGCACCCATGCGCTACGACTCCCCGCTGGCCGCGGTGGGCAACACCCCTCTGGTGCGCCTGCCGCGGCTGTCGCCGTCCTCCGACGTCCGCATCTGGGCCAAGCTGGAGGACCGCAACCCCACCGGCTCCGTCAAGGACCGCCCCGCCCTGCACATGATCGAGCAGGCCGAGAAGGACGGCCGGCTCACCCCCGGCTGCACGATCCTCGAACCCACCTCGGGCAACACCGGCATCTCCCTGGCCATGGCTGCCAAGCTCAAGGGCTACCGCATGGTCTGCGTCATGCCCGAGAACACCTCCCAGGAGCGCCGGGACCTGCTCGGCATGTGGGGCGCCGAGATCATCCCCTCCCCGGCCGCGGGCGGCTCCAACACCGCCGTGCGCGTCGCCAAGGAACTCGCCGCCGAGCACCCCGACTGGGTGATGCTCTACCAGTACGGCAACCCCGACAACGCCGGCGCCCACTACGCCACCACCGGCCCCGAGATCCTCGCCGACCTGCCCTCCGTCACCCACTTCGTGGCCGGCCTCGGCACCACGGGCACCCTCATGGGCGTGGGCCGGTTCCTGCGCGAGCACAAGCCGGACGTCAAGATCGTCGCCGCCGAGCCGCGCTACGACGACCTCGTCTACGGCCTGCGCAACCTCGACGAGGGCTTCGTCCCCGAGCTCTACGACGCCTCCGTGCTGACCACCCGCTTCTCCGTCGGCTCCGCCGACGCCGTCACCCGCACCCGTGAGCTCCTCCAGCAGGAGGGCATCTTCGCGGGCGTCTCCACCGGCGCCGCCCTGCACGCCGCAATCGGCGTGGGCGCCAAGGCGGTCAAGGCCGGCGAGAGCGCCGACATCGTCTTCGTCGTGGCCGACGGCGGCTGGAAGTACCTCTCCACCGGCGTCTACACGGCCGCCACCACCGAGCAGGCCATCGAGACCCTCCACGGCCAGCTCTGGGCATAGTCCTTCTCATCGATGCGCCAACCCCCTCTCATGAGGGGGCTAAGGCGCGTTATGAGGCGGCAAAGATCTTCCCAGGAGCCTGCCCGGCCCCTCCCCGGGCGGGCTACGGTCTGCCCGCGCCTTGTCATGTCTGGATCATTCAGATGAGGTGAGGCGCCGAAGGTGTTCCAAGCGTTCGAAGTGTCAGCGTTCGTCAGTGTTCGAAGTGTCATGTCGATGTCGTAAGTGTCATGCTCATGACCGCGGTTTGAGCCGCCGCTACGCGCGTCACAAGCCTGCCACCCACGTCGAGATCCCCACATCCGATGGAGGCAGTACCCCATGCGTGAGTCACGCCCGAGCAAGCGGCGACCGAGCCTGCGAAGACTTCTGACCGCAGCCGTCCCGGCCCTCGCCCTCACCGTCGCAGGCCTCATGGCGGCCCCCGCGGCCGGAGCCCAGACCGCCGCCGCGACCCCCGCCGCGACCGCCACCTCCCGCACCACCCAGAACGCCCAGGCCCTCACCGCCCCCGAGCGGCAGACCGTCCACGCCACCGGCAGGGCCGGCCAGCAGGTGCCGACCGAGCACCTCTGCGCCACCGCCGAGCCCGGCCACGCGTCCTGCTTCGCCCAGCGGCGCACCGACATCAAGCAGCAGCTCTCCGCGGCCCTCGCCGCCGCCGCGCCCTCCGGCCTGAGCCCGGCCAACCTGCACAGCGCCTACAACCTGCCCTCGACCGGCGGCTCCGGACTGACCGTCGCCGTCGTCGACGCCTACAACGACCCCAACGCCGAGTCGGACCTGGCCACTTACCGCTCGACGTACGGCCTGTCCGCCTGCACCAAGGCCAACGGCTGCTTCAAGCAGGTCAGTCAGACCGGCTCCACCACCTCGCTGCCGACCAACGACACCGGCTGGGCCGGTGAAGAGGCCCTCGACATCGACATGGTCAGCGCGGTCTGCCCCAACTGCAACATCATCCTGGTCGAGGCCACCTCCGCGACCGACGCCAACCTCGGCACCGCCGAGAACGAAGCCGTCGCCCTCGGCGCCAAGTTCGTCTCCAACAGCTGGGGCGGCTCCGAGTCCTCCTCCCAGACCAGCGAGGACACCTCCTACTTCAAGCACCCGGGCGTCGCCATCACCGTCTCCTCGGGCGACGAGGCCTATGGCGCCGAATACCCGGCGACCTCCCAGTACGTGACCGCCGTCGGCGGCACCGCGCTGTCCACCTCCTCCAGCACCCGCGGCTGGACCGAGTCCGTCTGGAAGACGTCCAGCACCGAGGGCACCGGCTCCGGCTGCTCCGCCTACGACGCCAAGCCGACCTGGCAGACCGACACCGGCTGCACCAAGCGCATGGAGTCCGACGTCTCCGCGGTCGCCGACCCGGCCACCGGCGTGGCGGTCTACGACACCTACGGCGGCTCCGGCTGGGCGGTCTACGGCGGCACCAGCGCCTCCGCGCCGATCATCGCCGGCGTCTACGCGCTCGCCGGCACCCCGGGCTCGAGCGACTACCCGGCGAAGTACCCCTACTCCCACACCTCCAACCTGTACGACGTCACCAGCGGCAACAACGGCTCCTGCACCACCTCGTACTTCTGCACCGCGGGCACCGGCTACGACGGCCCGACCGGCTGGGGCACCCCCAACGGCACCGCCGCCTTCGCCTCCGGCACCAGCACCGGCAACACGGTGACCGTCACCAACCCGGGCAGCCAGTCGACCGTCACCGGCGGCTCGGTCAGCCTCCAGATATCCGCCGGCGACAGCGCCGGCGCGACCCTCACCTACAGCGCGACCGGCCTGCCCACCGGCCTGTCCATCGGCAGCTCGACCGGCCTGATCTCCGGCACGGCGTCCACCGCGGGCACCTACAGCACCACCGTCACCGCGAAGGACTCCACCGGAGCCTCCGGATCGGCCTCCTTCACCTGGACCGTCAGCACCTCCGGCGGCGGCACCTGCACCTCCGCCCAACTGCTCGGCAACCCGGGCTTCGAGTCCGGCAACACCACCTGGACCGCGAGCAGCGGAGTCATCACCAACGACACCGGCGAGGCGGCCCACGCCGGTTCGTACAAGGCCTGGATGAACGGCTACGGCTCCACCCACACCGACACCCTGTCCCAGTCGGTGACCGTCCCCTCCGGCTGCAAGGCGAGCTTCACCTTCTACCTGCACGTCGACACCGCCGAGACCAGCACCAGCTCGCAGTACGACAAGCTGACGGTCACCGCCGGTTCGACCACCCTGGCGACGTACTCCAACCTCAACGCCGCCACCGGCTACACCCAGAAGACCTTCGACCTGTCCTCGTACGCGGGCTCGACGGTCACGATCAAGTTCAGCGGTGTGGAGGACTCCTCCCTCCAGACCAGCTTCGTCGTGGACGACACCGCCGTCACGACCAGCTGACCCCGTACCGCCGAGCGGGGGCCCCGGCCGTGCGACACGGCCGGGGCCCTTCGGGGATCCGGACGCGCGGGTGGAACGTCACATCTGCACCAGGCACCGGTTCCGGCGGAAAGGCGGTCCCCCCATGCGCCGTACGACGCTCCACCGCACGACGGTCACCACGGTCGCCGCGGCGACGCTCCTCCTCGCGGGCTGCGGCGCGCAGCACGGGGACACGGGCGGCGACGGCTCCCCGTCCCCGACCTCCACCGCGCGTACTCCTTCGAGCACATTTCCGAGCACGCCGTCGAGCGCGTCGGCGTCCGGGACACCTTCCGGGACCTCCGAGTCACCGGCCTGCACGTCCCACGTGGAACTCACCGCCGCCGACAACGGCCGCGCCGTCTGTCTGACGACGGGCGGCCAGCTCCGCATCACCCTGGACGGGACCAGAGAGCGGCCCTGGAGCCCGGTCACGGCGAGCGGCGGCACGCTGAAGGCCGCGAACCCGGGCATCGTCCTCCTGCCGGGCGACGCCGTCGCCGCCTACGACGCGGTGGTCACCGGAGACGCGAAGCTCGGTTCCTCCCGGCCGGTGTGCCCCCAGCACGGCAGCCCCGGCCAGGTGTCCTGCAAGAGCGTCGAGGAATGGACCGTCACCGTGACGGTGCGCTGAACCGGCGGTGCGCCGAACCGGCGGTGCGCTGAACCGGCGGTGCGCTGAACCGGCGGTGCGCCGAACCCGCGGGGCCGCGCGCGTTCCTCAGCCGGCCAGGTGTCGCACCTGGTCCCACAGGACCGGGTCCACCACGCCCACCCGTCGCCGGAAGTCCATCAGCGGCACCTGCCGCAACTCGTCCGTCTCCAGGAAACTCGTCCGCCCCTGAGCGTCCCCGACCGCGCCCGGCGGCAGCGGGATCACCCCGGCCCGCTCGTCGTGATACCTGCTGGTGATCTTCGCGACCGTCGCCCGCCGCCCGTGCACCGACAGCACCAGACACGGCCGGTCCTTGCCCCCGGGCCGGTCCTCGTACGGCACGCTCGCCCACCAGATCTCCGCCGGCCGCGGCCGTCCCGCACCGCTCCTGCGCCCCGGCCGCCCCGGTGGACGGCTGCGGCGCCCGGCCGGTCTGCCGCTCCGCCCCCAGCCGTCGACCAGCACGGCGACCAGCGCGAGCAGTATCACCGCCGCCAGCGCCAGCCACCATGACGTGTCCATACGACGACGTTACCGGCGCGCAATCCTCGCCGCGCGCCTTGCCCCCACGCCCCCGGGCTCCGCTTCCAGCCGATCCGGTGACACCACGGGTGAGTTCGCCCACAACGGCCCCAGGCGGAGGAGCGACCGACGGTTTTGCGCCTTACGCTCAACGGACCGCACGACCCCCGTCACCCCTTTTCCCAGCATTCCCGCCAGCGGAGGTTTCTGCTTTATGAAGCTCACCGTCGTCGGCTGTTCGGGGTCGTTCCCGTCCGCGGAATCGGCCTGCTCGAGCTACCTCGTCGAGGCCGACGGCTTCCGGTTGCTTCTCGACATGGGCAACGGTGCCCTCGGAGAGTTGCAGCGCCACTGCGGTCTCTACGACCTCGACGCGATCTTCCTGAGTCATCTGCACGCCGACCACTGCATCGACATGTGCGCCTATTTCGTCGCGCGCTACTACCGCCACGACGGCGGCCGGTGCGCCCCGATCCCGGTCTACGGGCCCGAGGGCGCCGAGCACCGCCTCACCACGGCCTACGGCGACACCCCCACCGCCTCGTCGATGAGCGAGGTCTTCGACTTCCACACGGTCAAGCCGTCCACGTTCGAGATCGGCCCGTTCACCGTGCACACCGAGCGCGTGGCCCACCCGGTGGAGGCGTACGCCATCCGCATCGAGCACGGCGGCCGTTCGCTGACGTACTCCGGCGACACGGGAGTCACCGACGTGCTGACGGAACTCGCCCGGGACACCGACCTGTTCCTGTGCGAGGCCGCCTTCACCCACGGCCGGGAGGACATCCCCGACGTGCACCTCAACGGCCGCGAGGCGGGCGAGACGGCGGCCCGCGCGGGCGCCCGCCGCCTGGTGCTGACCCATGTGCCGCCGTGGACGGACCCCGCGATCAACCTGGCGCACGCGCGAGCGGTGTACGACGGACCGCTGGAACTGGCGGCGCCGCGGACGTCGTACGACGTCTAGGACCCGGGACCTGCCGAGTCGCACGAGGGTTCCACGCCCCGCGACCCGCACCTCCCACGGCGTACGAACTGCCGGGCAGGTCCCCCGACATGACGAAGGCCCCCGGAGCCACAGCGCTCCGAGGGCCTTCTGCTGTTCAGCGGGGACTCACGCCTTCGTGAGGTCCTCGATCTCCTCCTCGGGCTCGCGGCCCGGGGTGGGGAGGTTGAACTTGGTGATCGCGAAGCGGAAGACGCCGTAGTAGATCGCCGCGAAGACCAGACCGATCGGGATGATCATCCAGGGCTTGGTGGCGAGGTTCCAGTTCAGCGCGTAGTCGATGAAGCCGGCCGAGAACGTGAAGCCCGCGTGGACACCGAGCGCCCAGGTGATCGCCATGGACAGGGCGGTCAGCACCGCGTGGATCGCGTACAGCAGCGGGGCGATGAACATGAACGAGAACTCGATCGGCTCGGTCACGCCCGTCACGAAGGAGGTCAGCGCCAGCGAGATCATCATGCCCATCACGGCCTTGCGGCGCTCGGGGCGGGCGGAGTGCGCGATGGCGATCGCGGCGGCCGGCAGACCGAACATCATGATGGGGAAGAAGCCCGACATGAACTGACCGGCGGTCGGGTCACCGGCGAAGAACCGGTTGAGGTCACCGTGGACCACCGTGCCCGCCGAGTTGGTGAAGTCACCGATCTGGAACCAGGAGACGGCGTTCACGAACTGGTGCATGCCGACCGGGATGAGCGCGCGGTTGATGAGACCGAACAGACCCGCGCCGACCGTGCCGAGACCGGTGATCCACTCGCCGAAGTTCGCGATGCCGTGACCGATCGGCTCCCAGACCAGGCCGAAGAAGACACCCATGGCCGTGCCGACGAAGGCCATGATGATCGGCACCAGGCGGCGGCCGTTGAAGAAGCCGAGCCAGTCCACCAGCTTCTTGCGGTGGTAGCGCTGCCACAGCACGGCCGACAGCAGACCCATGATGATGCCGCCGAGGACACCGGGGTTGTTGTACGTCGCGGCTATGTCCGCGCCCGCCTGGATCTTCGCCTCGGTGACGGGGAACGCCTTGAGGACGTTGCTGTAGACCAGGAAGCCGACCAGGGCGGCGAGTGCGGTGGAGCCGTCCGCCTTCTTGGCGAAGCCGATCGCGACACCGATGCAGAACAGCAGCGGCAGGTTGTCGAAGATCGCGCCGCCCGCGGTGGCGAACACCTCGGTGACCTTCGCGGGCAGGTGCAGCTTCTCCGCGATGTCCGGCACCCCGAGTCGCAGCAGGATGCCCGCCGCCGGAAGGACGGCGATCGGCAGCTGCAAGCTGCGACCGACCTTCTGCAAGCCTTGGAACAGGCCGGATCCCCGCTTCTTTGCGGGGGCCGCCGTTGCGGTGGCGGTGCTCATAGCGTTCCTCCATCAAGGGGATGGTCTACACCACTCAGTGGTGTAGACCAGTTATAGCCGATTGGGGACCATCTAAGGAACCCGTGAATCCAGCTATCGGGCCACTACCCGTGGTGCTCGTCGGGCAGGTCGATCCAGTTCATACCGGACAAAAGTAAGGCCCCCGGACCGCCGGTCCGGGGGCTTTGTGACAAAAGCGACGCTCTACGCCTTTGTGATGTCTTCCACTTCATCTGCCCATTCCCTCCCGGGTGTCCTCAAATCGAACCTCTTGATGGCGAAAACGACGTCAGTGCCACCGACGGCATCAGCCCCCGACCTCCTTGCGCCGGTCCGGCCGCACGCAGTGCGTGATCGCCGGCGCCGCCCCGGCGGCGGCGCGAACGTCATGATCGGGAAGAAGGCCGAGGTGAACTGCCCCGCGGTCGGGTCACCCGTCAGGGACGTGTTGATGTCACCGTGCACCACCGTGCCGTCCGGCTTGGTGAAGCTGTCGAACTGGAACCGGATGGGCACGTTCGGGAACTGGTGCAGACCGATCACCGGCAACGCGCGGTTCGCCACCCCGAAGATGCCGGCGCCGTAAGAGCCCGGACCGTCCAGTCGGTTGGAGAAATCCTCCAGGGCGTCCCGCCACCGGCGGCCACACCCACAGACGCGGCGCCGCGAACGCGATCGCGACGAACGGCATGACGATCGGCACCAGTCGGCGGCCGTTGAAGAAGCCCAGCCCGTCGTCCCCGAACACGTCCGGCTGTCCCGGCCGGGTGAGGATGCCCGCGGCCGGGAGCGCCGCGATCGGCAACTGGAGGCTGCGTCCCATCTTCTGCAAACCCTGGAACAGGCCGTTCCAGCGCTGACGGGCGGGGCTGATCGTGACGTCTGCGCTCATCGGGCTCCTCGCGGAGGGGGCCTGGTTTGGCGGGCGTCCGCCTGGTGGTGTAGACCAGTTCGCGGACGGTTCCGTCGTCGTGAACACCAGCATTCGGCACCCACGACACGACCGCTCGCAAAGTTGGGCCAACTGTGGGTTACTGCGACAAAGCGGTTCGTAACAGGGAGAAGGAACATGGCCACCAAGGCTGAGAAGATCGTTGCCGGGCTCGGCGGCATCGAGAACATCGAAGAGGTCGAAGGCTGCATCACCCGGCTCCGCACCGAGGTCGCAGACGCCAGCCTCGTCGACGACGCCGCCCTCAAGGCCGCCGGAGCCCACGGCGTCGTC
This sequence comes from Streptomyces sp. NPDC001443, assembly GCF_053597355.1. Classification (NCBI taxonomy): domain Bacteria; kingdom Bacillati; phylum Actinomycetota; class Actinomycetes; order Kitasatosporales; family Streptomycetaceae; genus Streptomyces; species Streptomyces sp. NPDC001443. Next base: position 28,136 of record NZ_JBSFIA010000001.1, read on the forward strand.
AAGATGGGCACCGCCATCCAGGTCGTCATCGGCACCGACGCCGACCCCATCGCCGCGGAGATCGAAGACATGATGTGAGGCATCCGCCTCCCCCGGACGGGGCCCCTTCCCGGTAAGGGAGGGGGCCCCTCCCGTTGTACGGCTAGGCTCGGCGCCATGTCTCGAATCGACGGCCGCACCCCCGAACAGCTCCGCCCCGTCACCATCGAACGCGGCTGGAGCAAGCACGCAGAAGGCTCCGTCCTCGTCTCCTTCGGTGACACCAAGGTCTTCTGCACCGCCTCCGTCACCGAAGGCGTGCCCCGCTGGCGCAAGGGCAGCGGCGAAGGCTGGGTCACCGCCGAATACTCCATGCTCCCCCGCGCCACCAACACCCGCGGCGACCGCGAGTCCGTCCGCGGCAAGATCGGCGGCCGCACCCACGAGATCAGCCGCCTCATCGGCCGCTCCCTGCGCGCGGTCATCGACTACAAGGCCCTCGGCGAGAACACCGTCGTCCTCGACTGCGACGTCCTCCAGGCCGACGGCGGCACCCGCACCGCCGCCATCACCGGCGCCTACGTCGCCCTCGCCGACGCCATCACCTGGGCCCAGGGCCGCAAGCTCGTCAAGGCCGGCCGCCAGCCCCTCACCGGCACCGTCTCCGCCGTCTCCGTCGGCATCGTCGCCGGAGTGCCCCTGCTCGACCTCTGCTACGAGGAAGACGTCCGCGCCGAGACCGACATGAACGTCGTCTGCACCGGCGACGGCCGCTTCGTCGAGGTCCAGGGCACCGCCGAGGCCCAGCCCTTCGACCGCGCCGAACTCGACTCCCTCCTCGACCTCGCCGTCGCCGGCTGCATCGACCTCGCCGCCGCACAGCGCACGGCACTCGAAGCCGTCCTCGAAAAGTAAAAGACACCCCAAGCGGAACGGCCCGGCCGGGCAACCGGCCCCTCACCCGCCGCGTCTACGAGTATGGGCGCACGGCACACCACCGTGCGCCCCCAGCGGCACCACAACGGGAACGGGGCCCGCGGGCCCGACAACGGGGAGGGAACCACCCATGGGCGCGAACAGACGCCGAGGCCACCGCACCACCATCGCCACCGCCCTCGCGGCCGTCGCGCTCACCACCGGCCTCACCACCGGCTGCGACGCCGTCGGCACCGCCCTCGACTGCGTCCAGACCGCCGACACCATCGCCGACAGCGTCACCGACCTCCAGCAGGCCGTCGAGAACACCGCCGACGACCCCACCCGCACCAGCCGGTCCATCGCCTCCATCGAGAACAACCTCGACCGGATCGGCGACCGGACCGACAACGCCGACGTCAACAAGGCGGTCGACGACCTCCGCAAGGCCGTCGCCAACGTCCGCACCGCCGTCGACAACGGCGACGACACCCCCGACCTCAGCCCCGTCACCGACGCGGCCGGCGAACTCACCAAGGTCTGCACACCGTAGGGACCGCCGGCCGGGGCCCGGGATACTGGTCGGCATGACCCGCCTGATCCTCGCCACCCGCAACGCCGGAAAGATCACCGAACTGAGGTCGATCCTCGCCGACGCAGGACTGCCCCACGACCTCGTCGGCGCGGACGCCTACCCCGACGTCCCCGACGTCAAGGAAACCGGCGTCACCTTCGCCGAGAACGCCCTCCTCAAGGCCCACGCCCTCGCCCAGGCCACCGGCCACCCCGCCGTCGCCGACGACTCCGGCCTGTGCGTCGACGTCCTGGGCGGCGCACCCGGCATCTTCTCCGCCCGCTGGGCCGGCCGCCACGGCGACGACCAGGCCAACCTGGACCTGCTCCTCGCCCAGCTCTCCGACATCGCCGAGGAACACCGCGGCGCCCACTTCGCCTGCGCGGCCGCCCTCGCCCTGCCCGACGGCACGGAGCGCGTGGTCGAGGGCCGGCTGCGGGGCGTCCTGCGGCACGCCCCGGCCGGCACGAACGGCTTCGGCTACGACCCGATCCTCCAGCCGGACGGCGAGACCCGAACCTGCGCGGAACTGACCCCGTCCGAGAAGAACGCGATCAGCCACCGCGGCAAGGCGTTCCGGGGGCTGGTACCGGTGGTGCGGGAGCTGTTGGGCTGAGCATATAAAAAAGGCCCGACGCCTTGGTATTCAAGGCGTCGGGCCGGATTTCCCTGTGGGCCCGGTGGGACTCGAACCCACGACACACCGGACCTAAACCGGCGCCCTCTCGGCCAGCTGGGGTACGGGCCCAGAGCGCTTACTGTACTGTGCCTGACTCGGCACTCGTGCAGAGGCGCTTCGGCGACCACGGTTGGAGAAGGTGCTCGTCTGACTGTGGCAGGACGGGCACAAGTACCGCAGGTTTGTCCGGCGGTTGTCCAGGCGGTCGCCGTTGATGTGATCGATCTCCAGAACGAGCCGCTTCCCCTGCCATGTGTCGCCGATACCGCATGCGTCGCAGACGTGCGGTACGTCGAGATCGTCGAGTGCGCGCCTGAGCGTGACCGTCTTGGTGCGAGCTTGTCCTGGGGCGAGTTGCACCAGGATCTCGGCCGCTGCCTTGCGGTTCGGGGACCGGGTGCCGCGAGAGTGCCCTTGCCCTGTGAAGTGGGCAGTCGACAGACCATGGAACGTGATGCTGCGTTTGAGCAGGGCGCGGTCCGCGCCGTTGGAACTCCGGCCGAGGGCGGCGAGGACTCCGGTGATGCTCGTGGCGGTCTCGATCAGCGGTGCCAGTTCGTCACGGGGAATGATTTTGGCGCCGTATCTGCGTCCGCTGGTGAAGTGCGAGGTGTCGATCGCGTATTTGTCCAGCTTCTTTCTGATGTGCCCGTATGGGCTGTCCCGCGGCGGAAAGCCCATGTACTCCAGCATCTCCTTGATGCTGTGTGAATGGGCGGCGGCTTCCCGCAGAAGTTCCTCCGGGTAACTGCGCCGCTCACGTTCGGGCAGGGGCTCCTCGCGGAAGTGGGAGATGTCGATGTCGTAGTACCGGAGCCGCTGGGCGAGATAGCGACGAGGGCCAGTGCCCATCGGCGCGCCCACCGCTCGCATCAGGTCGACCATGCTCATGGCCTCGGCGGCAGACCGAGTCAGCAGATCACGCGTGAATCTTGGTGTGGTCACGCGCTCACCCTTCGCTTGCGACCCCGGTATGTGTCCGTCACCGCATGGCAGTTGGGGCAGAGCAGCTGAAGGTTCTCCGGGCGGTTGTCCCACCAGTCGCCGTTGATGTGGTCGACTTCCAGTCGAAGCGGCTTGTCGTTCCACTCGGTCCCTGTGCCGCACATGGCGCAGACCTCCCGGATCCCCCTGCGGAGAAGTTCTCTCAGCAGCCGCCTTCCGGGAATTCTGCCGGTCTCGGGTGATCCGAGAGTGAGGGGATTTCCTCGCGAACCCTTCGGCCCGCCACGGTGCACCGTGAAGTGGGACGTGTCGATATTCAGTGCCGCGATGCGGCGGCTGATGTGGGTGTGGTTGCCACCCACTGGGCTGATTCCCAGGCGGCGAACCACTTCTTTGACGCTGGTCGCCGCAGCCACGATCTCGCGGAGCGTCGCCTCGCTGTGCCGTGCCCACCGGGTGGGGAAATGGGACGTGTCCACGCCTGCGTCCGCCATCTTCTGGCGCAGATAGCGTCTGCTGCCCGCCGTAGGCGTTCCTCCGCACCATCGAACGGCATCGTCCCAGCTCGCAGTCGAACGAGCTGCCTCTTCCAGCAGCTCGCGGGTGTACCTGACTCCCACGATTTCCCTCCGTCCCCGGCCACCCGTTCGTGGCTCGTACGGAGTAACGAGTCGTTTATCGGACAGTCACGCCCTAAACGCGGAACGGCCCCGGCGGGTTCGTTCCGACGGGGCCGTTGTGCAGGCGGGGGTGGGATCTCAGATGCCCAGGTCCTTGATGATCTTGGCTACGTGGCCCGTCGCCCGGACGTTGTACAGGGCGCGCTCCACCTTGCCGTCCTCGTCCACCACGATCGTGGAGCGGATGACGCCCATGTAGGTCTTGCCGTAGTTCATCTTCTCGCCGAAGGCGCCGTACGCCTCCAGGACCGTCTTGTCGGGGTCGCCGACCAGCGTGACCTTCAGGGACTCCTTCTCGCGGAACTTGGCCAGCTTCTCCGGCTTGTCGGGGGAGACGCCGATGACGTCGTACCCGGCGCCGGCCAGGAGGTCCAGGTTGTCCGTGAAGTCGCACGCCTGCTTGGTGCAGCCGGGAGTCAGGGCCGCCGGGTAGAAGTAGACGATCACCTTGCGGCCCTTGTGGTCGGCCAGTGACACCTCGTTCCCGTCGGCGTCGGGCAGAGTGAAGGCGGGGGCGGTGTCCCCGGGCTGGAGTCGCTCGCTCATCGGCCTAGCGTAACCGGGGGTCTCGGCCGTGCGGCGCGCCGCGAACCTGACAGACTGTCCGGAACAACGCATCAGCAGATTTTGGAGGCCGTACGGTGGCGGACACGTCGGAAACGTCGGACACCAGAAGCCCGGCGCAGATCGAGGCGGACATCAAGCGCCGTCGGGACGTTCTGGCGGAGACCCTCGACGAGATCGGTGTGCGGGTGCACCCCAAGACCATCGTCGGCGACGCCAAGGCCAAGGTCGTCTCCAACATCGACCACACGCTCGGCCGGGCGTACGTCGGTGTGAACAGGGTCGTGAGCGACGTGAAGGCCCAGTTCGTCGACGAGTCGGGCACGCCGAGGATGGAGCGGGTCGTGCCCGTCGCGCTGGTCGCGGTCGGCCTGGTCGGCCTGCTCGTCGTCGGTTCCAGGCGCCGCAGGCGCTGAGCGGCGGGCGACCCACCCGCGTACGGATTCGAGTCGGGCAGGTAGGTTCAGTGGTGTGAGCGCCAACAGAAACAGTCCGCAGCACGACAAGCTGCCCATCCGGATGCTGCACGACCGCGTACTCGTGCGGCAGGACACCGCCGAGGGCGAGCGGCGTTCCGGCGGCGGCATCCTCATCCCGGCCACGGCCGCCGTGGGGCGCCGGCTGGCCTGGGCCGAGGTCGTCGCGGTGGGGCAGAACGTACGCAGTGTGGAGCCGGGCGACCGGGTGCTGTACGACCCGGAGGACCGTGCCGAGGTCGAGGTGCGGGGCGTGGCGTACGTGCTCATGCGCGAGCGCGACCTGCACGCGGTGGCGGCGGACCGGTTCGAGGGGTCGGAGGACTCCACTGGGCTGTACCTCTGATTCCGCGGCAAAAACGCTCGAGAACGTTCGAGAGGGCTGGTGACCATGGTCACCAGCCCTCTCTTCGTTCCTTTGCTACGTTGGGAAGGAACCCGACGAGACGCGCCGTACCGGGGTCACAGGCTGCCGACGCAGGTCGGCGGGCCGGCGTGACAGGAAAGACGACGCACCCCGGAAGAGTCCCGTACGTCTCGGAGGTGCCTGTCATGGCCTGGGTTCTGCTCGTCGTCGCCGGTCTGCTGGAGGTCGGCTGGTCGGTCGGCATGAAGTACACCGACGGATTCACCCGCCTCGTGCCCAGTCTGCTCACGGGCTGCGGCATCGTCGCGAGCATGGTGCTGCTGTCGTACGCCACGAGGTCGCTGCCGATCGGCATGGCGTACGGCGTGTGGGTGGGCATCGGGGCGGCCGGTGCGGCGGTGGTCGGCATGGTGCTGCTGGGGGAGCCGGCGACCGCCGCCCGGATCTTCTTCGTGGGTCTGCTGCTGGTCGCCGTCGTGGGGCTGAAGGCGACCTCGGGTCACTGACCGGCGGGCCGGCCGGTCAGTCCCTGCGGGTGCCGAGTGCGCCCGTCCCCAGCGTGGTGCCGACGGTGCCGGTGTCGCCGGTGCCCCCCGTGGTGCCGCCGGTGGCCGCTCCGGAGGAGCCGTCACCGGTGCCGCCGTCGGTCGGCGTGCCGGTGTTCCCGGTGGTGGTGGAGCCGTCGGAGCCGCCGTCCGTGCCGGAGCCGTCGCCGTTGCCGTCGGTCGGCGCGCCGGTGTTCCCGGTCGTGTCGGAGCCGTCGGTGCCGCCGTTGTCCGTGCCCGCGGTGGCGTTGCCGTCGTTCTGGCCGGAGGGGGCCTGGGAGCTCTGGGAGGGGTCGGGCAGCGGGGGTGCGGGCTGGTCGGCGCCCTCCTGGAGCTGGAGGTCGAAGTCCGTCACCGGCTTGCCCTTGAGGGCGTTCTTGGTGAACTGCGCCCAGATCTCGGTGGGGGCGCCGCCGCCGTTGACGCGCGCGAGGCCCATCGCGCCGTACAGCGGGGTGTGGGCGGCGGTGACCGGGTCCTGGCCCATGACCGAGATGACGGTGGCCAGCTCGGGGGTGTAGCCGGCGAACCAGGCGGCCGTGTCGTTCTCGGCGGTGCCGGTCTTGCCGGCGGCGGGGCGGCCGGCGGCCTGGGCGGCGGTGGCGGTGCCGTTCTGGACGACGCTGCGCAGGACGTAGGTGGTGGTGTCGGCGGCCTCGCGGGTGACGGCCCGGCGGGGCTTCGCCTCGGGCGCCTCCATGATGTTCCGGCCGTCCTTGGCGACCTTGTCGATCATCGTGTACGCGCCGGCCTTGCCGTGGTTGGCGAGGGTCGCGTAGGCCTCGGCCATGTCGAGGACGCTGGCGGTGGCGGTGCCCAGCGCGATGGACGGGTAGGGGTTGAGGTCCTTGGTGGCGGCGGGGACGCCGAGGGCGACCGCGGTGTCCTTGACCTTCTGGGGGCCGACGTCGACGGCCATCTGCGCGTACACGGAGTTGACGGACTTGTCGGTGGCGGTGCCCACGGTGATGTTGCCGTAGGAGACGTCGTCCTCGTTGGCCGGCGCGTAGGCGTCGCCGTTCGAGCCCTGGACGGGTCGCTTGTTGGTGCCGTCGTAGTAGGTGTTAGGGGTGATGAGGCGGCCGTCCTGGGTCTTCGACCCGTTCTGGACGGCGGAGGTGAACACGAACGGCTTGAAGGTGGAGCCGACCTGGAAGTCCCCGCGGGTGGCGTTGTTCGTGTACTGCTTGATGTAGTCGACGCCGCCGTACATCGCGACGACCTTGCCGGTCTTGGGGTCGACGGCGGCGCCGCCCGCGCGGACGGAGTTGTCGACCTTGCGGCCCTTCTTGTCCAGCTTGGACATGAGCTTGTCGTTGACGGCGTCGACGAGGGCGTCCTGCTTGGACTTCTGGAGTGTGGTGGTGACGCGGTAGCCGCCCGCCTCCAGCTCGTCCGCGGTGACGATCTTGTCGTCCTTGAGGTATTCCTTGATCGCGTCGACGATGTAGCCGCGCTGTCCGGACATGCCCGTGGCGGCGGCGCTGTTCTCCTTCGGCGTCGGGAACTTCATGCCCGCGCGTTCGGAGGCGCCGAGCCAGCCCTTGGTGACCATGCCGTCCAGGACGTAGTTCCAGCGGGCCTGGGCGGCCGCCTTGTTCTCGGGGTGCGCGATGACGTCGTACTCGCTGGGCGCGTTGACCAGTGCGGCGAGGTAGGCGCCCTTGGCGGGGTCGAGGTTCACGGCGTCGACGCCGTAGTAGGCCTTGGCGGCGGCCTGGATGCCGTAGGCGTTGCGGCCGAAGTAGCTGGTGTTGAGGTAGCCCTCGAGGATCTTGTCCTTGCTCTCCGTGCGGTCGAGCTTGATGGAGATGAAGAACTCCTTCACCTTGCGCTTGGCGGTCTGCTCCTGCGCGAGGTAGTAGTTCTTGACGTACTGCTGGGTGATCGTGGAGCCGGACTGCTTGCCCTTGCCGGTGGCGGTGTTCCAGCCGGCCCGGAGCATCGCCTTGGGGTCGATCGCGGACTCGGTGTAGAAGTCGCGGTCCTCGGCGGCGAGCACGGCGTGCTGGGCGTCCTTGGAGACCTGGGCGAGGGTGACGTTCTCGCGGTTGATCTCGCCGTCCCGGGCGATCTCGGTGCCGTCGGCGTAGAGGTAGACGTTGCTCTGCTTGGTGGCGAGCGCGTTGGCCGGCGGGATCTTCACCATGGAGTAGCCGAGGAAGAACAGGCCGATCAGCAGCAGGACGCCGATGACGACGGTGCTCAGCACCATGCGCCAGGTCGGGAAGATCCGGCGCCAGCCGGTGCGCTTGGGGCGCTTGGGCTTCTTCCCGCTGTTCACGGGCTCGGTGGCCCGGTCGGGTTCGACGGTGTGCATGGCCTGCGCGGTCCGGGGGTCCTGGGGCGCGTGGGCGGTCTGCGCCTGCGCGTATCCCGGTGCCGGCTGGGGTGCGTGGGCCGTCCGGGAGGCGGCGGCCGCCGCCGCGAGCGGGGCCGCCTGGGCGGGGACGGCGGGGCGACGGGCGCCCTGGGCGGGAACCGTGGGGCGGGCGGTCCGGGCGGCGGTCGCGTCCGCCTCGGGCGTGACCCGGCGGAGCTGCGCGGTCGCGTCCGGCTCGGGCGTGACCCGGCGGAGCTGTGCGGTCGCGTCGGGTTCGGGCGTGACCCGGCGGAGTTGCGCGGTCGCGTCGGGTTCGGGCGTGACCCGGCGGAGTTGCGCGGTCGCGTCGGGTTCGGGCGTCGTCCGGGGGAGCCGCGTGGTCATCTCCGCCTCGGCCGCTCCGGCCTTGGCGTCGCCCGTGCGCGCCTCGTCACTCGCGGTGGCTTCGGCTGCTTCGGGCGTCCTGGCGGGCTCGGTGCTCGGAGTGGCCCGGCCGGTCGCGGCGGCCGTGCCGGTCTCGGCGGCCCCCCGGTTCCCGGAGCCCCCGCCCTCGCCGCCCTCGCCGTCGCCCGGGCCGCCGCGGTCGCGGTCGCCGCCCGGCTCGTCGGCCGGCCGGGGTGCGCTCCGGGCCGGACCCTCGGTCGGCTGCTGCGGCTGCGGCTCGTCGCTCATGTCGTGCACGGACTCCTGTTTCGCGTCGTACGTTCCCGTACGCCCTCGTACGCCTTCTCTGCCCCCAGATAAAGACTGTCGCACCAAGCGTTTCGTTCCCGAAAATCGGCACGCGTTCCGCCGGAAATTGCGTGGTGTGCCCGGTCACACGCGCAGTAGGCTCCTGCGCTTCGGTGCCGGGCAGACCTGGAAGGCGGTGGACGTGGGCGCGGGACGGTTGTACGGGGCCGTCGCGGCGGGGGGATTCCGACGGTACGCGACGTACCGGGTGGCCACGGCCGCGGGGGTCTTCACGAACACTGTTTTCGGCCTGATCCTGGTCTACACATATCTCGCACTGTGGGACGAGAAACCGCATCTGGGCGGCTACGACCAGGCGCAGGCGGTGACCTACGTGTGGCTGGGACAGGCCCTTTTGTCGACGCTCGCCCTGGGCGGTGGCGGGGTCGAGACGGAGCTGATGGAGCGCATCCGCACGGGCGACATCGCGATCGACCTGTACCGGCCCGCCGATCTCCAACTGTGGTGGCTGTCCGCCGACTTGGGCCGGGCCCTGTTCCAGTTGCTGGGGCGGGGCGTGGTCCCCTTCGTGTTCGGCGCGCTGATCTTCCCGACCGCGTTGCCCCACGACGTGCTGACCTGGGCGGCCTTCCTGGTCGCGGTGGCACTGGCGATGGTGGTCGGCTTCGGGGTGCGCTTCCTGGTGGCGCTGAGCGCGTTCTGGCTGATGGACGGCACGGGCGCGCAGCAGATGTCGTGGATCGTGGGGTTCTTCTGCTCGGGGATGATCGTCCCGTTGAACGTGTTCCCGGGCGAACTGGGCGACATCGTAAGGATATTGCCGTGGTCGGCGCTGCTCCAGGCGCCGGCCGACGTGCTGTTGGGCGAGGCCGGTGCGTGGTCCACGTACGCCTTCCAGGCGGGGTGGGCGGTGGTGCTGCTGGGCGCGGGGCGGCTGGTGCAGTCGGCGGCGACGCGGCGGGTGGTGGTGCAGGGTGGCTGAGCCGGGGCGGTTCGCGGAGGGCGTGCGGGCGTACCGGCTGATCGCCGGGATGTGGATCCGCTCCACGATGGCCTACCGGGCGTCCTTCGTCATGACGACGTTCGGGAACTTCGCGGCGACCGCGCTGGACTTCGTGGCGATCCTGCTGATGTTCTCCCGGGTGGACGCGCTCGGCGGCTGGTCGCTGCCGGAGGTGGCGTTCCTCTACGGCCTGTCCGGGATGGCGTTCGGGCTGGCCGATCTGGCGATCGGGTCGATGGACCGGCTGGGCGGCCGGGTGCGGGACGGGACGCTGGACACCCTGCTGGTGCGGCCGGTGCCGGTGCTCGCGCAGGTGGCCGCCGACCGGTTCGGGCTGCGCCGACTGGGCCGGGTGGTGCAGGGGGCGCTGGTGCTGGGTTACGCGCTGGCGTCGCTCGACATCGACTGGACCCCGGCCAGGGTGCTGCTGATGCCGTGGATGGTGGTGAGCGGCTGCGGGATCTTCTGCGCGGTGTTCGTCGCGGGCGCGGCCTTCCAGTTCGTGGCGCAGGACGCCTCGGAGGTGCAGAACGCGTTCACGTACGGCGGTACGACGCTGCTCCAGTATCCGCCGACCGTGTTCGCCCAGGACCTGGTGCGGGGGGTGACGTTCGTGCTGCCGCTGGCCTTCGTCAACTGGCTGCCGGCGAGCTACGTGCTGGGGCTGCCGCTGCCGCTGGGGCTGCCCGGCTGGGTGGCGTTCGCCGGACCGGTGGTGGCGGTGGCCTGCTGCGCGCTGGCGGGCGTGGCCTGGCGGGCGGGGCTGCGGGCCTATCGGAGTACGGGAAGTTAGGAGGGACCCGGGGCATGGACGGTGAGGCGACGGCATGAGCGGTACGGGCGACGTGGGCGGTGCTCTCCGTGAGGACGGTGCTTTCGGTGAGGGCGCTGCTCTCATCGAACTCGACCGGGTCGAGAAGGTCTTCTCCGTGCGCAGGAAGACGGGCTTCCTGCGCCGGGAGTCGCGGCAGGTGCGGGCGGTGGACTCGATCTCCTTCACCGTGGCGCGCGGGGAGATGGTGGGCTACATCGGGCCGAACGGCGCCGGGAAGTCGACCACCATCAAGATGCTGACCGGCATCCTGACGCCCAGCGGCGGCCGGCTGCGGGTCGCGGGCATCGACCCGTCCCGCGAGCGGGCGCGGCTGGCCCGGCGTATCGGGGTGGTGTTCGGGCAGCGGACGACCCTGTGGTGGGACCTGCCGCTGATCGACTCGTACCGGTTGATACACCGCATGTACCGGATCCCGGACGGGCGTTACCGGGAGAACCTCGACCGGTGCGTGGAACTCCTCGAGCTCGGCGACCTGTTGGACGTCCCGGTACGGCAACTCTCCCTGGGGCAGCGGATGCGCGGTGACATCGCGGCGGCCCTGCTGCACGATCCCGAGGTGCTGTACCTCGACGAGCCGACCATCGGTCTGGACGTGATCTCCAAGGCCAGGGTGCGGGAGTTCCTGCGCGAGCTGAACGCCGAGCGCGGCACGACGGTGCTGCTGACCACGCACGACCTCCAGGACATCGAGCAGCTGTGCTCGCGGGTGATGGTGATCGACCACGGGCGGCTGGTCTACGACGGCGCGCTGGCGGGGCTGCACGAGGTGGGGGAGAGCGAGCGGACGCTGGTGGTGGACCTGGAGCGGGAGGTGCCGCCGGTCGAGGTGCCGGGGACGCGGGTGGTGAAGGTGGAGGGGCCGCGGCAGTGGCTCGCCTTCCCCGCGGCCGAGTCGGCGGCGCCGCTGGTGGCGCGGATCGCGGCGTCGTACCCGCTGGTCGATCTGTCGGTGCGGGAGCCGGACATCGAGGCGGTGATCGCCAAGATGCTGTGGTCGACGGACACGGCGGAGCCCGCGGCGGGGACGGAGCCGGAAACGGGGATCCCCGAGCCCCCGGCGGAGAGGGCCGGTGCGTAGTGCCGGGAGCCGGGAACTCGTAGGCTGTCAGGCATGACCGACGATGCCCCGGAGCTGCGTGCCTCCGACGCCGATCGTGAGCGAGTCGCCGAGGTCCTGCGGGACGCCGTCGCCGAAGGCCGCCTCGACATGGAGGAGTTCGAGGAGCGGCTGGAGGCGACGTACAAGGCGCGGACGTACGGCGAGCTGGCCCCGATCACCCGCGACCTGCCGTCGGCCGGGGTCGCGCCGCCCACCATCTCCCTGATCAAGGAGCCCGAGGGCGACGGGAGTTGGGCGGGGCGGATCGTCGGTGGCGAGGGTTCGTCGCCGTGGGCCGTCGCCGTGATGTCCGGCTTCCAGCGCAGGGGGCGCTGGACGATGCCGAAGCGGTTCAACTGCTTCGCCTTCTGGGGCGGCGGTGAGATCGACCTGCGCGAGGCGAACTTCGCCGACCGCGAGGTGGAGATCAACTGCGTCGCGATCATGGGCGGGTTGAACGTCATCGTGCCGCCCGGCGTCGAGGTCGTCGTGCGCGGCATCGGCGTCATGGGCGGCTTCGACCACACCCAGGCGGGCGTGCCGGGGGACCCCGGAGCGCCGAGGGTGGTCCTGACCGGCTTCGCCTTCTGGGGCGGGGTGGGGGTCGAGCGCAAGGTGACACGGGCCGAGCGGCTGCGCCTGAAGGAGGAGCGGCGCCAGGAGAAGCTGGACCGCAAGGCCGCGATGCGGGACCTGCACTCGACGTTCCGCGACGAGGTGGAGGGCGCGCACCGCAAGATGCTCGACGCCCACCGCGACCTGCGGCGGGCGCACCACGAGGAGCGGCGGGAGGCACAGCGCGAGCGGCGGGACGCCCGCCGCGAGGAGCGGCACCGGCGGCGCTACGAGGACTGAGCGGCACCGGCGGCGCTACGAGGACCGAGCGGCACCGGCGGCGCTACGAGGACCGAGCGGCACCGGCGGCGCTACGAGGACCGAGCGGCACCGGCGGCGCTACGAGGACCGAGCGGGTCCGCCGGTCACAGCCGTGCCGGAACCGACCCCGTCAGATCATCCAGGTCGAGCGCCCGGGCCATGGCCCGGTAGCCCTTGTCGCTGGGGTGGAGATGGTCGCCGGAGTCGTAGTCGGGGCGGAACGCGTGGGGGTTGTACAGGTCGCGCAGCGCCTCGTCGAAGTCGACGACCGCGTCGTACACCTTCCCGGCCCGGATCACGGCGTTGACCTCCTGGCGGACCTCCTCCCGGACGTCGGTGTAGCGGGGATGCCCCTGGAAGGGCATCAGCGTCGCGCCGACGACCTTGATCCCCCGGGCGTGCGCCTGCCGTACCAGCTCGCGCAGGCCGTCGAGGATCGCCTCGGGGTCCGCGCGCCGCTCGCTGCGCAGGATGTCGTTGACGCCGAGGTCGATGACGACGACCTTGACGTTCGGGCGGGCCAGTACGTCCCGTGCGAAGCGCTTCAGGCCGCTGGTGTTGCCGGCGGGGCTGCCCGGCCCCCCGTCGGCGAGGACGCGGTTGCCGCTGATGCCCGCGTTGACCACGCTGTAGCGGGGCACGTCGCCGCCCGAGCCGAGGGCCGCTCGCAGCCGGTCCGAAAGGGCGTCCGGCCAGCGGCGGTTGGCGTTCTCGGTGGAGGTGACGCCGTCGGTCAGCGAGTCGCCGAGGGCGACGACGGTGCCGTCGGCCTCGTCGCTCAGCACGTCCAGGGCGGTCAGGTAGCGCCAGTGCTCGTCGCGCTCCCCGTACGGCGTCCCCGTCGCGTCCTGGACGTGGTCGCCGTCGGCGGCGTAGCTGATCTGGCGGGCCGCCTCGTGGTAGGTGACCGGGCCGGAGGAGGCGGGGGAGTAGGTGCTGACGAGGAGGTCGGCGCCGCGCGGCACCAGCAGGGGCACGGCGTCGCTGACCGTCTGCCCGCCCGCCGGTATGACGACCGACCCGGCGCCGCCGAAGCTGAGCCGGCGCAGGGTGCCGGTGGCCGCGGCGGCGGTGTCCGGACCGGCGGCGACGGCGATCGAGGCGTGGGTGACCGTCAGCGGCCGGGTGCCGTAGAGGTTGGACAGGGTGATGCGGGCACTCGTACCGGAGACGCTCGCGTGCACCACGTTGCGTATCGAGCGGCCCGCCGTGCCGGTCGTCTCCGTGCCCGGTTCGGCGCCGGACGGGGATGCGGACCAGGCGCCGACCCAGACGCCGGCGGAGGCGGGGACGGCGTCGGCGCGGACGGGGGAACCGCCGTTCTTCGCGTCGGTGTGGCCCGCGCCGACCGAGACGCCCACGTATATGGCGGCGGACAGGGCGACGATCAGGGCGGTGATCGCGGACAGCAGGGCGCAACCGTGACGCCTGGTCATGCGGCGCGGGTCTCCTCGGGCATGGGGAGCCCGGGGCTCCGCTGTGATCGGCTCATGCTGGACAGGGGGGACAGGAGGGACGGGGAGGCCGGGGAGGTCCGGCTCGCTTCGAACCTTCTGCGACCTTCCTCGAACCGTCCTCGAACACAAACGACGGGAACTCTTGTTCCGTTCCAGGAGTCCGTCACTGAGGGGCGAGGAAGGGACAATGGGTCCGAGGGGTAGCGAACGGGTGGAGTGGATGAACGTCACACATCAGGACGAAGCGACCGAAGAAGGTGCGCCCGCCGCGAGCCGGCGCACGATGACCACCTTCAGCCCCGCCGACGAGGAGAAGCGGCGGGGGGTACGCAGGATGAAACTCACCGCGACCGGCCTGCTGCTCCTCGTGGCCCTCGTCTACGTCCTCGCCACCTGGGCCCGGCACTCCGGCGCCGGGGCGTGGACGGCGTACGTCGCCGCGGCCGCCGAGGCCGGCATGGTCGGCGCGCTCGCCGACTGGTTCGCGGTCACCGCCCTGTTCCGCCATCCCCTCGGCCTGCCCATCCCGCACACCGCGATCATCCCCAACAAGAAGGACCAGCTCGGCGTCTCCCTGGGGGAGTTCGTCGGCGAGAACTTCCTCTCCGAGGACGTCGTACGCCAGCGGCTGCGCGCCGTCGGCATCGGCAGCCGGCTCGGCACCTGGCTGGCGGATCCCGAGCACGCCGACCGGGTGACGGCCGAACTGGCCACCGCCCTGCGCGGCGCGCTGACCGTGCTGCGCGACTCCGACGTGCAGGCGGTGGTGAGCGAGGCGATCACCCGTCGTGCCGGCGCCCAGGAGATCGCGCCCGGCATCGGGAAGCTGCTGGAGCGGATCGTCGGCGACGGCGGGCACCGCCGGGCGGTGGACCTCGTCGTGGCCCGCGCGCACGACTGGCTGGTGCTGCACGGCGACTCCGTGATGGACGCGGTGCAGGGCGGCGCGCCCGGCTGGACCCCGCGGTTCGTGGACCGCAAGGTCGGCGAGCGCGTCTACAAGGAGCTGCTGCGCTTCGTCACCGAGATGCGAGACATGCCCTCCCACCCGGCTCGCGGCGCCCTGGACCGCTTCCTCACCGACTTCGCCTCCGACCTCCAGTCCGACACCGACACCCGTCTGCGGGTCGAACGGCTCAAGGGCGAGGTGCTGGGCCGCGGCGAGGTCCAGGACCTGATCGGGTCCGTCTGGACGGCCGTACGGTCCATGATCGTGTCGGCTGCGGAGGACGAGCGCAGCGAGCTGCGGCTGCGGGTACGGGCCTCGCTGCTGACGCTGGGCGCCCGGATGGCGAACGAGCCGAAGGTGCAGGAGAAGGTCGACAGCTGGGTGGAGGGCGCGGCGGTGCACGTCGTGACGACGTACCGCAAGGAGATCACCTCCCTGATCACCGACACCGTCGCGAGCTGGGACGCCCGCCACACCACGAAGAAGATCGAGGCCCACATCGGCCGCGACCTCCAGTTCATCCGCATCAACGGCACGGTGGTCGGCTCACTGGCGGGCCTGGCGATCTTCACGCTGTCCCGGGTCCTGGGGGCGTAGGCCGGGCGGGGCGCGGCCCGGCGCGGGAGTGGATCAGCCGGTCCGGGGCACACGGACAGCGTTCTCGCTCGACGATGAGGAGGGGGCGCATGACCACCGCGCAGGCCGGGAGCGGCCGTACCGTCACCACGAACATTCCCGCCCGCCTGGACCGCCTGCCGTGGTCACGCTGGCACTGGACGATCGTCATCGGCCTCGGCACGGTGTGGATCCTCGACGGCCTGGAGGTCACGGTCGTCGGCAGCATCGCCAGCCGCCTCTCGGAGCCCGGCAGCGGTCTGCCGATCAGCTCGGGCCAGATCACGGGCATCGCGGCGGCGCTGTACGTGGCCGGTGCGTGCGTGGGCGCCCTGTTCTGGGGCCGCCTGACCGACAAATGGGGCCGGAAGCGGCTCTTCATGATCACCCTCGCCGTCTACCTGGCCGCCACCGCCCTCACCGCGGTCTCCTTCTCCTCCTGGTGGTTCTTCACCTTCCGCTTCCTGACCGGCTTCGGCATCGGCGGCGAGTACGCGGCGATCAACTCCGCGATCGACGAACTGATCCCCGCGAAGTTCCGCGGCCGCGTCGACCTGATCATCAACGGCAGCTTCTGGCTGGGCGCGGTGGGCGGTTCGCTGCTGTCGATCGTGGCGCTGAACACGAGCATCTTCCCGGCCGACGTCGGCTGGCGCCTGACCTTCGCGCTGGGCGCGGTGCTCGCGCTGGTCATCCTGCTCGTACGACGTCACGTCCCGGAGAGCCCGCGGTGGCTGCTGATCCACGGCAGGGAGCACGAGGCGGAGGCGATCGTCACGTCGATCGAGGAGCGGGTGGAGACGCAGAAGGGCGAGCGGCTCGCGCGCCCGGAGGGCGAGATCACCATCCACCAGCGCGGCGGCGTGGGCTTCGCGGAGATCGCCCGCACGCTGTTCGCCGACTACCGCAAGCGCTCGGTCCTGGGCTTCTCGCTCTTCATCGGCCAGGCGTTCCTGTACAACGCGATCACCTTCGGCTTCGGCGCGATCCTGACGACGTTCTTCGACGTGCCGAGCGGCAACACCGGTTACTACTTCGCCGTCATAGCGGTCGGCAACTTCTTCGGCCCGCTGCTGCTGGGCAAGCTGTTCGACACGGTGGGCCGCCGGGTGATGATCTCGGGCACGTACCTGCTCTCCGGCCTCCTGCTCTTCGGCACGGCGTGGCTGTTCGACCGCGGCTCGCTGAACGCGACGACGATGACGGCGTGCTGGTGCGCGGTGCTGTTCTTCGCCTCGGCGGGCGCGTCCAGCGCGTACCTGACGGTCTCCGAGATCTTCCCGATGGAGACCAGGGCCATGTCCATCGCCTTCTTCTACGCCCTCGGCACGGCCGCCGGCGGTATCAGCGGCCCCCTGCTCTTCGCGGACCTGACCAGCACCGGCAAGGTCGCCGACACGGTCCTCGCCTTCCAGATCGGCGCGTCCCTGATGTGCGCGGCGGGCCTGGTGGCGGCGTTCCTGGCGGTGAACGCCGAACGCCGCTCGCTGGAGGACATCGCCCGCCCGCTGACGGCGGCGGCGGAGAAGGCCCGCACGGCGACGACGAAGCCTCGCGGTACGAAGGGGTCGAAGGGATCGCACGTGAAGCCGGCGTAGCGCTCACCGCGCCGTCCCGCACCCTGGGGGACGGCGCGGGCTCTTGACCGGGCCCCAGGGGGGTGGATCAGACCCCGGTCGTGGACCCGGGCCGGACGATCATCAGCACCGTCACGGCCGCCCAGAGCAGATTGAACATCCCGGTGAACATGGCGAGCCGCACGGTCGCCCCGGCCGTCCCGCCGCCCTCGGCCAGCGCCTCCTGCCGGGGCAGCACCAGCACGGCCAGCACGAGCGCGGCCAGCACGGTCAGCACGATGGAGGCGATCAGCCAGCCGTCACCGAGCACACCCATGTTGCTCGCCGTGGCGAACCCGAACACGGGAACGACGACACCGACGACGGCGTACACCCGGCAGATCCGGTGCAGCAGCCGTACGGTCTCCACCGCCCGCGCGTCGTCCGGCGCGGCCAGCGCCCGGCGCGCGGCGGGCGGGAACATGCTGGCGGCGACGGTGACGGGCCCGATCGCGACGATCGCGGCAAGGACATGGACGGCGAGAAGGAACTTGTTCACGCCCCGACGGTAGGCGGCGGCCCGCCGGCACAGAAGTGGCAGGAGTGCCATAGATCAACGGATTCTCGCCAGCACCTGCCGCACGGCCGCCACCGGGCCCGTGCCGGTGTCGCCGACCTCACACCTGCCGCCCGGCGAGGCCAGGCACCCACTGGGCGCGGCAGCCGTGCCGCCTCATGCCTGCCTGCCGGTCGGCGCCGACGGGTTCCGCTGGGCGCGGCAGCCGTGCCGCCTCACGCCTGCCGGTCGGCGCCGGGGTCGTGATCGTGTCGGTGGCCTCACGCCTGCCGGTCGGTGACGGGGTCGTGTCGGCGGCCTCACGCCTGCCGGTCGGCCACGGCCCAGGACGCCAGGGCTACGGCCCCCGCCACCCCGAACACGGCGGGCCAGGCGCCCACCTTCTTGGCCAGCGGGTGGGGCCCGGCGAACGCGGCGACGTACGCGGCGCTCAGCGCACCCGCGGCCACCCCGCCGGCCTGCTCCCGCCACTGCCGGGCGGCGGCGACCCCGGCCACGGCCAGCACGGCCCCACCGAGCTGCCGCTTCCTCGTCCACCGGGCAACCCCGTACCCACCGACGAGCCCACCCGCGGCCACCACCGCACTGGGAACCTTCGCCATGATTACCTCCTCATTTGTCCCGCTGAGGCTAACGGCCCGAGCTCAGCGCGACGGACTTGCCCCTCGGCGCGGAGCCCGAGCCAGGAGGATCAGAGCTTGGGCTCGACGGGGGAGGGCAGCTTGTCCGCCCAGCTGGCGAGAGCTTTGGTCGCGATCTCGCGCACTTCACCGTCCACGGCTGTTTCCGCGAGCAGGGTTCGCTCAGCGTTGGAAACGGTGAGCTGGCGGTAGAACTGGAGATCCTCGAACCCGTTCACGGCGACGTCGCGACTGGTGGCGGCGTAGACCAGGCGCGGGATTCGGGCCCAGTAGCAGGCGACCAGGCACATGGGGCAGGGCTCGCTGCTGGAATACATCACGGCGTCTTCCATGAGGTGACGCCCGAGTTCCGCGCCTGCCGCGCGCAAGGCCATGACTTCGGCGTGGGCTGTGGGATCCCGGAGTTCGACGACTGAGCTGGTGCCGGTGGCGATGACCTTCCCGTCGATGACGACGAGGGCACCGAAGGGGGTTTTGCCTTCGTCTTCGAGAGCGTGCCGAGAGAGTTCGATGGCTTGGGCCAGGAAAGCCTGGTCGTCCTGGTTCTGAGGTACGTAGGACACCTGATCTCCAATGGTGCAGGGCCGGTTGCGGGTGCGCTTACAGGTAGACGGAGGGATCGGCGTCACCGAAGGGGCCGTCGAGGTCCACGTCGTAGCCGGTGAGTGGCGTGGTCGTACCTGTGGCCTCGATGGTGCGCAGCACCAGTTCGGCTCGGTGCTGGTCTGTCCAGTCGCCGTTTTTCAGCAGTTCGACCATATCTGGGATAGGTGCCCTGGTCTGGTCTCCGCCAAGGATCAGGCGATGGATGCGGTGCGCGGGCGAACTGCCGTTCGGGAGCAGGATGCTGGCAGCTGACAGGCGGTCGTGCCATTCAGTGAAAGCGCGGTCGACAGCGGCCGGCCGATGGACAGTGCCCGATGCGAGAGGGAGGCCGTGCAGGATGATACGGGTGATGGCGAGCCGGTCCCCGCGGCGCAGTTGAGCCTTTATGAGCGCCTGGTCGACTTCGTTCCGGAAGGCGGTGAGGCTGGGCCGGAGCCAAGCCTGGTCGCACTGCACAACCACCACGGCCGAGACTTCAGCGTCTTCCAGATCGGTCAGACGCTGGCGCCAGTCGGCCACGTCTATCACGGAGTCGGTCACGCTCCCTCCCGTGTGTGGGCGCCGATCAGTTGCAGAACCTTCAGGCCGACGGCGATGGCCTCCACAGGGTCGGATTCCGCTGCGGCACCAGGCAGCACGCGGGCGGCGAGGCGAGCGGAGGCAGCCAGGGCCGGGGCAGGAAGCGAGGCGAGAAAGGCCCGCAACTCCGCGTCGTCGCTATGGGGGACGAGCGGAGCCAAGCGGCAGGCGATGGCAAGGATCATCGCGGCCGGGCGCCGGTTCGGCTCCACGCGCGGGGCGGGTATCCGGTACGTGTCACCGCTTCGTGCCCGCAGTATCTCTGCGGCGGGCGAGCCGGGAGCGTCGGCGCGGGATACGAGACTCAGGAGTGCCTCGCGGCCTTGTGCCGCGGTGGTGAAGTAACGATGAGTGGCGAACGTGCGCAGATAGGCCCCCAATAACTGGTGATCGGGAGTGAACTCGGGACGCACCAGCTCTGGCGGGTGCGGAACGCGGGCGTCGCGCAGAGTGGCGAGGGCGGTCACGGAGACCAGCGCCCAGAAGTGGTCGTATTCCTCTGGTGGCCCGAAAACCGCTCGGGAGGCGTCGGCCTCGGGAGTGGAAACGGCCTCCGCGTCGTCGTACAGGACGTGGCGCAGCCGGCCGAGGACGGAATCGCCGTCCCAGTAGTTCCCCATGAATTTGGTGCCGGTGAGGATCTCGTAGACGCCGTACAGAGCGCCGGCCTGGTGAGCGCCGTGGAACTCCGCGAAGTCGCCGCTCCACAGCAGCACTTGGAGCGGCCCCGTGAAAATGGTGCCGATCTCCTCACGGGTGGTGGCCGACTTCGGGTCGGGGTCGACACAGCGAAGAATCTTCAGACGGGCATCGGTCGTGAAGGCGACGAGTTCCCGGGCCGCCCGGTTGGAGGCCACACCGCGTACCGACATGAGGAGCGCGGTGTTGGCGAGCCAGGCCAGATAGCGGCTGAGCGCGCCCAGGGGCGGGGCGGGGTCGGGCAGTCGGCGGCAGTGCCGGATGACCGAGTCGGTCAGCGCGTGGGCGCAGTCGCTGACCTGCACAGGATCCGTCCCGCCGACCAGTGCGGCGCGTGAGAGCCGGTGCAGGACGTCGAGGTGGACACCGATGGCACTCTGGGCGGCCTCCGGTGGTACCTCCGCCCCTGTCAGCTGTTCGACAAGGTGCTGGATCGCGGTGGGGTCGTTCCCGGTGCCGGCCTGGCTGACGGTGCCGAGGTAGGCGTTGAGGGCCGAGTCGTCGCCAGGCTCTGAGGGGAAGGGGCCGAGGGCCGTTCCCTGTCGGCCCAGGGCCTCGGCCAGAGTCCGGCGTAGGAGCCGGTTGCGGCCACCGACACTGGCCAGGCCGAAGAGCTGGACGAACGAGAAGACGCCGAAGACGTTGGCCAGCAGGAACAGCAGTGCGCCGTAGGTGGCGCTGATGGCGTTGCCACCGAGGAGACCGCAGGCCGTGAACAGGGCCGCGAACCAGCCGATGAGCACCCATTCCCGGAAGGCGATGTGACCGTCGATCGCCCGTAACGAGGGCCAGGAGCTGGCAGCGGAGAACGTCAGCGCGAAGATGACCGCTTCTCCGGTCAGCAGTGTGGCGAAGAAGGCGATGCTGAACTGGGTCGCGTCCACGATGTCGTCATGGCTTCGCGGGTACTGGACCGCGACGAGTCCAAGCGCCACGGAACACACGAACAGAGCTAACCGTCTCCACGTCTGCACCGCTGCCCCGTTCGCATCCCGGCCCCCACGAGCGGTGTTCAACTCTTCCAGGATGCAGACGGGTTGCCAACAGGCCCTTCGGGCCGGGCGCGTGGTGACGGCTGGAGCGACGAGTCAGGAGACTGGCCTTCCTGTCACCGCGAGGAGGCGGTCAGAAAGTGACGCCAAGCCGCGGCCGACACCGAAATGCGAGGACCGTCCGGCCGCTTGGAGTCCCGCACGTGGATGCCGGATGCTATGAACGCCGCCTCTACGCATTCAGTGGTGTTGCCGCCGCTGTACGACGACTTGAACCAGGCGGATTCGGCGACGGGCTCAGGACTGGTCGGCATTCACAGCTCCTTGCGAGCGCGATGGATCATGGCGGAGGAGGCCTCCATGTCCAACGCTTGCGCCTGGAGGTACTCGAACGCAAGTCTGTATCGGCTCAGCTCCTCGTCCTTTTCCAGGAAGAGCGAGCCGGTGTGGAAGTCGACGTACACCACGTCTAGCGCTGGTTCAGTGCCACCGATAGTGACAAAGCTCCCCAGTGCGGCGGCGTGGGCGCCTTTGGCGAAGGGCAGCACCTGAAGAGTGATGTGCGGGGACTCGTTCGCTTCCAGCAAGCGGTCCAACTGCTCCTGCATGATCCGGGGTGACCCGACGACGCGGCGGATCACGGATTCGTCGAGGATCGCCCACAAGCGGAGAGGCTTCGGCCGGTCGAGAATTTGCTGCCGCTTCATGCGGATGTCGACCAGGCGCTCGATTTCCGCTGGCGCCAAGGGGACTTCGTTGGCTCTCTGTAGCGCTGTGCTGTACGCGCGTGTCTGAAGGAGACCGGGGACGTAGACACAGGCGAAATGGCTCTCGCGTACGGCTTCGTCCTCAAGAGTGAGCAGCAGGTTCATGCTCTCCGGGATGGCATCGGCGAAGGAGCGCCACCAGCCTTGCTGTTTCGCGTCCCTCGCCAGCCCGACAATGGCCGTGCGCTCGGCCTCTGTTGCCCCGTACTCCCGACACAGGGCGTCGACGACAAGCCACTTGACCGGCCCTGCCTGAGTTTCGTACCGGCTGACCGTCGCCTTCGAGACGCCGACAAGCTGCCCGGCCTCCTCAAGGGTCAGCCCCGCGCGAGCGCGCAATTTGCGCATCATCGCGCCTAGTTGCCGACGCCGGGTGGTGATCCGTTCGGGCATGCGGCTCCTTTGCCATGGCCGGGCGGAGGGCCCGGGGGTCCCCGACAGGCTAGGCAGCCCATGCGCGGCTTCACTACCGGATTCACCCGATAGATTCCGATGAGAAGTTACACAGAGAGAGTTCTCTGTGTCATGCTCGCTCACGGATCGCTACGCAGTGCAGTCGTACGGATACGGCAGGCGCAGCATGTGCGTGGTGCGAGAGGGAGGAGCGGCCTATGTCTGGCTGTGAAGTCACTGAACCTCGACCTCGACTCCGTTGTGTCCTGCCCTTTGAGGCGGCGCCGGCGGAAGTGCGTTTGCTCCGGAGAGCCGCAGCGGCACAGCTGAGCCGATGGGGTGTGCCCGTTGCCGCCGGTGAAGCGGAACTGCTCGTAACTGAGCTGGCGACGAACGTCGTCAAGCATGTGGGCGAAGGCTCATCCGCCACCCTGGTCCTTGAATGGCGCGGGGAGCGGTTGCGTCTCGAAGTGCATGACAAGAGCCGGGCTGTGCCGTCACCGAGCACGTCCGACTGCGACGCGGAGTGCGGCCGTGGTCTGCACATGCTCGCGGCGCTGGCGGTGGACTGGGGCACTGTGCTGACCGCGGTGGGCAAGGCGGTCTGGTGCGAGATCTCGATCGGCTCAGGCCGGACGTGCCGACGCATCGAGCGCGCCGTAACGGCACTGGAGGGCTACCAGAGGATCAGCCGTGGTGCTCCGCTTCGCGTGAACGGGCGGGATGTCGGGCTTGAGGAAACCGCTGTGGAACTGATTGCCGATCTGCTCCACTGGACTGCCGCTCGCGGACTCGACCCGGACGACGTCCTCGATCGCGCTCAGATGCACTATGAGGCCGAAGCGGACGCAGCCTAGTGGGACGGTACTCAAACGGATCCTTGCATTTGTCCTCGGAGTTCAGCCGGGGTGCGCCAGGATTCTCCGCGGAAACTCCTGTGGCACATGCGGTGGCAGTTCGCGCACAGGAGGGCAAGATCCGGCAGCCGGGTCTCTGTCATCCCCGATACGTGGAGGGGCAGCCTGTGGTGGACTTCGATGTACCCGTCCCCCAGTTCGCCGTAAGTGGCGGCGAAGTCGAACGAGCACACCTCGCAACGGAGCGGGAAGCCTCCTTCCAGCGCCGCCTGGATCTTTTGGTCACGCAGGGGCTTGCTCCGCTCGCGGTGAAGCGCCCAGCGCCTGAGAAGCCGTCCTTCACGCGCCACGGCTTCCTCGCCTTCCTGGACGGGTATGCGGACGATTCCGGCGGACGTCGCGCCTGCGTGCAGGATCCGGGCGGCAGAGAGCATCTCGTCTGTGTGCTCTGTGAAATCGGCCACCACCTCACGGGTCAGGCGTCCGCCTTTCGTGGCGACCCCGTGATATCCGGCGCGAGCCGTCACGATGTCGCCCGTCTTGCGGCTGACGCTGCCTGGGGAGCGGAACTTCGGATCTGCTGCCGCGCCATCGTGCAAGGGGAGCCCCCTGAGGACCCTGGACAGGTCCTGCACTCGCTCGTCGGCCGGTCGCAGCTCTCGCCACTCGTTTTCGACGACGAGCGCGCAAGCCAGTAGCAGTTCGTCACGAGTCCAGTCGGGAATCGGCATGAGCGATATCGTACATACATTCGAGAATGCCGCACTGGCGGTGGCTGAGGTGACCGGGGCGAGGCAGGGGATGCCGCACACTGGTGTGTGCCGCCGTGTTGAGTCGCAATGTCAGTGGGTCGTGTCACCCTCTGTGATGGCTGCCGTATGAGGCATCAGTGGGATCTGTGCAAGAGGAGGGGTCGTGACCGGGACTGACCGGGACTACACGTCGATTGAGATCTGTGCCGGCGCTGGCGGACAAGCGATCGGGCTGCATTCAGCCGGTTTCAGGCACCTTGCCCTGATCGAGATCGACAAGTACGCGGCGGCGACCCTGCGTGAAAACATCGAGGTGCACCCCAAGTGGGACTGGGAGCGCGACAACTGCGATGTTCTCTGCAAGGACGTGCTTGATTTTGATCCCGAGCGCGACCTGGACAAGAGTGCTGGTCTTTATCGCAGAGGTGAGGTCGACCTGCTAGCGGGTGGGGTGCCGTGTCCGCCGTTTTCGCACGCAGGCAAGCAGCTCGGCGAGGACGACGAGCGTGACCTCTTCCCGCGCATCCTGGATCTGGCCGAGCTGATCCGTCCCCGGGCTGTGATGATCGAGAACGTCCGCGGCCTCATGGATGCCAAGTTCGATGACTATAGGTCGCGGATCCAGGCCCGGCTTGAGGGGATGGAGACCGCTGACGATGGGATGCCCGGCTACAAGGTGGTGGGGTGGGAGGTATACGAGGCGGAGAAGTTCGGCGTGCCGCAGCTTCGCCCCCGTTCCATCCTCGTCGCCTTCCGGAAGGACGTCCTCAAGGACCTGAAGTACGAAGCTCCCACGCCCAGTGCCGAGCGGATGACGGTCTACAAGGCGCTTGAGGCCACGATGCTTGAACGCATCGCGCCCTTCGAGGGTGGGGCGCGGGCTGCCCGGGCGCAGCAGGTCTTCGACGAATGGAAGGCGGCGGCTGACAAGGATGTGGCTCCCACCCTGGTGGGCGGTTCCAAGAAGCATGGAGGAGCGGACCTTGGCCCCAGCCGGGCTAAGAAGGCATGGCGGGCGCTGGGGGTCTCGGGCATGGGCGTGGCCAACGCGCCGGTGAACGGCGAGCCGACTGGCACTGAGGATCGAGATCTGTTCGGTACCGAAGGTCCCATGCTCACGGTTCGTCAAGCCGCGATCATCCAGGGCTTTCCGACGGAATGGGATTTCACTGGAGGCAAGACAGCTCAGTACCGACAGGTAGGTAACGCGTTTCCGCCGCCCGTCGCGCAGGCCATCGGCGAATCGATCCTTGAGGTACTACAGGCTGACCGCCAGCGCAATTCCGGCCGATGACGAAGGTGCGGCTGAGGAACGAGGACGCTCCAAGCTGTTTCGTTGCTCAGCCGCACATTGCAGGGGATGGCGTCTGTGGCGATGGATTTATTCTTCGCCCATTACTACTGAGCCTTTCTCTCTGGGGACCACAGGAGCCGATACGGGGGGGTCGGCTTTTCGCTCTTCCGTATTGGCAATTACCCAGTTCTGCCCTTCGATCTGGGCTGATGGGCGGCCATCTCCAGGTTCTGGAGCTGGGGCAACATGCACGGAGATGAATTCCCCCTTAGCGGGGACGGGTAGGCCGAGCGACTTTGCGATCAGTGGGTCGTTGTCCTGATGCCCGAGGACGAGTACTCCTTTACCGCGGAGTGCATCACGCGCGCCGCCGTTGCTTCGGGCTCGCTTGAGTGGATCATCCAAGCCATAGCCGACTGTTTCTGTGGTCACCCTTCGGATGATGACTTCTTGAATTTCAAGAAACAGCTGGTTGATGCGGGCCTGCCCGTTTTTACCCGTGATCTTCCCTTTTGCTGACATTATACGGTTGCGTTTTGTTGGGTCCATGTGGAGCAGCTGGTTGGCGGCAAGGTCTCGCTTTCCGTCCCACAGCCAGTGGATGGAGGCGACTCCCAAGGGGTTGAGTTTTCTTTTTTTGTCGCGGTTCTCGGTTTCTCTGAGGTTTTCTTCCGAAGCGCGAACAAGGCCCGCCTGCCAAGTGGATTCAAGGTCGTTGGATGTAACTACAAGGCAAATGTGACCAACAAGCGGGGGGCCGATTTCCCACCCGCCAATCATTTTGGCGTATTTGCAGTCGACTTCGATGCCTTCAATGAGGTAGTCGGCCACCCGCCCTTCAAGCAGCTGGAATTCCTTGAAAGTGTTGATCTCTACTAGTGTCCCCATATGGGTCTTCTCGGTCTTATGCAGATCGTGGTAGTCCCATCGGCCCATGCGTCGACCGTCAAGCAGTTGATCGTAGGTTGCGCGAATGACCTCGGCCATGCGTTGCCCGGTCGGGTCCAATGCGTACAAAGCCGCCTTAACTGTATCAATCTCTTCATCGTCGCTGAGGTTGAAAAGTCCAGGGATAGGTAGCGTCATGGGTGATATTAAAGCTGACGCGATTGCGGCGATGGCTGATTCTCTGGTGGGCAGGTGGTTTCGAGGGGGGATTGGCAGGCGTTAATCATGATAATTGGCTTGATTCTGGTACATTCTGTTGCGCCGCGCCTCGATGGCCAGGTTGTTCGCTAAGGTGCCGCCCGATGGCGTCTTGACGTCACCGCATGACAGATCGCCACGCTGCATTCCTCCGCTGTCTCATGCTCCCAGAAGCGCAAGACCAACCAGCCGGCGGCCTTTAGGCGCTCATCCGTATCGCGGTCGCGAGTCATGTTCCGTACCACTTTTTCGGACCAATAACCGGAATTTGTCTTGGGGGGGACGTAATGGTCAGGGCAGCCGTGCCAGTAGCATCCATCAATAAAGACGGCCACCTTGGTTGGCCGGAAAACCATGTCGGCGGTGCGGCGAAGATCTGGAAGTGGGCGAGCCGCAACTCGATACCGCAGCCCCTGGGCGTGTACCAGTCGACGGACAAGCCGTTCTGGGGTGGTGTCCCGGCTTTTGATCGCCTGCATGTTGCGGCGGCGCGCGGCGGACGACGCCCACGAGCCCTCGGGCGGTACCCAAGCAGTCGGTGACGGATTTGGTTCTGAGGTGGGAGTAGTCATCTGTGTTGACTTACCAGTCGGGCAGAGGTGGCCTTTTCGGCAGAAGAGGCGAGTGCGAATGGCGCCTGCATTATCAGTCCTGCCTAGTGTGTGATGGCAAGGCCGGGGCGGCTTCGATCGGGTCGTCCGGCTGTGCGAGGACCCATTCCTTCCCATCCAGTGTGACTCGCGGGACATCCCCGTGCTGAGGTCCTGCGGTGACCACTCGTGCGCTGATGAATTCACCCTCCTCCGGCAGAGGAAGGCCCAGCTGGTCGGCGATCTCGCGGTGGCTGGCGTAGTCGCCCATGATGAGGATGCCCTCTGGCCTCAGTGCCGACCGGCTGCCGCCGTTGCCGCGGACTCGCTTCATGTAGTCCTTCTGCTGGGCCACGGTGCGCACCACGTTGCGGCCGATGCGCCGCCTCTGGGCGCGCCGGAAGAGTTCGTTCAAGCGGCGCTGACCCGAGTCCGACGTGAACACCGCGGCCCGGTCCGCGGTGTCCATGTGGAGGAGTACGTTCTCGGGAAGGGCTTCATCCCGCCACAGCCACCGGATCTTGTCTCGGTGTTCAGCCTTGATCGTGAGCTTGAGGTCTCGGTTGTTCCCCGTGTTCAGCCACTCGTGACGTATCCGGACAAGCCCGACGCTCCAGCGGGACTTGTAGTCGTCCGCCCAAGCCAGCAGACAGAGGTGGTCCATCGCTTCGGGGGGAATCATCCAGCCGCCGAACTGCTGGGAGTACTTGCAGTCCACGTCGACGCCCTCGATCTGGTAGTCCATGGCGACGCCGTCGGCGAACCTGAACTCACGCTGGAGATTGATCTCCACGAGAGTTCCCGCGTGGGTCTTCTCGGTCTTGAAGAGCGTCTTCCAGTCGTAGCGTCCGGTCACCTCGCCGTTGAGCAGTTGGTCGATGGTGTCGCGGAGGACCCTGGCAAACCGCCGGCCCGTAGGGTCGTACGCCTTGATGCGGTCGTAGACCCGGTCCAGTTCAGGGTCCACCCCGGCCGCCAAGTTCGGTAGAGCTACCGAAATGGCGGCCTTGATGTCGGCCTCTTCGAAAGGAAGCATCTTCTCCCCGTTGGTGAGTGATCCGCTGCGCGCAGAGCTCTCGTGCCTCAGTCCGCGTTGACGATAACCGCGTCCGGGCGAGTGGAGTCCTTGGTCTGGAAGCGCACGAGTTGCTTCTTCGTGTCGATGGCTGCCCTCGGCGGAATCACGGTGAACGCCATGATGACGCGGTCAGTTGCCGCGGTGCCCGTCGTGGCGACGGCCTTGACCTCATCGTCCTGGGCGGCGTCTACGACGGGATACAGGAGCACTACGCCGCGCGTCGATCCGAGTGCGGGGAAAGCGTCTCCCGTGGCGGCCAGGCCCGGCTGCTCGATCAACTGCTGGGCGAACAGGCGATGTTCCAGGCCTGAGATACGGCCGAAGGACTGCTTTCCGGACTGGCGGCTTCGGCGGAACAGGGAGAACGGTCCCTGGCCCAGCACGTTCGCCTCGATCCGGTTGCGCTGGGTTCGCTGCGGAGCGATGACCAGCCAGTCGTCCACCTTGGCCAGTCGGCCGTCGAGCTGGGACAAGTAGGTCAGGTGCGGGGCGAGAACGTTGCCGTCCTCCCATTCCAGCGAGCTCAGGACGGAAAGGAGCTGAGCGTGCGGGATGACCGTGGTCGACGCCTGGAAGCTGCGGGGCAGGGGCGAAGTCTCGTCCGGCCGCAGAACGCAGGTCGCTGAGGTACCGCTGAGAGCAGCGAGGACGGACTTCCAGCGTTCGGTGTTGCGCGAGGTCAGCACAGCGTCCTGCGGGTACGCGGCCGGCTCGATCGGTTTGCCCGGCGACCGCACCTCCACCAGCTCCGCGTTGAACATCTTGTTCCGGGCCGACGGCTTCACCCAGGGCAGGTGCTGGGCCACCAGGGGCGGGATCTGGGCGGGGGTGACCTGGGGTCGGCCGTCCACCAGCGGGGCGTAGCGGGCCAGCTCGGCGCGGAAGAGTTCCTCGTCCCGGCAGATCGCCTCGAAGGCCTCGTACAGGTCGACGGTCTTGGCGCTGCGGCCGCGGCCGAGAGCCTCCTCGCGGCCGATGTACAGCCGTACCAGGTCCCGGTAGCCGGGGCGGAAGCCGAACCAGCGGCCCATCTGCATCAGGGTGTCGGCCTGCTGGGTCGTACGGCGGTAGTACGTGACGGTCAGGCCCTCGACCGTGAAGCCGCGGGACAGCTTGGTGCCGCCGACGAGGATCTTCCAGACGTGCGGGGTGCGGTCGAAGTCGAGGTCGGGCTGGGTGTAGTCGCGCTCGCTCTCGCCGTTGATGACCATGACGGGGCTGCCGCCCTGGTTGATCAGGCGGCGGGCTTCGGAGACGTACGGCTTGAGGTCGGCGTACGCCGTGGGAGTGGGCAGGGAGCCGGACGCGTGGGTGCGGAAGTCCCTCTCGAAGAGGTCCGCCAGGCGGGCGTGACCCTCCGGGCCCGTGTACGCGGCTTTGTGCCACATGGTGTTGATGCGCAGGGCGAGTGCCGTGTGCTCGGCCATGCGGACCGATTCGTGCACCAGCATCGTGTGGTGCCGGAACGGGCCGTCGGGGACGCCGTGCTCCGCGCGGTAGATCTTCAGGGCGCCCGTGAGGACGAAGGCGTCCAGGGCTTCCTGGAGGCGGTCGCCCGTGCTGTCGTAGATGCCCCGGACGTGCTTCTTCTCGGCCTGGCCCGCGCCCTCGCCGTCGTCGACCGTGTCCAGGTCGTGGAAGTCCTGGACGCCCATGTAGTCGGTGGGGCGGGGGAGGGAGATCAGGAAGTCACGCGGGAACAGGTCCTCCTCGTCGCCCGGGTCGATGAACACGTTGGCGAAGGGAGTGGCGGTGTAGCCGACGTACTGGGCGCGGGGCAGGAGCTTGAGCAGGGCGCTGATCTGGCCGTTGATCGCCGTGCGGGTGACCTTGCCGTCCTCCCACTTCTTCGGGTCCGTGGTGTTCACCGAGGCCTGGTCCGACTCGTCGTCGATGATCAGGGCCGGCACCTCGCCGAGGATCGGGCCGAACTTCTTGAGGTCCTTGACCAGCTTCTCCAGCACGGACTTGTTCTTCTTCACGACCATGACGCGGGCGCGGGCCGCGTGCAGGTTCGCCGGGTTGTACAGCGGACGGGTGCGGTCCGGCTTCTCGAACTCCAGGGCGCTGATGCCGCGTTCCAGGGACATGTAGTCACGGTCGCGGGAGGTGAGACGTTCGATGTCGAAGGCGCCGAGGGCGGACGGGCGGGCGCCGAACGAGACGAACTTCGCGGGCCAGTCCTCGTCGTCCTGGTAGTCGATGCCGACCAGGGCGTCCGGGTCGTTCGGGTCGGCCGAGCCCAGGATGTTCTCCTGGCCGATCAGTTCCATGTCCAGGCGGCGCTGCGTCTGGCCGCGCAGCAGGTTCAGCGTGCCGCCCAGCACGATGACCAGCCGGTAGCCCGCGTCGATGGCCTTGGCGGTGACGCCGGTGAAGTTGGCGGTCTTGCCGGACTGCACGTAGCCGACGACGAGGCCGCGCGCGCCGTAGGCGTCGTCCCGGGTCGGGTCGGCGAGCCGCTCGACGACCGCGTGGGCGGCCTCGTCCAGACTGGAGACCGCCGCGTCGGGCCAGCCCTTGCGGCGCAGCAGACGCTCGTACGACGCCCAGTAGAAGGAGCGGTTCGCCGCCTGTTCCCGGGTGTACCAGGGCTGGAACTCGCGGCTGATGGTGACCGGGCCCGTCTCTTCGTGCACCGGGACGGCCGCGTCGAGCGCCTTGCGCAGATCCGGGCCGAACGCGAGTCTGTCGTAGACCTCGGCACGGCGCTCGGGGGTGCGCGGAGCGGTGGCCGACCAGGTGGGGGACTGCTCGAAGTCCCAGGCGGTGAGCTTGCGGTGCCAGAGGGCGAGAAGGTCGTCGCCGGGGGCCGCGGCCAGGACGCGGGCCCGGAAGTGGGTCTCGTCCGTGTCCTCCGGATCGTCGGCGTCGGAGAGTACGAAGGCGAGTTTGGCGAAGTGTCTGGGGCCGCGCCGGCTCATCGCGTCGAGGACCTCGCCGTGCAGGTCGGTGAGGTGGTCGGAAAGGGGGGTGTTCTCGGCGGTCACGGCGGCGGGGCGGCCTTTCTGGAGGTGCGGGGGACGCGTGGGGCGGGAGGCGACTAGTCGGCGGCGCGGTCGAGTTCGGCGCGTGCCGCGGTGACGAGCACGCTGTTCCACAGGGCGATCTTGTCGGTCTGGTTGGCCCGGACCCGCTCCTTCTGGAAGATCTCGTTGAGCATCAGGTACAGAAGGCTCTTGAGGACCGGGGCGTCGTTGGAGCCGCCGCGCCGGCCGCCGTTGAAGGCCTGCCGGTAGTCCTTGTTGAGGACTACCACGCGCTCCTTGTGGTCGACGGTGAAGAGCAGTTCGGCGGAGTCGGTGCCGGGCGGCACGTCGAGCCGGGCCCAGGTGAAGGTGATGGGGTCGTCGCCCTCCAGCTGAGGCAGTTCGTCCCGCAGCGTCCGCCTCAGCTTCGGATCGATGCCCTTGCCGGGCGGGATGACGGCCGTGCGCTTGACCTCGGTGTTCCGTCTGGCCGCCTCCCGGTAGACCGCGTCGGCCTCGTGGACGTACTCCGTGAACGTGTGGCCGGTGGCGGGGACGGACGCCTGCTCCAGCCCCCGGGCGAACGCAGGGGTGACCTGGACGCCGTCCTTCTTCACGGTCAGGGCGAAGACGTCGTTGGGCTCGGGCGGCAGGTCGACGGCGATCCTGGCGAGGGCGAGGTGGCCCTCCGGGCTGCGGGTGTCGTTCCAGCCGCCTGCCTGGACGAGCCGGTCGTTGCGGTAGAGGTAGAAGCCCTGGCGTTCGGCGAGCGGGCCGATGCCCCGGTAGGCGACCAGCGGCGACTTGGCGGGCCAGATGTGCGCGGTGAGCGCGACGTCGCCGACGCCTTCGACGGGCGCGAGGTAGGTACGGGGGTAGCCGGCGCGGCCCGGGACGCGGTAGCCGAACGGGTCGATGGGCTCCACGCCCCGGTGGTCGAGTTCCTCCCGGGTGTGGACGTCCTCGACCACGATGTCTATGTGGAAGCCCTCGCGGGCGAGGAAGCGGTGGAGGTAGAGACCGAGGTGGGTCTCCAGCCGCTCGATCGCGTCGTTGAGGTACCGGTCGGTCTGGCCGGCGACGATGGTCTCGAACGTGCGGACCTGGTCCCAGCGCACGATCGTGCCGTGCCAGCCGATGATCCCGTCGTAGCGGTCGACCAGGTTCTGGCAGTACGTCGCGTCGACGATGTCGCACGTGAAGTCGGCCTGCGCGCGGGCGGTGAGCCAGCGCCGGCCGACCGACGGGCTGCGCTTGGTCCGGCTGATCACGGTGAGCGCGTCGGCGTGCGAGAGCGAGGCGGCCTTCAGACCGGCGCCGAAGTGCCCGAGAGCGTCGGCGGCGTACCGCTCGCGGCCACCGACGGTCATCGCCGTGTCCAGGCCCGCCTCGTCCATGCCTTCGCCGTCGTCGATGACGAGCAGCCCGACGAGACGGTCCCGTCCGCCGCGCTCACCGGTGTCCCGCAGGAAGCTCACGACGACGTTGCGGGCCTTCGCGTCGATCGAGTTGTCGATCAGGTCGGCGATGGCCGCCTCGAAGCCGTAGCCCTGGTGCGCGAGCGATTCGAAGGACCTGGCCGCCGGGGGGAGCCGCTTGCTTCCACTGGTGGGTACGTCGAACTGCCAGTCCGAGGACGGCTGGTAGGGCGGCATGCAGGTCTTCCTCGCGGGCCGGGACATGCCCGGAGTGCGTGCGGGCGTGCCAGTTTCAGCTGTTCACGTGTGAAGTTATCGTGAGGGACTTGTACGAGGTGTAACGGGATCGGAACAAATGCACTCGGTGTCCGTTGACACGCCTCCTGGGGACGGGCCCGGGAAGCGCGCCGCCGCCCGCGCTCACGCCGTCGGGACCCCGTGACACCCCTCGTACCCCCGCCCCGACCCGCACCAGCACACCGCCCCCCGCTGCGGGGGCCAGACGATGGCTCGGCCTCGGGCTGCCAGGGTGGTGGCGTACTGGGGGAGGAGGGCGGTGTCGGACGGGGTGGTGGCTTCCGAGGCGGCGAAGGCCTCGTAGGAGGGGACCGTGCCGGTGACGATGCCCAGGTTCGGGGTGCCGGACGCGGACAGTTCGCGCAGGGACGCCTCTATCGTCGCGAGGTGCTCCTCGTGGGAGGGGTACTCCGCGGCCAGCGGCGGGTAGGCGGCGAGGAGTTCCGTCAGTTCCTGGTTCGGCCAGTGCAGGACCGCGACCGGGAAGGGGCGGGAGAGGGCCTCGCGGTAGGTGCCGAGTTCGGCGCGCAGGCGGGAGATCTCCGCCGCCAGCTCCTCGGGGTTGTCGGAGCCCAGGGACCAGACGCGTTTGGGGTCGTGGAGCTCGTCCAGGGAGATCGGGGACGAGTTCAGGGAGTCCGCCAGGGTGTCCCAGTCGTCGTGCGCCACGCCCAGCATGCGGCGTACCCGGTGGCGGCCGAAAAGAAGCGGGTGGGTGGCGTACGGGGGCTCCGAGGTGTCCGTGAGGAGGAGCCGGACGCCCTCCGTGAACGTCTCCTGCGCCGCCTCCAGCTCGTCGTGGGACTCCAGGGACTCCGCCACGATCACCCAGGGGGCCGCATCGCGCGGGGCGGCCGTGCGGATGCCGTCGATGATCGCCCGCGCCTCCGCCTCGTGGCCGTACTCCCAGAGGTTCGAGGCCTTCAGGGCGCGGACCAGGTGGGGGTTGTCCAGCGGGTCTGACGTGCTCAGCAGGCGGTCGTAGAGGGTGGACGCGGCGGGGCGGTCGCCGGCCAGTTCCAGATGGGCCGCGGCCTGCAGCAGCAGGGCCTCGGCGTCCTCGGGATACAGGCCGGCGGTCCGCTCCAGGCGTGCCGCTTCGGCGGTGTGGTCGACGTTCTCGGCAGGCGTGTCGGGGCGCATGGTTGACACCGTACTGCCGGGCCCGGCGGAAAGTGAGATATCTGCTGGCCAGGGCGCCGGGCCCGGAAGGCCGTCGGGTCCGCGTCGGGTGCTACGCCGTGACGCCGTCGATCTGGAGCGTCTGGACCGACTTCGCCGCGAAGGGCACGCTCACCGTCTTCCCGCTCAGATACGTGTCCGAGTGGGCGGTGTAGAGGTCGCCGCCGCCGGTGGTGAGCGTGTTCCAGCGCGGGACCAGGCCGCCCGAGCCGCCGGTCACGGTGGTGAAGCGGGACAGGTCGAAGGTCAGGGTCTGGGCCGAGGCCGCGGTGTTCGCGGCGACGACCACCAGGCGTTTCGCGCTCGCGTCGTAGGCGGCGGCCGCGTAGCTCACACCAGTGTCGATGATCTTCATTCCGGGGCGGATGTGACGGCTGAACTGGGCCATCACGTAGTACTTGGTCGTCACCGCGCCGGCCGCCAGGGTGTTCGCGTCGTACGCGATCATCGCCCAGTTCGTGGACGGGTCCATCACCTGCCAGTAGACCCAGGCGGTGGGGTGCAGCCAGCGGAAGTCGTAGAGCAGATTGCTCGCCAGGGTCAGGCCGGTGCCGTCGTTGTCGCCCGTCTCCGAGTTCCACAGGGCCTTGCCCGCCGTCGTCACCACGTCCGTGTAGAGGAGGTCGCGACGGCCGCCGGAGCCCTGGTAGCCGTGGACGTTGACCCGGTTGACGTACCCCTTCGTCGTCGAGCTGAAGGAGTTCCAGGTGGTGCGGGCCAGGTCGTAGCTCGTCTCGTCCGAGGCCGAGATCTTGGTGCCCGTCAGGCCGCGCTTGTCCAACTCGCTGCGCAGGTACGGCAGCACGGCCGCCTGCACGGTGGCGTCCATGTGACAGCCCTCCTGGGTGCCGGTCGCCGTCCACCAGCTCGAGCTGGGCTCGTTGAAGGGGTCGATCGTCGCGAAGTTCACCCCCCAGTTCGACTTCGCGTACAGCGCCACCGCGGCCAGGTGGGAGGCGTGCTGGCGGTAGTTCCAGGACTGGAGGTTGTTGCCGCCGTCGGCCGCGCCCGACGGGTTGTGGTTCAGACACATCCACCACATGGGGGAGTTCGCGAACAGCTCGGTCGTCGCGCCCCGGGCGGTGGCCTTCACCAGCATCGCCCGCTGGGCCGCGTCCGCCGTCCACTTCCAGGCCGTGGAGGTCGGGTCCTCGTTGTTCCAGTCCTGCCAGTAGCCCTCGATCTGCTTGAAGGCGGGGATGTTGGCGGAGGCCGTCATGCTCTCGCCGCCGACGCTGTTCCAGCTGCACGCGCCCAGGTTGTAGCGGGCGATGTTCAGGCCGAGGCCGGGCAGGGCGGTGCCGTTGTACGTCACCGACCTGGTGGTGAAGAAGACGTCGGCGAAGTCGTCCCGGGCGCCGAAGACATTGGCCCACCAGGCGAGCGAGGTGCCCCAGCCCTCCCAAGTCCCGTAACCCACGGAGGGGTTCACGGCGATCGTGGCGTCGGCGCGGGCGGTGCCCGTCGCCAGGGTGCTGCCGAGGACTCCGGCTCCCGCCGCGGCCAGCAGGGTTCTGCGTCGGATCATTCGCGTCTCCGATTCCCTCAACTACCGGTTTTCGAACCGGTGTTGGTGCCTGTCCCGTTCATGGCAACAGGAAGCATCGGGTGTGACGCGTGGGATGTCGAGCGTTCTGACAGCCCTTTCTCAAACCTATGGAAAAAGCCGGGGTCCGGGCGGCCGGGCGACCGGGGTCACCAGGTGACCGGGAGCGTCCGTGGTCCGCGGATGAGGCCCTGGAGCTGGAACTCCACCTCCCGGGCCGGTACGGCCAGCCGGATGCCGGGGAAGCGGTCCAGCACCGAGCCGATGATCACCTCGGCCTCCATACGGGCCATGATCGCGGCCAGACAGTGGTGCGGGCCGTGCCCGAAGGCGATGTGACCGGCGCCGTCGCGGTCGAAGTCGAGGGCGTCGGGGTCGGGGAAGACGTCGGGGTCGCGGTTGGCGGCGACATAGGCGTTGTAGATCACCTCGCCCGCGCGGACCAGATGACCGCCGACCGTCACGTCCTCGGTGGCGATGCGGGGGATGCCGACGCCGTTGCGGTGGGGCACGTAGCGGAAGAGCTCGTCGACCGCCTTCGGGAGCAGTCCGGGCTCGCGGCGCAGCCGCTGGAGGTGCTCGGGGTGGGTGAGCAGCGCGTACATCATGGAGCCGCTGTTGTTGCGTACGGCGTGACCCCCGCTGACCTGGATGGCCATGGCGAGGGACACCGCCTCGTCGTCCGTGATCTCACCCGTGGCGGCGGCCTGCGCGAGGACGCCGGCCAGGTCGTCCCGGGGGTCCTCGCGCCGGCAGTCGAGCAGGTCGACGATGCGGGCGCGGGTCGCCGCCCGGGCCGCCGCCGCGCGCTCCTCGGAGTCCGCGCCCGCGGACAGCAGGGCCTCGCCGGTCTGCGCCCAGCTGTGCCAGTCGCTCTCGTCCACCCCGAGGAAGTCGCGGATCACGGCGATCGGGAACGGGCCGTGCAACCGCTGCATGAGGTCGGCCGGGGGACCCGCCGCCTCCATCGCGTCGAGCAGCCCGGCGGCCGTGCGCTCGGCCATCGGGCGCAGCCGCATCATGCTCTTCCCGGTGAACGCGCGGGCGACGACCCGGCGCAGCTCGGTGTGCCGGGGCGCGTCGATGTACTGGAGTCCGGCCTTCTGGGACGCCACCGGCGTGGGCCGCATGGTGGTCACCGAACGGCCGACGAGCTCCGCGCGGGAGAAGCGCGGGTCGGAGACGACGAACCGGACGTCCTCGTAGCGGGTGACCAGCCAGGCGTGCCCCTCGCCGTGCGGCAGCCTGATCCGGGTGACCGGCTCGTCGCGCAGGACCTCGTCCAGGAAGGGGTCGGGGTCGAGGGCGGGCAGGTCCTCGACGGGCCAGAACCGCACGGGCGGGGGCGGTGCGGCGGCGCCCGGGGCGGTGGAGGGCTCGGAGTCGGGGTCGAAGGGCATGGCACACCACTCCCGTGCGTCCTGGGGTACCGGGAGCCGGCTGGGGCTTCCGCCATGGACAGCCTGCCCGAGCCCGCGGCCGGGCGCGCGCCGGTGCGGCCGTTCGTGGGAGGCCAGGGGGCAGGGGGCAGGGCCGTGGGTGGGCGGTCGGCGGTGCGTGGGCCTGGAGACTTCGGGCCCGGCCGTCTATCTTGCGGCCGTCTGTCCTGCGGTCGGCCCCGGCGGGCGGAGGTGGCGGCGTGCGGATGCGTACGAGTACGGGTTCCCGCGTGCGTACGAGTCCACGTGCGTGTACGAGTTCACGTACACGCACGGGTACGCGGCCACGCTCACCGGTGTGGGCGTGGGCGTGGGCGCGGTCGCGGCCCTGGCCCCGGGTCCGGCCGCGCTCCCGGGTCGTGGAGCACCGCACCCGGCGCCGTCGCGCACGGCTGCGGCGCGCGGTGTGGGGGACGGGTGAACTCCTCGTCACCGCCGGGCTCGTGCTGCTGCTTCTCGTCGTCCACCAGCTGTGGTGGACCAACCGCGAGGCCCGGCAGGGCGCCGATCGCAAGGTGCAGGCGCTGGAACGGCAGTGGGGCGCGGAGACGGATCCGTCCGCCGGCGGCGGTGCCGCCGGTTCCGCGACGGCCTCCGGGACCGGGGCCCCCGAGCCGGCCGCGTCCGGAGGCCCGAGCGGCACCCGCGCCACCGCCGGCCGGCAGGCCGCGGCACCCCGGTGGTCCCAGGCCTACGCCGTCCTCGACATCCCCCGCCTGCACCTGCGCGTCCCCGTCGCCGAGGGCACCGGCAAGCGCGATGTCCTGGACAAGGGCTACGCCGGCCACTATCCCGGTACCCAACAGCCCGGCCGGGCGGGCAACTTCGCCGTCGCCGGGCACCGCAACACCCACGGCGAGCCGTTCCGGCACCTGGACCGGCTGAGGAAGGGCGACGAGGTCCGGGTGGAGACCGGGGGCGCCGTCTACACGTACACCGTCGACCGGACGCTCCCGCAGACCTCGGCGCGTGACTCCGGTGTCATCGCGCCCGTACCCCGCAGCCTGGTGCGGCCCGGCTACGGCTACCGCGCCCCCGGCTTCTACATCACCCTCACGACGTGCACCCCGGAGTACACCTCCCGCTACCGCATGGTGGTGTGGGGCACGCTCACTTCCATGCGGCCACGCTGACCGCGCCGACCGCGGCGAGGGCCGCCGACACCACCATCGCGATGTCCGCGCCGTGCGCCAGGCTGCCCGCCGAGGTGGCGATCGCGATCGTCAGGGCCACGCCCGCGCAGGAGCCGATGTAGCGGAAGGTCTGCTGCGCCCCCGAGCCCATCGCGGCACGCTGGGCCGGTACGGATTCGACCGAGAGCAGCGGCAGGGCGGCGTTGAGCAGGCCGCTGCCCACACCCGCGACCAGCATGCCGGGCAGCAGGCGCGGCCAGGAGCCCGCGTCGAGCGCGCCGAGCATGGCCAGCACGCCGACCGCGTGCAGCGCGAAACCGAGGGCCAGCTGGTGGCGCGGGGCCATCCGGCCCGCGAACCGCCGGGCCTGCAACGCGACCGCGAAGGACAGCCCGGACCAGAGCAGGAACAGCCACGCGGTCTCCAGCGCGGAGAGCCCGAGGGAGCGTTGCAGCAGCGTCGGCAGGAAGCTGAACAGGCCGATGACGGCGAGGCCGGTGAACAGGCCGCCCGCCGAGGAGGCGAGGAAGCGGGGCCTGCGCAGCAGCGCGAGGTCGATCATCGGGGCGGCGGAGCGGCGCTCGACCAGGGCGAAGGCGCCGGTGAGCAGCACGAACGCGGCCAGCAGCAGGCCGACCGGCGCGCGCAGCCAGCCGTCCCGGCCCAGGGTGAGCGCCGCGACCAGGGCGACCAGTGCCAGCCCGAAGGTCACCGCGCCGGGCAGGTCGGGGCGGCCGCCGCGCGGGGCGCGCGACTCGGACAGGGTGCGCGCCGAGAGCCCGGCCACGACCAGGGCGGCGGCGCCGAGGACGGCGTAGCCCAGCCGCCAGTCGGGCAGCGACCCGGTGAGCAGCGGGCCGACGGCGATGCCGCCGCTGACGAACGCGCCCCACACGCCGGTCGCGTGCAGCCGTCCGCGCGGGGTGGGGAAGGCGTGCACGAGCAGTCCCAGGCTGCTGGCGAGCAGGGCCGCGCTCGCCGCGCCCTGGGCGACCCGGGTCAGGGTGAACAGCCAGGTCGAGCCGGCGAGGGCGCCGAGCGCGGTGGTCAGGCCGAGCGCGAGCGTGCCGGCCACGAAGATCCGGCGGCGGCCGTAGTCGTCGGCGAGGCTGCCGGCGACCAGGAGCAGGGCGGCCAGACCCAGCGGGGTGCCGTTGAGCAGCCAGGCCTGGGCGGAGACCGGGGTGTGCAGGTCGGCGGCCATGTCGGGGAGCGTGACCATCGGCGCGGTGTACGTCATCAGCGCCACGGCGGTCGCGGCGCTGGTCAGGGCCAGGGTCGCGCGGGGGCGCGCGGGCGGGTCCGGGTGCTGCCCGCGCACCGCGCCGGTGGCTGTGCCGGGGGTCGTGGCGGGGGAGTCGAGCCGGGTCATGGCTGTCCTTCCGGGGACGGCGACGAGCGAGTTCGGTCAATGAACTTACTGACGCCTCCGACCGTAACATCCATGGTTCGGTCATTGAACCAATAAGAGGGAAAGTGGCTACAGTGGACGTCATGGCACTGGGCAAGGACTACGCATCGCAGGAGTGCTCGATCGCCCGAGCACTGGAGATCGTCGGCGAACGCTGGACGCTGCTGGTGATCCGCGACGCCCTCTACGGCGTACGGCGCTACAACGACTTCCTGGTCCACCTCGGCATCCCGCGCGCGGTCCTCGCCTCCCGGCTCCAGTCGCTGCTGGCCGAGGGGATCCTGGAGAAGCAGCGCTACCAGGAGTCGCCGCCGCGCGACGAGTACGTCGTCACCGAGCGCGGCGCGGCCCTGTGGCCGGTGCTGCGCTCCCTCGGCCGGTGGGGGCGCGAGAACATCGACGGGTCCGTGCTGCGCGAGTTCCGGCACGCCGACTGCGGCACGGAAATCGGCTCGTACGGCGAATGCCCCGCCTGCGCAACCGTCGTACCGGTTCCGGACGTCCTCATGTTGCCGGGACCGGACCTCGATCCGGACCCGGCGAACCCGGTCAGCCGGGCCCTGCTGAAGCCCAGGCGACTGCTGGAACCCGTCGTCATGGAACCCGTCGGCGCGGAATCCGCCGACGGGGATCCCGCCTGACGGATCCCCTCCGGCGGATCGCGTACGGCCGGCAGGGCACACGCACGACCGGCAGGGCACGCACGGGTACGAGAGGGCGAGAGGAGAAGGGGCGATGATCCGCAGCCGGGCCGTGGTGCGCCCGCTCGCCGTGCTGCTGGTCCTGCTGCTCCAGATCGCGCTGCTGGACACCGGCAGCCTCTCGGCCACCGTCGCATTCGCCGCGACCGCCGCGGCCGCCTCCGCCCTCTGCCTCTGTGCCCGCCTCGCCGCGCGCTGCGCACCCGCCGTGCCGCCCACCCGGGTGCGTACGGCCATCCGCGACCGGGCCCGCCGTACGGCGTTCCTGCCCCAGCGCGACCCCGACGCCCCCGGCCGGCGCAGGCCCAGGGCCCCCGGACCCGCCCTCCCGACGATCTCCGCGTAGGCCACGTCGGCCGGGCGCTTTCAGGGCACCGCACTTCCTTCCTGCGGTGACCCCGCACCCTCCGACGTGACCGCACCCGGATCGTCATGCCGTCGCACAGCCACCCGCTCCCGGCACGACGAGACCCCCGGAGGGCTCAGCCATGTCCGTTTTCGCGCACCTCGTCGAGCAGCTCGCCGACCTGCTCGATCCGCTCTTCCACGCCTCCGCGGCCGCCGCCGCGATCGTCCTGTTCACCGCTCTCGTACGACTCCTCGTGCATCCCCTGTCCCGGGCCGCGGCCCGTGGCGGCCGGGCCCGGGCCGCGCTGCAACCGCGGATCGCCGAACTGCGCAGGCGGCACGCGAAGAACCCCGAGAAGCTCCAGCAGGCGGTACTGGAACTGCACGCCGAGGAAAAGGTGTCGCCGCTGTCGGGCTGCCTGCCGAGCCTGCTCCAACTGCCCGCGTTCTTCGTGCTGTACCACCTGTTCTCGAACCGGACGATCGGCGATGCCCCCAACGACCTGCTGAATCACCGGCTGTTCGCCGCGCCCCTCGGCGGCCGTTGGGCCGACGCCCTGGCCGACGGCGGGGCGTTCGGAGCGGCGGGACTCGTGTACGTCGGACTGTTCGTGGTCGTCGCCGCCGTCGCCGTCTTCAACTACCGCCGTACGAAGCAGATGACCGCGACCACGGCCGGTGTCGGGGACGGGGACGGGGGCGGCGCGGGCGAGCGGCTGCCCGGTCTCGGCGCGGTCGGCAGGATCATGCCGTTCATGTCCTTCTTCACGCTCTTCACCGTGGCGGTCATGCCGCTGGCGGCCGCGCTGTACGTGGTGACGAGTACGACCTGGAGCGCGGTGGAACGGGCGGCGCTCTACCGCTGACGGCCCGCCCCCGCATTCCGCCAGGCGGCCTCCGGGGCGATCCCTTTCGGTCCAGTCCGTGAACAGAGTCTTGCGGACTGGACGGGGAGCTTGGACGATCGACCGGTTCTTCGATGGCCGTGTCCGTCGGCCGGGCGCCCGCGAGCGAGGGAGATGGTGACCATGAAGCTGCTGCGAGTGGGTGCGGCGGGTGCGGAGCGGCCCGCGCTGCTCGACGCCGGAGGCGTCCTGCGGGACCTGTCCGGCCTCGTGGCCGACATCGACGGGGCGCTGCTCGCCGACGAGGCCGCGCTCGGCCGTGTCCGTGCCGCCGCAGAAGCCGTCGAGGGCGACGGCGGGCTGCCGGTGCTGGACCCGGACGGGCTACGCGTCGGGCCGCCGGTGGGGCGGATCGGGAAGGTCGTGTGCATCGGGCTGAACTACCACGACCACGCCCGGGAGACGGGGGCGGAGCCGCCCGCCGAGCCCGTCATCTTCTTCAAGGCGGCGGACACCGTCGTGGGACCGGACGACACGGTGCTCGTACCGCGCGGTTCCACCAAGACCGACTGGGAGGTGGAGCTGGCCGTCGTCATCGGACGGACCGCCCGCTACCTGGAGTCGGCGCAGGAGGGGCTCGCCCATGTCGCGGGGTACGCGGTGGCGCACGACGTGTCCGAGCGCGAGTTCCAGATCGAACGGGGCGGGACCTGGGACAAGGGGAAGAACTGCGAGACGTTCAACCCGCTGGGGCCGTGGCTGGTCACCGCCGACGAGGTGGCGGACCCGCAGGGCCTCTCGCTGCGGCTGTGGGTCAACGGGGAGCTGAAGCAGGACGGGTCGACCGCCGAGCAGATCTTCCCCGTGGGTGAAGTGGTGCGTTACGTCAGCCAGTTCATGACCCTGTATCCCGGCGACGTGATCAACACCGGTACTCCGGCGGGGGTCGCCCTGGGGCGGCCGGAGCCGAAGCCGTTCCTGCGGGCCGGGGACGTGGTGGAGCTGGAGATCGACGGACTCGGCCGCCAGCGGCAGGAGTTGAAGGACGCTTGAGCGCTCCGCCGGGGGCGGGGCGGGGTGCGGGCGGTGGGCGCGGGGCCGTCGTGGCTCGTCGCGCGGTTCCCCGCGCCCCTCGACCGTCGCGTCAGCCCAGCAGCTGTGCGAGCCGGCGCCAGCCGGCCCTGGGCAGGGAGTCCCGTGGGTCGCCGTCGATCAGCTGTAGTGCCACGTGGTCGGCGCCCGCCTCGCGGAAGCTCTCGATCCGCTCCCTGATCCGGGAGTCGTCGCCCCAGGCGAACACCGCGTCCACCAGGCGGTCGCTGCCGCCGTCGGCCAGATCGTCCTCGGTGAAACCGTTCCGGAGGAAGTTGTCGGTGTAGTTCGGCAGGGAGAGGTAGACGGCGAGTGCGGCGCGGGCCCGGTCACGGGCCAGTGCCGGGTCCGTCTCCAGGATCACCTTCAACTCCGGTGCCAGCAGCGGACCATCGCCGAGGATCTCGCGTGCCAGGGCCGTGTGTTCGGGGGTGACCAGGTAGGGGACCGCGCCCGCGGCCCGGTCGCCCGCCAGCTTCAGGGTCTTCGGGCCGAGCGCGGCCAGCACCCGGCGCCCGGCCGGCACCCCGGCCGCGTCCAGGGCGTCGAGATAGGAGACCAGTGCCGAGTACGGACGGCGGTACTGGTCGGCGATCTTGGCGTGGCTCACCCCGAGACCCAGTACGAAACGGCCGGGGTGGGCCTGTTCCAGCTCGGCGAAGCGGGCCGCGCTGTCGGCGGCCTCGTACTGCCAGATGCTCTGGATGCTGGTGCCGACCACCAGCCGGGAGGTCGCCGCCAGGAGCGGCGCCGCGTGCCGGGCGTTGCTGCTGCTGCCCAGCCAGGCGGCTCGGAAACCGAGTTCCTCCAGCTCGGCCGCGGATTCGGCGAGTTCGCCGCGTCGGGCCGGGTCGTCATGGCGCAGGCCGGCGCTCCAGATGCCGTACCGTCCGACGGTTTCCTTCAATGCGTCTAATGCGTCACTCATCGCCCGCGGTCCCTCCGGTTGGGTGCTGCGCCGTGCCGTGCCGTGTGGCGCCGGTCGTACAGCGGTCCCAACCGGAGGGACTCCCGGATCATTCCGTCACAGGCCCAGGAACTGCTCCAGGACCTCCACCACGAACCGGTGGTCCTCCAGCTGCGGCAGCCCGGAGACCGTCACCGAGCCGATCACGCCGACGCCCTCGACGTTGATCGGGAAGGAACCGCCGTGCGCCGCGTACGCGTCGGGGTCGAGACGGGAGGAGTCCTCGAACGTGGTGCCCTTGGCCCGGAACCGGGCGC
This sequence comes from Streptomyces sp. NPDC001443, assembly GCF_053597355.1. NCBI lineage: Bacteria > Bacillati > Actinomycetota > Actinomycetes > Kitasatosporales > Streptomycetaceae > Streptomyces > Streptomyces sp. NPDC001443. Next base: position 71,842 of record NZ_JBSFIA010000001.1, read on the forward strand.
CGACGAGGTAGGACGCCGCGCCGTAGCGCTCGACGACCCGGCGCTTGCGGGCGATCCACGCGTCGTTGTCGGGGGTGGAGCCCGGCAGCGCGGCGTGGAAGAGCTGCTGGCCCGCGCGGTGGATGTCGATGGCGACCGGGGCCTGGCGTTCCCGGGCCAGCTCCACCAGGAGCGAGCCGAGGGCCCAGGCGTCGTCGTGGGTGAACTGGCGGAACACCAGCCGGCGTTCCTGGGCCTCCAGGTCCGCCACGCTCGGGGTGATCTCGGGAGTGAAGCGGGGGGTGACCTCGCGAGCGCTCATCACAGGTTCACCGCCACGCCGTCGCGGGCCGAGCGGCGGGCCGCCTCCAGGACGTCGAGGGCCGCGGCCGCCTCCAGCGCGGTCACCGGGTTCGGGCCGCCGTCGGCGAGGGCCTTCGCCACCGCCGCGTAGTAGGCGGGGTAGTCGCCGGGAAGCGTCGGTACGGCGTCGCCGCCACCGGACAGCGGGGACTCGCCGGAGCCGAGCCGGCCCCACAGCGGCTCGGGCTCCGTGCCCCAGCCGGCGCCGGGGCGCTCGCCGTCGCGCAGCGCCGCCTCCTGCGGGTCCAGGCCGTGCTTGACGTAGCCCGCCTTCGAGCCCAGCACCCGGAAGCGCGGGCCGAGCTGGGCGGTCGTCGCGGAGACGTAGAGGTGGGAGCGGACGCCGCTCGCGTGCGTGAGGGCGATGAAGGTGTCGTCGTCCGCCGCCGCGCCCGCGCGCCGGACGTCCGACTCGGCGTACACCTGCGTGACGGGGCCGAACAGGACGAGCGCCTGGTCGACGACGTGGCTGCCGAGGTCGTAGAGCAGACCGCCGATCTCCGCCGGGTCGCCGGACTCGCGCCAGCCGCCCTTGAGCTGCGGGCGCCAGCGCTCGAAGCGCGACTCGAAGCGCCAGACGTCGCCCAGCTCGCCGCCCTCGATCAGCTTGCGCAGGGTGAGGAAGTCGTTGTCCCAGCGGCGGTTCTGGAACACGGACAGCAGCAGGCCGCGCTCCTCGGCGAGGGCCGCGAGCTCGCGGGCCTCGGCCGCGGTGCCCGCGATCGGCTTGTCGATCACGACCGGCAGACCGGACTTCAGCGCGGCCGTGGCGAACGGCACGTGCGTCTTGTTCGGCGAGGCGATGACGACCAGGTCGAGGTCGGCGGAGCGGTCGAACAGTTCCTCGGCGTTCACGGCGACGCGGACGTCCGGGAACTCCTTGCGGGCCTGTTCCTGGCGCTCGGGGTTCGAGGTGACCACCGTGTCGAGGACCAGGCCCTCGGTGGCGGCGATCAGGGGGGCGTGGAAGACGGAGCCGGCCAGGCCGTAGCCGATCAGGCCCACGCGGAGGGGGGTAGCAGTCATGCCCCCTACTTTCGCAACGCTGTTGCCAAAGTGCAAGCGCGGGGGAGAATGGCGGGGTGAACAGGACCAGGGGTGGCAGTGTCGGCGGGAGCGCCGGCAGCGGCGGTGCGGTCGGCGGGACCGGGACCGGGAGTGGGGCTGGGGCCGGGGCCGGGAGCGGTGGCGGCGGGAACGGCGGCGGCCGTACGGGCGCGACGGCCGGCGCCAATCTGCTCGCGCTGCGCAGCCACAACACCGCGCTGGTCCTCGACCTGCTGCGCACGGCGGGCACCGGGGGCGCGGACGGCATAAGCAGGCTCGAACTCGCCGAGCGGACCGGGCTGACCCCGCAGGCCGTCAGCAAGATCACCGCCCGGCTGCGGGCCGAGGGGCTGGCGACGGAGGCGGGGCGGCGCGCCTCGACCGGCGGCAAACCGCGCACGGTGCTGCGACTGGTGCCCGAGGCGGGGTACGCGGTCGGCGTGCACCTGGACCGGGACGAGTCGCGGGCCGTCCTGGTCGACCTCGCCGGGAGCGTGGTGGCGGAGCGGGGCGGTCCGCTGGACCTGGGAGCGGGGGCCGAGGCCGTGGTCGCGGCGGTGGCTCGGGAGGCGGAACTCCTGGCCGCGGCCCGGCGCTCCGGCTCCCTCCTCGGGGTCGGCGTGGCCCTGCCGGGCCCCCTCGACCACACCCACGGCGTACTGCACCGGGTCACCGGCTTCCCCGAGTGGGACGGATTCCCGCTGCGGGACGCGCTGGCCGGACGGCTCGGCGGGGTGCCGGTGGTCGTCGACAAGGACACCAACGCGGCGGCGCTCGGACTGGCCGTCGGCGGCGAGGGCGGCTCCTTCGCCTATCTGCACCTCGGCACCGGACTCGGCGCCGGGCTGGTCGTGGGAGGTGGCGTCCACCGGGGCGCGCGCACCGGGGCGGGGGAGTTCGGGCACCAGGTCATCCAGCTCGACGGGCCGCCGTGCGGCTGCGGCGACCGCGGCTGCATCGAGGCCCTGTGCCTGGACGCCGTGGCGCGCGGCGACATCGAGGAAGCGGCCCGGGTGCTGGGCGCGGGCGCGGCGAACCTGGTGGGACTGCTCGACATCGACCAGGTGCTGCTCGGCGGGCGTACGGTCGCCGCGGCGCCGGAGCGGTTCGTGCGGGGCGTGGCGCAGGTGCTCGACGCGCGGGCCCGGCGCGGGGGCGCGGCCGAGGGCGCCGTGCCGGTGCGGGTGGCGCCGGGCGGGGCGCGCGCGGTCGCGGAGGGAGCGGCGCAGTTGCTGCTCGGGCCGCTGTTCGGGCGGGACGACACCTGAGGCGGGGGAGCCGCGGGCGAGTGTGCGGCTCCTGGGTCTGCCGGGTCCGGGTCTCCGGGGCGTGGGGCCGTGGTTCCCGGGGCGGCAACCGGGGGTGCGCCGATCGGACGGAATTGCACACTCGTTCGAGTTCTGTCGTCCTTCGGCCCGGCACGGCGTCAGGGCCCGGCCGCCTTCGTCGGGCAGGGTCACATGACCATGCGACCGTGCACGCCCGCTTCCCTGTGTCTGATGGCAGCCGCCGCCCTGCTCCCCGTAGCGACGGCGCCCGCTTCCGCGGCGACCGCTGCCGCCGTGACCGCCTCCGACCCGACCTGTGCCACCTCCGACGGCAACGCCTTCCCCCTCACCACCCGGATCCGCGGCGGCCCCGGCTCCTACGAGCCCGGCGGTGGCTACGGCACCTGGTACCTGGACCTCACCAACACCACCACCCGCCCCTGCGCGGGCATCCACCCGGTCGTCGTGCTGGTCGACGGGCAGCACACCCTGAAGCCGACCCAGCCGCTCCTGGAGTTCTACGACGGCCCGCGCCCGCGTGCCGTCCGCTTCGAGACGACCGACGAGGACGAACTGGTCGGGGCGTTCGACGCGGAGGACGACGGCAAGGACGACTTCGCGGGCTTCACGGTCGCCCCGCGCAAGACCCTCACGGTGAAGGTCCGGCTCGCCCTCACCTCCGACACGGCGGCCAAGGACATCACCCTCAACGCGGCCGTGGTCCAGCGTCACAAGGACGACGGCGACTGGGTCGGCGAGTCGAACGCCTACCGCTTCCGCGTCGCGACCGACGCGGATTCCGACGCCCATCCCGACGCCGACGCCGACTCGGGTACGGGTACGGGTACCGGTACGGGCACGCATCCCGACCCGAACCCGAACCCGAACCCGAGCCCGAAACCGAACCCGAAACCGAACCCGAACCCGAACCCGGACACCGAGGCGGGTGCCCACGCGCGCACGGACACCCCGGCCGCCACCGGCACCGTACGCCCGCCCGGCGCGTCGTCCCCCCGTCCGAGTCCTGGTACCGGTACCGGGACCGGCAGTGATCCGGACGCCGCGCCACGCACCCCCGGCGGTTCCCCCGCCCCCAGCGCCGCCCCGCGGCCCCGCGCCTCGGGCACCTCCTCCGCGTCCGCCACCTCCTCCGCGTCCGCCACCACTCCCGACGACTCCACCGGCCCGGCCGCTTCCGCCTCGGCCGACGACGTCCCCTTCGTCGAGGAGCTCGCCGGTACCGGCCTCGGCGCCCCGGCCGCCGTGCTCGCCGCGACCCTCGCCCTGCTGCTCGCCGGCGGTGCGCTGGTGCTGGTACTGGTGCGCAGGCGGCGCTGACCACGGAGCGGAAGGCCGGTTCCGCAAGATCGGGCCTGTGCCTAGGCTGGGGCTCACGTACCGCGTACGGCAGGAGACCTCGCACATGGCAGACCGCAGGCCCATCGAGTCGTGGCTCACCGACATGGACGGTGTGCTGATCCACGAGGGCGTCCCGATTCCCGGCGCCGACGCCTTCATCAAGAAACTCCGTGAGTCCGGCAGGCCGTTCCTCGTGCTCACCAACAATTCGATGTACACCCCGCGCGACCTGCACGCACGGCTGCGGCGCATGGGCCTGGAGGTGCCGGTCGAGTGCATCTGGACCTCGGCGCTGGCCACCGCCCAGTTCCTGGACGACCAGCGGCCGGGCGGCACGGCGTACGTCATCGGCGAGGCCGGCCTGACGACCGCGCTGCACGACATCGGCTACATCCTCACCGACCACGAGCCGGACTACGTCGTGCTCGGCGAGACCCGGACGTATTCGTTCGAGGCGATGACGAAGGCCGTGCGGCTGATCCTCGGCGGCGCCCGCTTCATCTGCACCAACCCGGACGAGACCGGCCCCTCCGCCGAGGGCCCGCTGCCCGCGACCGGCGCCGTGGCCGCGCTGATCACCCAGGCGACCGGCCGCAAGCCGTACTTCGCCGGCAAGCCCAACCCGCTGATGATGCGCACCGGCCTCAACGCGATCGGCGCCCACTCCGAGAACAGCGCGATGATCGGCGACCGGATGGACACCGACGTGCTGGCCGGCATGGAGGCCGGGATGCGGACGTTCCTGGTGCTCACCGGGCTGACCCGGCCCGAGCAGGTCGAGGACTTCCCGTACCGGCCGTCGGAGATCGTGGACTCCATCGCGGATCTCGTCGAACGGATCTGAAACGCCCGGCACCGGGCGATCCACCCGTACGGAGCAGCGCGGCCCCGGCCGGGGATGCGCGGCCGTGCCCTCCGGAGGAGCCTCCAGGTACCAGGAGGTTTCACGATGGGTTCAAGGAACGTCGCTCTCTGCGCCGGTGTCGCGGCCGTCGTAGCGGTACTGGCACCGGCGGCCCGCGCCGCGGCCGCACACGCGCCCTCGGCCGCCCCCGACACCCCAGCGGCGGCGGCCGCGCACGCCCCCGCGGTCGTCCCCGGCGCCGTCCCCGGCGCCGTCGACGGCGGCGGTGGCGGCGGTGGCGCCCCCTTCGTCTCGGTGGACATCTACGCCGACGGGCCGGGCGCCTCCCGCCCCGTCACCGGCCTGGTCCTGGCAGGTGCCGCCGCCACCGCCGTGATGCTCCGCGGCACGCGCCGCGGCCGCGGGACGGACTGAAGGTCACCGGCCCGGTCGGCGGCCCGCTCCCCCTTGGGGACGCCGGCCGGGCCGGTCCTCGACCGCGTGCGCACGGGTCGCGGGAGTAACCCGGCGAGCGACGCGGGAGGTCGCGAAGGCCATGGTGAGTGCAAGGCCGGCCGGGGCCGGGGCCGTCCGAGAAGACTGTAGAACGGATGGGTCCGCGGGCCTAGAGGGCGTATGACACCGGGTTCTCGTGCCATGGCTCTCCGTCATCCCCGCAGGTGGCCCCCGAGCGCGCCGCGTCGAGGCCGTAACCGCTCGCTGACAAGTTCGGACGACCCGTGGGCGTACGGGCAGGTATGCCAGGATTGGCACCGGGAAAAACTGGGCAGAACAGTGCGCTCTAGGGGGAGTTGGATGTATCGCACGAGGGGGGCGCGGTCCTCGGTCAGGGGTGGGATCTCCGTGGTGGCGCTGGGGGCGGCGCTGGCTGTCACGGGATGCTCCTCGGGCGGCGGGGACGACGGCGAGCCGGGCGGCGCGGCGAGCGCCGGGGTCACCCAACAGCCCGAGCGCACCGACCCGTTCTGGGTGAACCCGGACGGCAACGCGGCACGGCAGCTCGCGTCCTACGCCAAGGCAGGCCGTGAGGACGAGGCCGGGCAGATCCGCAAGATCGCCGAGCAGCCGACCGGTGAGTGGATCGGCCCGGAGAACCCGGAGCAGGAGGCCCGGGGCTTCACCGAGGCCGCCGACCGGGTGGGCCGCACCGCGTTATTGGTCCTGTACGACATCCCGCACCGCGACTGCGGCCAGTACTCGCAGGGCGGCGCCGGCGACGGGGACACCTACCGGGCCTGGATCGACGGCGTGGCCCGGGGCATCGGGGACCGTCCCAGCACGGTGGTCCTGGAACCGGACGCCCTGCTGCACCTGGTGGACGGCTGCACCCCGGAGGACTTCCACGCGGAGCGCTACGACCTCCTGCGGGGCGCCGTCGACAGGCTCAAGTCCCTGAAGAACACGAAGGTCTACCTCGACGCGGGCAACGCGGGCTGGGGCCACCCCGACCAGGTGGCGGACGCGCTGCGGCGGGCCGGTGTCGCGAAGGCCGACGGCTTCGCGGTGAACGTCTCCAACTTCTACTCCACGAAGGACTCCCTCGCCTACGGCAGGCAGCTCTCGGCGAAGGTCGGCGGCAAGCACTTCGTCGTCGACACCAGCCGCAACGGCAACGGGCCCTACACACAAGGCGATCCGGACGAGCGCTGGTGCAACCCGCCGGGCCGGGCGCTGGGCACGCCGCCGACGACCAGGACGGCGGACGCGCTGGCCGACGCCTACCTGTGGGTCAAACGGCCGGGGGAGTCGGACGGCGAGTGCAAGGGCGGCCCCAAGGCGGGCCAGTGGTGGCCCAAGTACGCACTGGGCCTGGCGCGGGCCACCCGCTGAGGCCGACGGAACGGTCATCCGGCCGGCGGTGTCCCCGCGCCTTGAGGGGCGCGGGGACGCCCACCGGCCCGTCGGCTAGGGCACCTTCACCCACTGCGCCTCGCTGGGCGTGCCCCGGTCGTCGTCCACGAACAGCATGTACCAGCCCGACGGCACCAGGTTGCGGCTCTTGGGCACGGTCACCGTGATCCGGTCGCCGGAGGCGGTGAAGTCCAGCGCCACCGACCGCTGGTCGACGTCCGTGACATGGGTCGAGGCGCTCGGCCGGATCAGCCGTACCTTCTTGATCGCGGCGGCGTGCCGCGAGGTGAACGTGCCCGTGCCGCCGCGCGCGATCGTCCGCGGGCCCCCGGACAGCGACGGCCGCGCGTCCCGGTAGAGGTAGGGCGGTGTGTAGATCTCGATGCGCTGCTCGAACGTGCCCGGCTTGGTGTCGGCCCTGTCGCCGTACAGCGGGTCCGAGCCGAAGAACATCACCCGTCCGTCGGGCAGCAGCAGCGAGCCCGAGTGGTAGTTGCGGCCCACCAGCGGGTCGGCCACCCGGTCGAAGGTGTTGGTGTCCGGGTGGTAGATCCGGGCCTGGAGGATGTCGGAGTCGCCGCGCCCCCGGTAGTCCCGCGAGCCGCCCGACACCAGCACGGTGTCGTCCGGCAGCACGGAGGACTGCGGGTACCGGGTGCCCTCCTCCAGGGTCGGCCCGTCCGTGAACGCAGGGTGGGCGTCCTTCAGGTCGATGATCCGCGTCCGGTCGCTGGACAGCTTGGACTCGCCGACCCCGCCACCGCCGATCACCATGAACCGCTCGCCCTGCGCGGGTGGCAGCAGCACCGTGCCCGACGTCTCCAGCCGGTCGGGGTCGCTCAGTCCGGGCAGCTTGGTGAACCGGTTGGTGGCCACGTCCCAGACGCCCGGGTCCCGGCCGACGTTGTCGGGTCCGTAGCCCGCGTTGGAACCCGAGTAGAAGATCTTGCCGTTCTGCATCAGGAACAGCGCCGGATACGTCGGGAACTGACGGATCGTCGAGGTGTAGGTCCACTTCCCGGTCGCCGGGTCGAAGATCTCGTTCTTGCCCGGGACCAGCTGGCCGATGTCGTCGAGGCCGGAGACGCTGAGGATCTTCCCGTCGCTCAGGGTGGTGAGCGTCGGGTACCAGCGGGCCTCGTTCATCGGGTCGACCTTGATGTACTTCTCGGCGACCGGGTCGAACTCGTAGGCGTCCCGGATTCCCTGGAAGTCCTTCTTGTCGAGCGCGAGCTTCTGCGCGATGCCGTACGTGTTGCGGGCGTCGACCCCCGTCAGGCCCTGGACCAGATAGTTGTCCTGGGTGCCGGTCTCGTACGCCGAGCCGCGTTTCTGCGCCTCGACGTAGATGCGGCCAAGACCCGGATCGTTGCGCAGGAACCGGCCGGTCGCCGGGTCGAACACCTTCTTGGCGCGCGGTACGAGCACCGGGTCCTTGGAGACGAAGGTCTTGCGGTTCTCCTTGCCGGTGAACCGGGTGCCCGCGTGCAGGGTGATCGGCCGGTCGGGGTTCTCGTTGTGGACGATCATCAGGCCGCCGGCCTTGGTGACGTCGCCCTTCAGCTTCTCGTACCGCTTGGTGCCGCCCGCGATCAGGATCCTGCCGTCGGCGAGCTGGGTGTGGCCGGTGCAGAACAGGTCGCTCGGCGTGGGCACCTTCTTGACGGTGCCCTTGACCGGGTCCCAGATGCGGCTGTCGAACTTCTTGGCGTCGAAGTTGTCCTGGTTGTTGCCCGATCCCGCCACGAGCAGGACCTTGCCGGTGTGCAGCAGGACGGCGTGGATGGTGTCCTGGCGGTACTCCTCGGGGAACTCCACGATCTGCCAGTGGCCGTTGTCGGCCTTGTACTGCGGTCTGTTGATCGCGTACTCGTGGTACTTCTCGGTCCCGAAGCGGTACATCCACGGGCCGTTCATCCCGGCCAGCGCGAGGACCACCGCCGTTCCCACCGCGAGTCGCCGTGCGCGCCGTCGGCCGGCTCGCTCGCTCATTCCTCACGACCTCCGGGTCCGCCCAGGGCTATCTGCATGGTCTGGTCGCCGCTCCCGCTCGACGCGGCCCGGCCGGGCCGGGGCGCCGGGCCGTGCGCGGTGTGCGGACCGTGCGGTCCGTGCGGCGCGTGGGAGCCGTGGGCCGCGTCCGGCCCGGCCGTGGTGACCTGCGGCGGGACCGCGTCCCGCGGCTCCGGGGCGGGTCCGGCGGCCTGCTTCCCGGTCCGGCGCAGCGTGTACCGCCAGGCGAGGATCGGCGACGCGGTGATCAGCAGGGCGAGCGAGGCCCAGACCACCATCGCGGGGTGGGCGTGCCCCTGCGCGAAGCCGGCCGTGATCGACCCGGCGAACACCACCATGAAGAACAGATGGATACGGAAGGTCCCGAACAGGGTGTCCGGACTGGCCGAGTCGCCCTTGGGCGTCACCACGAACCGGCTCTTGCGGCGCAGCACCGTGTCCATCAGCGAGCGGGCGTAGATCGGCGCGGACAGCGCCGACATCACCATGCCCGCCACCCCGCCGGAGCCCTCCGGCTCGTGCGGGGAGACGTTGTGCCGCCGGTTCCAGACGTACAGGCCGATCTGGAGCGCGGAGGCGTTGCCGTAGAGCATCAGCCACGCGGTCGGGTCGATGTCCACGCCCGAGGCGCCCAGGCCCAGGAACAGCGCGCAGCTCAGTGCCGCGAGGATCCAGTTCAGGGCCGACATCGGATAGAAGATGATCATCATCGTGTAGTTGAAGAGCTTGCCCGGCGGCAGCGAGAAGAAGCCCTTCCAGTACTGCTTGAGGATGGTCTCGTAGGTGCCCCGGGACCAGCGCAGCTGCTGGGTGAAGAAGTCCGTCCAGGCGTTCGGCCCCTCGCCGACCGCGAGCACGTCGGGGGTGTAGACCGACCGCCATTTCTTCCCGGTGGCCGGATTGCGGTGCCGGTGGATCTCGAACCCGGTCGCCATGTCCTCGGTGATCGAGTCGTACAGGCCGCCGATCTGCTTCAGCGTCCTGATGCGTACGGCGTTGGAGGTGCCGACGAACATCGGGGCGCCGTAGAAGTTGCCGGCGCGCTGGATGAGCGCGTGGAAGAGGAACTGCTGCGACTCGGCGGCCTTGGTGACGAACGTGTCGTAGTTGCCGTAGACCTGCGGGCCGATGACGAAGCCGACGTCCGGGTCGCGGAAGAAGCCGAGCATCCGCTCCAGGTAGTTGGGCAGCGGCACGTGGTCGGTGTCGACGGAGGCGAAGTAGTCGTACGCGTCGCCGTGCGCCTCCAGCCAGGCGTTGTAGTTGCCGTGCTTGGTCTTCGCGCGGTGCGGTCCCTTGGGCCGGTTCCACTTCTCGACGCCCTTGCGGGAGAAGTGGTGCACGCCGAGCCGGGCGCAGACCGCCTTGACGTCGGGGTCGTCGCCCTCGTCGAGCAGCCATACGTGCAGCAGTCCCCGGTGGCGCAGCCGGACGGCGGCCTCCAGGGTCCGGGTCACCATCTCCAGCGGCTCCTTGCCGGGCACGAAGGAGGTCAGGAAGGCGACTCTGGTGCCGGTCTCGGGCACGACCGGGACCGGGTCGCGGGCGACCAGCGTGGCGTGCGCGTTCGACAGCACGTTCATGCAGCGGAAGAACTCGATCAGGCCGATCGAGACGAGCATGACGACGTCGAGCGCCGGCAGCCAGGAGTAGGCGGGGTAGTCACGCGAGGTCCAGTGCTCCGGCCGCAGCAGCCAGCCCAGCAGGACCAGGGACAGCAGAGGCGCGGCGCCCAGCATCAGGGCGGCCCGGATCCGGTGCGGCTCCTGCGAGAGCAGCGAGCGGTACTCCACCCGGTACGGCTTGGCCGGGTCGGGCTGGGTCAGCGGACCCGCCAGCCGGCTGTAGTGCTCGTAGTCGTATCTCGGCAGTGTCCTCTTCGCCCGGCGTAACTGGCCGGTCGGATGCGTGGGCACTCTCAGCTGTACCGTCTCTGACGGATCTGGATTGTGCCGGGCGCCCGTCGGCGTCGACGTCATGAGTCATCCCCCCACAACACGCAGGTCTGCGCGTGCCTGTCGGTTTCTGACACCTGCCATGGACCCCCCGGCCCGCACAGGTGTTTCAGTGGCGAGGCGCAGTCGCCGTACAACTCATGGACACGGAACTGCGCACTCCCGGTTGCGGGGCGCCCCCCTGGACACACCCCCGTGAACGGGTTCCTTCTCCCCGCATCAACGGCAACCGGCTTCTTGTCCCCCAAGTGCCGTCAATCGACGGCATTCCGGGAAACAGGGTTCTACGGCGTCCGGCCTGATCGCAAGACGCGAAACGCGGTGTTTACCGGTCATACGCGCTCATTGTTGCAGCCGTGGGGGAGTTGTGGATCAGTTGTGGACAGTCGGGTGCGAATGTTTCCGAAGTGATTTCTTACGGCTGTTTCTGGCTGCTTCTGCTCGAATCGCATCCCCCGAGCGCACCGTGCACGATGTCCCGGCGCCGGCGGCAGGACGAGCTTCTCGATCGGCTCCTGGAGGTCTCGGGCTGCCATGGCGAGAGAGTGTTATCCGGCCACACAACGAAGAAGCCCCTCGCTGCTGCGAGGGGCTTCTTCCGTCTGTGCGCCGCCAGGGACTCGAACCCCGGACCCGCTGATTAAGAGTCAGCTGCTCTAACCAACTGAGCTAGCGGCGCTTGCTGACGTCGTTAACTCTACATGACGTGCGGAGGTGCTTCCGACCACCTCCCGACCGCCTCCCGGCCGCCCCGGAGCGGCCCCGGCCCTTCGGCCCCCTCCGGCCGGCCGCTGTACATCGTTCGGACCGTCAACATGCGCACCCGGAAGACAGTTGGGAAACTGATCTACGTGTACACGCGCGGACAGGCCCACCTGGAGTGTGAGGGGAATCGCACATGAGGACTCCGGTATTCGAGGAATTCGATCCCGCGAGCGACTGCGACTGCCCGGGTTGCGCCCTGTGGCGCCGTGTCCTGCCCTTTTCCCGCACCCGCACCGCCGGCCGTCCGGCCGTCCATCGCGTCCTGGCCGTGGCTGCCGCCTCCGCCGCGTCCGCGGCGTTCGGCGCGGTGGCCGCGGCACCCGCGCACGCCGCCCCGCACGGACCCGCCCGGCCCGACGTCCCCGCAGGTGACGAGCCCGGCGTCCCCGCAGGTGACGAGCCCGGCACCCCGCAGGGCGGCAAGACCCCGCTGCACGGTCCCGGCCGTGGGCAGAGCGGTGCGCCGGGCGGGCTCAAGACGGCCGGGACCACCCGTACGGAGATCATCAACCGGGCGAAGAAATGGATCGACGCGAAAGTGCCGTACAGCATGCTCGCCTATTGGTCCGACGGCTATCGGCAGGACTGCTCGGGTTTTGTCTCCATGGCCTGGAACCTGCCCGGAAACGAATGGACGGGCAGCCTGGACCAGTACGGGGAGCGCGTCACGAAGAAGACGGTCCAGCCCGGCGACATGCTGCTGTTCCACAACGTGAAGGACCCGCAGAAAGGCTCGCACGTCGTCATCTTCGGTGGCTGGACGGACCACACGCACACCTATTACACCGTCTATGAGCAGACGCCGCCGCACGCCCGCCGCCAGGGCACTCCCTACGCCTACTGGAGCCACTCCGACAAGTACGTCGCCTATCGCTACAAGGGGCTCGCGCCTGCGGCGGCGGCCGCGAAGCCGGCCGGCAGTGGCGGAAAACTGATCACGGCGGGCGGACGGCCGGCCGCCCGCGAAGCGGTGACGCCGTACCCCGGAGCGGCCTACTTCGGTCCCGGCGCGAACAACAGGTACGTCGCCCAGCTCGGCCGGATACTCGTGAGCCGGGGCGCGGCCGCCTACTACGCCACCGGTCCGGGCCCCCGCTGGTCGGACGCGGACCGCAGGGCCACCGAGGCGTTCCAGCGCGCCCAGGGCTGGACGGGCGCGGCCGTGGACGGGCGGCCCGGCCGGCGGACCTGGGAACTGCTGACCGCCGGCGCGGGCCGGGACATCACGGCCGGGACGGGCCCGTCGGAGCGTCCCGTCGAGATCCCGGCCTACCCGGGCCGGGGCATGTTCCGGCCGGGCGCGGACAACGCGTACGTCGCCCAGCTCGGCCGGCAGTTGGTGAGGAAGGGGTTCGGCAAGTACCTCACCGCCGGGCCGGGGCCGCGCTGGGGCGAGCCGGACCGGCGGGCGGTCGAGGCGTTCCAGCGCGCCCAGGGCTGGCGGGGCGGCGCGGCGAACGGCTACCCCGGGCCCGAGACCTGGCGCCGGATCTTCTCGTGACCGCCGGGCCGCGGGCCGGACCTCGCCCCGACCCCCCGCCCCCGGCCCGCGGCCCGGCGGTCACCAGCGGCCCACCGGCGACCACGCGCGGCCCCACCGACGACCACGCGCGGACCCCTTACTCGCCCACCGATGTGACGCATCTGGCGCGGAGGCTGGAGGCACGTATGAGCGGTACGACCACGTCACAGACGCCCGAGTCCGGCGGACCGGGACCGGCCGAGGGGCAGTACGCGCCGGGCCGGGCCGAGGGGCCGCACGCGCCGGGCCGGGCCGAGGGGCAGGACGGACCGGGTCCGGCCGAGGAGCAGTCCAGGCCCGTCCGGCTGATCCAGAACGAGGTGACCACCGAGATCCCCGTCCATCTGCTCTTCCGTGACGAGCCGGAGCCGGTGTCCGTACCGGTCGGGCCCGCGGTGGTGGGGCGCCGGCAGGGCACCGGCGAGCAGCCGCGTTTCCGGCGCCCCGGACTCGCGACCGCGCCCGGCCTGCCGCAGGTCGACCCCGACCTGGTGGAGCACCGCGGGCGGGCGCTGCCCGGCGCGCTGGGCGTGCTCGCCGGGGCCTGCGGGACGGCCGGCTGCGCGGTGGTCTCCTGGTGGACGGGTGCGCTGCCGGTGCCGGTCGCGCGGGCGCTGTGGCTGCCCGCGTCGGCGGGTGCCGGGCTCGGTCCGGCGCAGTGGGCGGCGTACGCCGGGACCGTGGCGCTCGGACTGCTCGGGTTCGGCGGTCTCGCCCGGGGCAGGACCGGGCAGGCCTGGGTGCTCGACCAGTTCGGCCGCTACCGGGGGACCGTCCGGCGCACCGGCCTGACGTGGGTCAACCCGCTGCTGCTGCGCCGCCGGGTCGACGTGCGGCTGCGGCACTGGCGCAGCGAGCCGATGCAGGCGGCCGACGGCAACGGGGTCGCGCTGCGGGTCCTGGTGCTGGTGGTGTGGCGGGTGCGGGACACCGCGCGGGCCACGCTCGCGGTCGAGGACCACGAGACGTATCTGCGCGAGTGCGTGGAGGCGGCGCTGGCCCGGGTGCCGGTGGAGATGCCGGGCCCGGCGCACGGCTCGCTGGACGCGGCCGCCGACGCGCTGGGCAGACAGGTGGCACGGGACGCGGGGGCGGTCGGCCTGGAGGTGTTCTCGGTCCGGCCGGTGCGGGTGGAGTACGCCCCGGAGGTCGCCGCCGCGATGCAGCGCCGCCGGATCGCCGCGCTGGACGCGCGGCAGCGGGCGAGCGTGCTCACCTCGGTCCTCGACTCGGTGGAGGACACGGTGACCCGGCTGACCATGCGCGGACTGGTCGAACTGGACGACTACGAGCGCAAGGCGCTGGTGAAGGACCTGACGGTGGCGTTCTGCGCGGGCCGCGGGGAAGCAGGCCCGTGATTGGTATGGACATGTTCAATTGACGGCAATAATCTGAGACTTGGTCTAGACCTGCACGCCTCAGTGAACCTCCCCACGTTCTCCAGGAGCGGCAGTATGCGCACACGGACCAAGTGGTACGCCGCCGTGGTGGGCCTCGCCACCACCGGAGCCTTCGTGCTCTCGGCCGGCGGCGCCAGCAGCCACGGCTACACCGACCTCCCCGTCAGCAGGCAGAAGCTCTGCGCGAACGGCACGGTCACGAACTGCGGCGACATCCAGTGGGAGCCGCAGAGCGTCGAGGGCCCCAAGGGCTTCCCGGCCGCCGGTCCGGCCGACGGCCGGATCTGCTCGGGCAACAACACGCGGTTCGCCCAGCTCGACGGCCCGAAGACCCCCTCGGGCGGAGCCTGGCCGACCACCAAGGTGACCGGCGGACAGAGCTACACCTTCCGCTGGCAGTTCACCGCCATGCACGCCACCACCGACTTCAGGTACTACGTCACCAAGGCGGGCTGGAACCAGAACCACAACCTGACCCGCGCCGACCTCACCACCACGCCGTTCCTGACGGTGCCCTACAACGGCCAGCGCCCGCCGTCCACGCTCTCCCACAGCGGCACGCTGCCGTCCGGGCTGAGCGGCCACCACGTCATCGTCGCGGTGTGGACGATCGCGGACACGGCCAACGCGTTCTACGCCTGCTCCGACGTCACCTTCTGATCCCCCCACGGGCGGGGTCCGGGCGCGCCGGTTCCACCGGTCCCGGCGCGCCCGGGTCCGTCCTGCGCGGATCCGCCGCCGGACGCCCTTCGGCCCGGTGAGTTCTGAGCGTCCCTTGAGCCGATCGGCCGCTGCCCGGGGGTAGGTTCCTGGCACGCCTACCGGGGGGTAGGGCGGACCGGAGATCGGGGGATCCCATGGAAATGATGTTCTACGCAGCACCCGGCCTGATCATCGCCGTGATGTGCCTGATCGCCTACACCGCGCTGCGTCGCCTGATGCGGTTCCGGACGGCCTGGAAGAGCGGGCTGACCGCGGAGGCCCGCTGCCTGCGGACCTTCACCACGGTGCACGGCGGCAGCGGTGACACGAGCGTGAGCACGACCCTGCACCACGTCTACGAGTTCACCGCGCTCGACGGCCGCACCGTCCGCTTCGAGGAGGAGGACGGTCCGGCCACCGTCATGGAGGGCGACTTCGTCACCGTGTACTACAAGGACGGACCCCGCGAGGTGTTCGCCACGGCCCAACCGCCGCACCGGGGCCGGGCGGCGACGGCGACCGCCGTCGGCGTACTGGTCTTCTGCGGACTGGTCGTCGGGCTCTGCGTCGGATTCATGGTGATGTTCACCGAGGCCGTCTCCGCGTCCGACTTCTGAGCGGACCCGATGGCGCGCCGACCCGTCCGTCCCGCACGGGCCTCCACTTCTGACGATGCGTCAACTACCGTGCGCGTCCATGGAGTCCACGCGGAACGCGAGGGTCACGGTCGCCGAACTCGTCGCGGAGCGGTGGGGGGACCACCGACCCGGGCTGTGGTGCGAGGAGCACGTGCTGACCCACCACGAGACGGCGGCCGGGGCGGCGGCCCGGGCGGAGCTGCTGACCGAGCTGCTGTCCGGGGGCGCCGAACCGCACGTGGGCGTCCTGCTCGACAACACCCCGGAGTTCCCGCTGTGGCTCGGCGCGGCCGCGCTGGCCCGGGCGGCCGTCGCGGGCATCAACCCCACCCGCCGGGGGGCCGAGCTGGCTCGCGACATCCGGCACACCGAATGCCGGGTCGTCGTCACCGAGCGGACCCACCTGCCCCTGCTCGACGGACTCGAACTCCCCGGAGTGCGCCTGCTGGTGACCGACACCGAGGAGTACGCCGACCTGCTCGCCCCCTACGCGGACGCGCGGCCTGACGCCTCCCGGGCCACCCCGGCCGACCGCGTCCTGCTCTGCTTCACCTCCGGCTCGACCGGCGCGCCCAAGGCCGCGATCTGCTCCCAGGGCCGGCTGGCCGCCGCCGGCCGCTCGCTCGTGGAGCAGTTCGGGGTGGGCCCGGACGACGTGCACTACGTCTGCATGCCGATGTTCCACGGCAACGCGGTGATCGCCGACTGGGCGCCCGCGCTGGCGGCCGGGGCGGGGGTGGCGCTGCGCCGCCGCTTCTCGGCGTCGCGGTTCCTGCCGGACGTACGGCGTTACCGGGCGACCTACTTCACGTACGTGGGGCGGGCGGTGCAGTACCTGCTGGCCACCGAGGCCCGCCCGGACGACCGGGACAACCCGCTGCGGCTGGGCTTCGGGACGGAGGCGGGCGCGGTGGACGCGGCCGCCTTCGAGCGGCGGTTCGGGGTCCGGCTGGTGGAGGGGTACGGCTCCTCGGAGGGCGGGGCCGCGGTCCAGTGGACGCCGGGGACCCCGTCCGGGGCGGTCGGCAGGCCGGCGCGCGGAAGCGATCTCGTCGTCCTCGACCCCCGGACCCGCGCGGAGTGCCCGCCCGCCGCCTTCGACGCGGCCGGACGGCTGCTCAACGGGGACGCGGCGATCGGCGAGCTGGTCAACCGCGGACCGAACCCGTTCGAGGGCTACTGGCGCAACCCCGGGGCGGAGCGCGAGCGGCGCCGGGACGGCGGCTGGTACTGGACCGGCGACCTCTTCTACCGGGACCCGGACGGCTTCCTCTACTTCGCGGGGCGGACCGACGACCGGTTGCGCGTCGACAGCGAGAACCTCGCCGCCGCGCTGATCGAGAACATCCTCGCCCGGTACGAGGGCGCCGTGGCCGTCGCCGTGTACGCGGTGCCCGATCCGGTGGCCGGGGACCAGGTGATGGCGACCCTCGCGGGGGACTTCGACCCGGCCGGTTTCCTGGAGTTCCTGGCGGCCCAGCCGGATCTGGGGACGAAGATGGCGCCGCGGTTCGTGCGGGTGGTGGAGCGGATGCCGGTGACCGCCACCAACAAGGTCCACCGGGCGGGGCTCAGACGGGCGGGTTTCCGGTGTGCCGATCCGGTGTGGTGGCGCCCGCCGGGCGCGCGTGCCTACCGCAGGTTCGACGCCGAGGACCTGGCCGGGCTGGAGGCGGAGTTCCGGGCACGGGGGCGGGAGGGGCTCATGTCCGAGGAGGCCATGGCGGAGGAGCGCATGGCCGGGGAGCTCAAAGCGGAGGGGCCCTCCGCTTTCGCGGAGAGCCCCTCTTCTGTGCGCCGCCAGGGACTCGAACCCCGGACCCGCTGATTAAGAGTCAGCTGCTCTAACCAACTGAGCTAGCGGCGCCTGACTCTCGCCTTCCGCGCTGTGCGGCCGGCGACGAAGAAAATACTACCTGGTCCGCGGGGGTGCTCGTGACCACGCGGACCGGCGGGTTCAGATCGCCAGTGACAGCAGGACCGGCGCCGCGTTCCGGTTCAGCGCGTCCGCCGCCTGGCGGAGCCGGTGCGCGTGCTCCAGCGGGAGGGACACGGCGAGGCAGCCCACCGAGGACCCGGCGGTGATCGGGACGGCCGCGCAGACCGTGCCGACCGCGTACTCCTGGAGGTCGAGCACCGGCACCGTGGGCGGCTGCGCCTCCAGATGGGAGAGCAGCAGTTTGTCGCTGGTGATGGTGCGCGAGGTGAGACGGGCCATCTTGTGCCGGGCGAGATGGTCGCGCCGGCCGTTGTGATCGAGTTGGCCGAGAAGGCTCTTGCCCACCGCGGTGGCGTGCGCGGAGAAACGGAAGTCGACCCACTCGTTGACCGCCGGGGTCGCGGGGCTGTCGGCGTACTGGGTCACCTTGACCTCTCCGTCTACGTACCGGCTGATGTAGACGGCGGCGCCGACGGAGTCGCGCAGCCGGTCGAGGGTGTGCTGGAGTTTCTCGCGCAGGGCCTGCTCGCGCTCGTGGGTGGAACCCAGGCGGGCGAGGGCGTGCCCGGTGACGTACGCACCGTCGGTGACCTGCTCGACGTAGCCCTCGCGGCGCAGCATGCGCAGCAGCGCGGGCAGTCGCTCCGGGCCCAGGCCGGTCTCGCGGGCGAGCAGGGTGTCGGTGACACCGGCGGAGTGCCGCGCCACCGTCTCCAGCACGCGCAGGGCGTCCTGAGCCGAGTGGTACGGCGCGGTCGGCTCTTGCTTCAGCGCCACGGTGAATCCCCCCGGTCGCTTCCTGGGCCGTGATCCGGACAGCGGATCCCCTCCACGATAACCGGCAAGAAGCGTCCCGGAAGGGGTTGTTGGCGAGAACGTGGCCCCCTCAACTGGGGCTCTGACACTCTGGCATATGCCCAGGTCATGTCACCCCGACAAGACCTGGGGTGATGACTCGTGCGCGTCCTGTAATTGCACGCCAAAACTTTCCTGGTCGGTAACCGAGGTCACAGCACCGCGCCGAGGAACTCCCGGGTGCGCGCGTGATCGGGGTCGCCGAAGAGCTTCTCCGGCGACCCGGACTCGATGACGCGACCCGCGTCGAACATCAGTACCTGGTCGGATATGTCCCGGGCGAAGTTCATCTCGTGGGTCACGCACAGCATCGTGATGTCCGTGCTGCGGGCGATGTCCCGGAGCAGGTCGAGGACACCCGTCACCAGCTCAGGGTCGAGTGCCGAGGTCACCTCGTCGAGCAGCAGCACCGGCTCCGCTCGCCGGCGCCCACGAAGGCGCACCCGGGCGGCGCCCGCCCGCCCGCCGGGCCGGGTTCAGTGCCCGGGTACGTACCCGCGCTTCTTGTCGACCACGTTCGGCAGGCCCCGGCCCGCCGCCCAGCGTTCGTACAGCTCGACGAACTGCGCGCCGAGCTCGTCCCGCCAGCCGACCGTGTCGCCGCTCATGTGCGGGGACACGATCAGCCCGGGCACCTGCCACAACGGGCTCCCGGGGGCGAGGGGTTCGTCCTCGAAGACGTCCAGCGCGGCGCCCGCGATCCAGCGCTTGGCGAGCGCCTGCGCGAGCGCGTCCTGCACGACCAGCTGTCCGCGGCCGACGTTCACGAACCGGGCCGATGGCTGCATGACACCGAAGCGGCGGGTGTCGAACATGCCGCGCGTCTGTTCGGTCAGCGGTGCCGCCGCGATCACCCAGTCGGCGCGGGCCAGCAGCCGGTCCAGGTCCTGGGGGCCGTGGATGCCGGTGCGCGGCACCCGGCCGACCAGCGCGGTCGTCACCCCGAGCGCCTTCAGCGTGCGCACGATCGCCCGGCCGATGGGGCCCGAGCCGACGACGCACGCACGGGTGCCGGCCAGCCGCTGACCCTCCCGGTGACGCCACTCGCGACGGCCCTGCAGCTCCAGGGTGCGCGGCAGGTCCTTGGCCATCGCCAGGACGAGGGCGGCGACGTACTCGGCGATGGGCTGCTCGAAGATGCCCCGCGCGTTCGTCACCACGGTGTCCGACGCCACGAGCTCCGGGCACAGCAGATGGTCCACCCCCGCGCTCGCCGTGTGCACCCAGCGTGGCCGGGGCCCCTCGCCCGGCCACGCGGCCCGTACCGCCGTGGAGGCGAAGTCCCACACGAGCAGCACGTCGGCGTCCGGCAGCCGCTCGGCGAGCGTGTCCGCGTCGGCGCGCACGATCCGGACCCGGCCGGTGAGACGGCCCAGGCGGGGCGGGGGATCGGCGTCGAGGACGAGGAGCGTGGGGACGGTCATGGGCAGCCGTTCTTCGCGGTGGCCTGGGGCGTGCGTGCCGGGCGTCGCCGGGCGGACGGGACTTTCGGGAACACGTCCCGGCGTCCGGCAGGAGCGGATTGACCACGCTCGCACTCGAACCCACCTGCGTCAACACGGGTGCGTACACGGTCTGTTGCCCCGTCCCTCCGTACGGTGAGCAAGGCGCCCGGCACGGGTCCCCGGACCTGGCCCGTCCCCCGGACGGGGGTGCGGGCGTGCACCGGTCCTGTCGGCCAACCAGGTAACGATCCGGTCGGCGCCGCGCAGGCGGGGTACCCGAGCCGTGGGGCCGTATCGGGCGCTGCCGGAGATCTCGGCGCGCGAGCGGCCCGTACTGCCGGAAGAACAGCAGGAAGGCTGGACATGACCGCACTCGGATTCCTCTACCCGGGCCACAGTGCCGAGGACGACTACCCGCGCATCGAACAGCTCCTGGGCAGTGACATCCGGCTGGACGTGATCCACACGGAGACCGGCGAGGAATCGCACCGGGTGGAGGCGCTGCGGGCGATGGGCACGCCGGAGCGGCTCGCGCCGGCCGTCGCGGAGCTGCGGCTGTCCGGGACCGAGGCGGTGGTGTGGGCCTGTACGGGCGGCAGCTTCGTCCTCGGCTGGGAGGGCGCCCGAGAGCAGGTGCGCGCTCTCGCCCGGGCGGCCGGGATCCCGGCCTCCGCGACCTCCTTCGGCTTCGCGCACGCGCTGCGCGAGGTGGAGGTGCGGCGGGTCGCGGTCGGGGCGACCTACCCGGACGACGTGGCGGGACTGTTCGCGGACTTCCTGCGGGCCGGGGGAGCGGAGGTGGTCGCGGTCCACGGCGCGGACGCCGGCGCCGCCGCCGAGGTGGGCGCGTGGGGCGAGGCGGAGCTGTTCGCGCTGGCCCGGGCGGCCGACGACCCGTCCGCCGAGGCACTGCTGCTGCCGGACACCGCCCTGCGCACGGCCGCGCACCTGCCCGCCCTGGAGAAGGAGCTCGGCAAGCCGGTCCTCACCGCGAGCCAGGTCACCGTGTGGGAGGCGCTGCGCCTGGCGGACCGGCGAGTGAACGCTCCGGCGCTGGGCTCGCTGTTCGCTCGGGAGCCACTCGTACAGGTGTGAGCCCGCCCCGCCGGACGACCCCGGAACAGGCCCCGGGACGGGCCCCGGGACGGGCCCCGGGACGGGTCCCGGAACAGGTCCCGGGACGGGCTCCCGGAGCGGCGGACGCGGCGGACACGGCGGATGCGACCGCGAGCGGCCGGGCGCGGCGGGCGCGGCGGTGCGGCCCCGCGTGGCCGGGAGCGGCCTGGGGCGGGCGGGCGCGGTCGGGCGCGGTGGTGCGGCCCCGTGGGGCCGGGAGCGGCGGGCGTGGCCGGGAGAAGCCGGGAACGGCGGTACGGTCCCGCGCGGTCGGAGCGGCGGACGCGGTGGCGCGGGCCCGTGTGGCCGGGCGCGGCCGGGAACGGCGGAACGGCCCCGCGCGGTCGGAAGCGCCGGGCGCGGTGGTGCGGCCCCGTGGGGCCGGGAGCGGTGGGCGTGGCCGGGAGAAGCCGGGGAATGGCGGCCTCGGCCGGGCACGGCTGGGAACAGCCTGGGGTGGCGGGCGCAGCCGGGAACGGCGGAACGGCCCCGCGCGGTCGGGAGCGGCGGGCGTGGCCGGGAAGCGCCGGGCGCGGCGGTACGGCACCGCGTGGCCGGGAATAACCGGGGACAGTCTCCTGTTGCTCGCCCGAGGACAGCGCAGGGCCGAGAGCAGGAGGCACCCACCGTGACGGCAGACGAGATCCCGGGCGAGGCACCGGACACCCGTGGCACCCGCGACGAGGCGCACGGCATCCGGGCCGAGGCCCGGGGCAGCGCGCCCGTCCCCCTGTCCGTGCTGGACCTGGTCACCGTCGGCGCGGGCAGCACCGCCACCGACGCCCTGCGCACCAGCGTGGCGCTGTCCCGGCTCGCGGAGTCCCGCGGCTTCCACCGCTACTGGGTCGCCGAGCACCACTCGATGCCCGGCGTGGCCTCCTCGTCGCCCGCGGTGATCCTCGCCCACCTCGCCGCCCACACCGAGCGCATCCGGCTCGGCTCGGGCGGCGTCATGCTGCCCAACCACGCCCCGCTGGTGATCGCCGAGCAGTTCGGCACGCTGGAGGCGATGGCCCCCGGCCGGATCGACCTCGGCCTCGGCCGGGCCCCCGGCACGGACGGCGCCACGGCGGCCGCCCTGCGCCGCACCGACGGCCTCTCCGAAGGCGCCGACGACTTCCCCCAGCAGCTCGCGGAGCTGCTGCGCTTCCTGGACGACGACTTCCCCGACGGGCACCCCTACGCCCGCATCCACGCGATCCCGGGCCCGGTCCAGGGCAGTACGCCCGGCGGTGTGCAGTCCCCGCACCGGCCGCCCGTCTGGCTGCTGGGCTCGTCCGGCTTCAGCGCCCGGCTGGCCGCCATGCTCGGTCTGCCGTTCGCCTTCGCGCACCACTTCTCGGCGCAGAACACCGTCCCGGCGCTCGACCTGTACCGGCAGCAGTTCCGCCCGTCCGCCGTCCTCGACGAGCCGTACGCCCTCATCGGGGTCTCCGCGCTCGCCGCCGACGACGAGCAGGTGGCCCGCCGGCAGGTGCGGGCCACCACCCTGAACATGATCCGGCTGCGTTCCGGACGGCCCGGCCTCTTCCCGGCTCCCGAGGACGCCGAGGCCCATGTGTTCAGCCCGCTGGAGCAGGAGTTCGTCGACTCCTGGGCGGGCAACATCGTGCACGGTACGGCGGACGAGGTGCGCGCCGGTCTGGACGGCCTCCAGAAGCGCACCGGCGCCGACGAGTTGATGCTCACCTCGCACGCCCACCGCGGTGAACTGCGCCTGCGCTCCTACGAACTCATCGCGGACGCCTACGGGTTGCCGACCGCGTAGGACGTCGTCCCCAGCAGCTCTGAGATACGGTCCGGCGGCACCGGGCGGGAGTACAGCCAGCCCTGTCCGGTGTCGCAGCCGATGTGCCGCAGCCGGGCGGCCTGGGTGAGGGTCTCCACGCACTCGGCGGTGACCGTCAGGCCCAGCCGGTGGGCGAGCTGGATCATCGCCTCCACGACCACCTCGTCCGCCGGGTTCGGGCGCTCGCCGGTCTCGTCGTACTGGAAGCCCCGGACGAAGGAACCGTCCAGTTTCAGTACGGACACCGGCAGCCGGCTGAGGTAGGCGAGATTGGAGTAGCCGGTCCCGAAGTCGTCGATGGCGATCCGCACGCCCATGTCGCTCAGCGCCTGGAGGGCTTGCAGCGGGCGGCCCGCGGAGCCCATCACCGCCGATTCGGTCAGCTCCAACTGGAGCAGGCTCGGGGCTAGTTCGCTCTCCGTCAGCACCGACGCCACATCCGCGACCAGGTCGGAGTCCCAGACCTGGCGGACGGCCACGTTGACGCTGACGAAGATCGGCGGCTCGTCCGGATGGTCGAGCTGCCAGCGACGGGCCTGCCGGCAGGAGGTGGCCAGCGCCCAGCGGCCGAGCTGCACGATCGAGCCGTCCTCCTCGGCCAGCGCGATGAACCGGTTCGGCGTCAGCAGGCCGAACTGGGGGTGGTTCCAGCGCGCGAGGGCCTCGACCCCGTGCAGCCGGCCGTCCTCCATGCCGACCAGCGGCTGGTACTCCAGCACGAACTCGCCGCGCTCGATGGCGGGTCGCAGCGCGGAGGCCAGGGCCTGCCGGGTCATGCGATGGGCGTTGCGCTCCGGATCGAACAGTGTCCAGCGGGACTTGCCGTCGGCCTTCGCCCAGTACAGCGTGGTGTCGGCGGCCTGCATCAGACCGGTGGCGGTGGTCCCGGCCGCGTGCCGCTCCACGACGCCGATCGAGGCGGACAACGACAGTCTGCGGCCCGCCAGTTCGAAGGGCGCCTGGAGGGCCGTCAGTACGGACTCGGCGAGTTCGGCGAGCTGGTCGGTGCCGGTGGAGTCCTCGACGAGCAGCGCGAACTCGTCGCCGCCGAGCCGGGCCACCAGCGGGGTGCCCGCCCTGGCCAGCCCGGCCTGCTCGGCGACCCGGGTCAGCCGTTCGGCCACGGCGGCCAGCAGCCGGTCGCCGACGCGGTGGCCGAGGGTGTCGTTGACCGCCTTGAAGCCGTCCACGTCCAGGTAGCACAGGCCGATCCGTCCGGTGCCGCTGCGCTCGTACGACTCCGCCTCCAGCGCGGCCGTCAGGCGCTCGAAGAACAGGGTCCGGTTGGGCAGCCGTGTCACCGGGTCGTGCATCTGCAAGTGACGCAGTCTCGCCTGGAGTTCACGCCGGTCACTGATGTCGGCGACGGAGAGCAGGACCCCGGGTTCGCCGCCCGCCAGGGGTGCGACGGTGACCTGCACCCACACCGCACGGCCGTCGGGATGCTTCAGTCGGCGGGTGCAGCGCAGCCTCGCCTGCCGGCCGTGCAGCACCTCGCGGTAGGCGTGCCAGGCGCGGGTGTCGGAGGGCAGGTCCACCAGGTCGGCGGCGGAGCGTCCGGGGAGCGTCGCCGGGTCGCTGCCGAGCAGGGTGCCCAGCATGGCGTTGGCGCCGACGACCATGCCCTCGCGGTCGACGACGGCCATGGCCAGGGGCGCCGTCGCGAAGACGGAGCGGTAGATGGACACGCTCCGAGGAGACGCGTCAAGATCACTGTCTGTTACGGCCGACCGGTCGAGGTCTGCCGCGGGCGTCGGCCCTTCGGACGTTCCGCTCACCGCTCGCTCCCGCAGTGCACTCGATCTCTGTCCGCGCAGCAAAGTGTGCCGATCATAGAGGGTGGTCCCAAGGCCTTCCAGCCACTGTCCAGTGTCCCTGACGGTGCGACCTTTCTGACAGATCGTTTCTGCCCGCGCCTGGGCGGCTTCTTCGAGCGGCGGATCGCTTGTGACGTTCCGTGAGTACTTCGGGGGTGTCGTCTGTACCCAGATCCGAGGCCGCTCACTCATCCGGGTCAGATAAACAGGACATAGGACAGCAAAGCTACGCAGGCTGGATGCGGTGTCGTCCCGTGAACCGCATCCGGAGGTCCCGTTGCCGCGTCGGCCGCTTCGTAAGGGACTTGGGCCCAGGGCTCTCAGGAGCCTCGGCCGTGCGGTGCCGCGCTCCCGACTGCGCGGTGTCGCGGCCGTGTTCACCACGATGTCGGCGCTCGCGGCGACCTCGCTGTTCGGCAGCACCTCGGTGGCCGAACCGTTCTCGGTCGAGCCCTGCGCGCTGCGGCGCACCGGCGCCCACCACTCGGAGGGCCTGGACACCTGGAACTCCGCCTATCCGCGGCCGACCCACCCCCTGGACGCGGTGATGGTCTTCCTGTCCTTCCCGGACTCGGTCCCGCGGACCACCCCCGCCCAGCTCGCCGCCGACCACTTTCCGGCCACCAGCCAGTTCTTCGCCCGCGCCTCCTACGGCAGGTTCACGCTCCGCCCGCATCCGCTGCGGCACTGGATCCGGATGCCGAAGCCGTCCACCACGTACGCGATAAGGCGCGACTGGGACACCACGGACCGGTCCTCCTATCTGCGGGACGCGCTCGCCGCCGCCGACCCGCAGGTCGACTTCTCGCGCTACGACATCGTCTACTTCGTCGCCGACCCCGACGCGCCGGGCGTGGACTCGGACGCCACGAAGGTGGTCAACCTCGACACCCCGCTGCGGGCGGACGGCACGGACCTGCGCCGGGTGGTCACCGTCTTCGAGAAGCACCCCCCGGACCGGCTGGTGCTCGCCCATGAGACCGGCCACGTGTTCGACCTGCCGGACCTCTACCACCGGCCGGTGGACGGCAAGGGCGACTGGGACACCTACGTCGGCGACTGGGACCTGATGGGCAGCCAGTTCGGGCTCGCCCCGGACCTGTTCGCCTGGCACAAGTGGAAACTGGGGTGGCTGGATCCGCGCCAGGTGGTGTGCGTACGCGGGGCCGGGCCGACCCGGCTGACCCTCGAACCGCTCGCCGCGGGCCCCGGCGTCACCGTGCCCGGCGCCACCGGGGCGCCGGCGTTCGGACTGGGGGGCGGCACCAAGCTCGCGGTGGTGCGCACCGGGGCCGACAGCGCGCTCGCCTTCGAGGCGCGCGGCCCGCTCGGCAACGACAAGGCCGCCTGCAACTCGGGCGTCCTCGTCTACCGCGTGCACAGCGGCGCGGAGTCGGGCCGGGGCCCCATCGAGGTGATCGACGCCCACCCGCGCGGCGACGACTGCTGGGGGAGCTCGGTCTACCCGCCGCTCGCCGACGCGCCGGTGGGCCTGGGCGAGAGCTTCACGGTGCCGGGCGAACACGTACGCGTGACGGTGGAGGGACGCACGGCTTCCGGGGCCTGGACGGTGGAGATCGCCATGGGGGCCGCCCTGCGGCGGTGACGCGGGCGGCGGGGGCGCGGAGGTGAGAGGCGCGGGGTGTTTCGAGGCCGCGTCCCGAGGCCGTGATCTCGCGGCCGGATACGACGACGGGGTCCGTGGAAACCACGGACCCCATCACCTTCATCACGTGCGCCGCCAGGGACTCGAACCCCGGACCCGCTGATTAAGAGTCAGCTGCTCTAACCAACTGAGCTAGCGGCGCCTGCTGACGTCGTAGACATTAGCATCCTGGTCGGCGGGAGGAAAAATCGAAATCCGTACGGCCGCGCGAGCCGCCCGCACCGCCGCCCAGAACAGGATCTCGGGGCCCGGAAGCCAGGGGTGCCGGGTGTCCGGAGCGACCAGCCAGCGGGTGGCGGCCCGGCTCACCCCGGCGGCCGTGTCGGCGGCGGCCGGGCCGGGCGTCGCGGGGGTGAGGGGCGGTACGGTCACCGCGTCACCGCCGCCGTGGCACAGCAGCGGCGGAACGGCCCGCGTACGGCCGTCCCGGCGGCCGTGGGCCCCCCACTCCTCCCACTCCAGCAGGGAGGGCAGCCGCTGGGCCGTGCCGGGCGCGGCGAACAGCAGCATCCGCCCGCGGAACACGGCCACCGGCCCGGAGCCCGGCCCCTCGTCCCAGAGCCGGTCCAGCATCCGGCGCCCGAAGATCGCGGGAGCGCTGACGATGTCGAAGACCGCCCCGCACGGCAGCACGACCGGGGCCTGGGGCCGCTCGCGCCAGAACGTGAGCGTGCTGCGCGGATACGTCCCGGCGGAGGCCAGCCAGTCGGCGCCGTCCGCGGTGACCCCCGAGACGTCGCAGCGGTCGCGGCCCGACGGCGGCTCTTCCTGTGTGCTGCTCATGTCGCCCACATCTACCCGCTGTGAGCGACCGGCTGCCGAGGGTTGCGGGAAACCGGGACAAGAGGGGCTGGGGGCGGGTATCTTGCCTGCCTGGCATATGCCGTGGGGGTGCCCGCGGGTACGGCCACTCGTCAGACCGGGTCGACGTGCTCCTGACCCTCGACGCCGCCGCGCATCAGGTCCCGGCCGAACTCGACCATCTTCTTCGCGTAGTCCTCGGTCCACTCGGCCCGCTGGGCGATGTCCGCCGCCGTGAGCCGGTCGAACCGGCGGGGATCTGCCAGCTGAGCGGCGGCGAGGGCCTGGAACTCCACCGCCCGGTCGGTGGCCGCACGGAACGCCAGCGTCAGCTCGGTCGCCCGGGCCAGCAGCGCCGCCGGATCGTCGATCGACTCCAGGTCGAAGAAGTGCTCCGGGTCGGCCGCCACCTCCGCGGGCTCGAAGAGCAGGGGCGCGGGGCGTAGCCGCGGTTCGTTGCGACGCGGCGTGGGCTCCGCCATGTCTTCTCCTCCTCGTACGGTTGCGGGTGGCACCGCCCTGTGGGTGGTCCACCCTCCATTCTCTCCCGGGGGCGCAAGGGCATGCCGGGACGGGCGAACCGCCCGAAGACACCGCGCCCCGCACTCTCAAGCCCCTCGGACCCCGCGTTGTTCCCGCGACCTCTGCCGCGCCCGGGACTCGGGCCCACGGGACGCCCGTGGGCCCGGGAGCCCGCCGGCCGGGGCGTTCACGGTCGCCAGGACACCCGGTGTTCGGCCAGGCGGGCCAGGACCGCGTGGTTGGCCTCCCAGCCGTCCGGGCTGTGCTCGTCGGCCGCCTGCGGCGGCGTGCCGGACTCCGTCCGGCGGGCGGAGCGGCGTCGCGGTGATCGTCTGCCGGGGCTGTTTGGCGGGTGGCCCCGGCGCCGGATGCTTGCCGGGTCCCGTCCGTCGGGGGTGGTCAGGGGCGCCAGGACACCCGGTGTTCGGCCAGGCGGGCCAGGACCGCATGGTTGGCCTCCCAGCCGTCCGGGAACTTCACCAGGGTGCCCAGCTGGACCGGTTCCGTGGACGGGTAGTCGTCCAGGAGGTCGCTCACACCGGCCCGGCACACCACGATGCAGGCGTGGCGGTGGCGGGAGGCGAGGACGCACAGCCGGCCCGTCTCCAGGTGGAAGGCGGTGGCGTCGGGGCGGCCGGAGAGCGGGTGGAGCACCACCGTCACGTCGAACTCCCGGCCCTGCAGCCGGTTCGCCGTGTCCACGGTGACGTCCGCGACCCCCAGCTCGGCGAGCGCGGCCCGTACCGCCGCCGCCTGGTCCCGGTGCGCCGTACCCACGGCGATCCGGTCGGCGGTGAGGGGAGCGGCCGCGGCGGAGCGCTCCGAGGCCGCCGCGCCGCCCCGGTCCAGCAGCCGCCGGACCACCGTGGCCACCGCGCGCACCGCCTCCGGATCGGTGCGCGGGGTGTGCCGCGCGGGCAGTTCGAGCAGGCCCCAGCCCGACAGCGCGGCCTCGTCGATCACCCGGTCCGGGCCCGAGCCGTCCGACGGGACGGCGAAGGAGAGCCGTCGGTCGCCGTGGTCCGTGCCGCTGCGGAACGGGGTGAACGGGTAGAAGGCGTCCGAGACCAGGGGCGCCGCCGAGGCCGGCAGCCGCCAGGACACCGGCAGCCGGTGCTGAGGCAGCTCGGGGTTGTGGGCCAGCAGGGTCGTCACCGCGGAGGCCGAGGGGTCGTACGACAGCCCCGCCCACTGCTCGCTGCCGACGAGCGCGAACGGGTCGAGCTGCCCCGGGTCGCCCACGAACAGGGCCCGCTCGAACAGTCCGGCCACGGCGAGCAGCGCGTCCGAGCGCATCTGGTAGGCCTCGTCGACGATCGCGTGCCGCCACGGTTCGTCGACCTTGACGTGGGCCCACTTGGCCGCGGTGGAGACGACCACCGGCAGCCCGGCGAGGTCCGCCGCCTTCGCCGACTTGCGGACCTGCGGCTGGGCGTCCAGCGCCTTGTCGTACGGGTCGGCGTCGCTGCTGTGCAGTCGGCCGACCGGCAGGTCGGGGCTCTTCTCGGCGAGCCGCAGGACCAGGTCGTCGACCTGGGCGTTGGTCTGCGCGACGACCATCAGGGGCCGGCCCGCCTCGGCGAGTTCCAGCGCGGCACGGACGACGAGCGTGGACTTGCCGGCGCCCGGCGGGGAGTCGACGACGACCCCGCGATGGGTGCCCCGCACGGTGTCGCGCAGGATCGCCTCGGTGGCCCGCGCGGCCGCGGCACCGGGGTCGAAGGCGGCCTCGGTGATCACAGGACGTCCTCCTCGGTGACGGGGTCGGCGGCCTCCGGCAGGGCGGCCGCCTCACCGGGTGGCCCGCCGTGCGTCCACGGCGTGTGCTCCGGGTCGGGCAGCTTCGCGCCGCCGCGCTGGTCGTGCTCGAACAGGGTGAAGCAGATCAGGTCGCCCTTCTCCGGCAGGGACCCGGCCTCGGGCTCCTTGCCGCGGCCCATCCGGTCGAGGATCCGCAGCACGAGCAACCCCTCGCCCTCGTACCCGACGAACTCGGCCGTCTGCGGCTTCCCGCCCAGCGAACGGTGGACCTTGACCCGTTCGCCCAGGTACGGCAGGTCGTCGGTGCACACGGTGACCA
Source organism: Streptomyces sp. NPDC001443 (assembly GCF_053597355.1). Lineage (NCBI taxonomy): Bacteria > Bacillati > Actinomycetota > Actinomycetes > Kitasatosporales > Streptomycetaceae > Streptomyces > Streptomyces sp. NPDC001443. The sequence continues at coordinate 101,599 of NZ_JBSFIA010000001.1, forward strand.
GCGGGCGCGGGCTGGGCCGCTTGCCCTCGCCGTACGCCATGACCACATCCGTGACCTCGCCCGCGAACGCCTCCCCGGCCAGCCGCCGGCCCGCCATCACCAGCGGGTCGTCCAGTGCCTCCTGGGCCTCCAGCCGGGCCTGTTCGCGCTCGCGGGCGGCGAGCTTGCCGGCCGCGGTGACCGCGTCGTCGCGGCGCGGCTGCGGCGGCTCGCCGGCCAGCACCCGGTCGCGATGGGCGGTGAACGACCAGCGGTCGCGCGTCCACCGCTCCTCGACGTGCGCCCCGTCCGGCAGCGCGCGCAGCAGCTCCAGGCCGTCCCACACCTTGTCCCAGGTGGGCCGGGTGGCGTCGGCGACCAGGGCGCGGATCGCCTGCTCGGCGGCGGTCACCTCACCGAGCCGGTCGTCCGCCTCCAGACCGTCCTCGGCGGTGGCGAGGGCGGTACGCGCGCGGTCGTAGCGCTCGATCGCGGGCGCCAGCAGTTTGTTGTCGAACGCCGGGTCGGTCGCCGGGCCCGCTGGCGGGCACAGCAGCTGCCCGTCCGCGTCGCGGCCGAGCTCGGCGCGCAGCGCGGCCTCGGCGCCCTGGACGCCCTCCGGCGGGTCGATCCAGGCCAGCAGCGCGCCCAGGTGCTGGTCCTCCAGACTGGACTGGCCGGTCGCCCAGTGCCGGCCCAGCACCTCGGTCAGGGCCAGCAGCAGCGCGGAGCCGGGCACTCGGGAGCGCTCCCCGAAGTGGGTCAGCCAGCGCCCCAGCAGCGGCACCCGCGGCGGCGCCGGATGCGGGGTCTCCGGATCCTGTTCGGCGGTGCGGCGAAAGCGCATGGAACGGCCCAGCAGCCGTACGAAGTCCAGGCCTGCCCGGCTCGGCACGATCAGCTGGGGCGCGTCCGCGCACAGCTCGACCTCGACCTTGACCCGCTTGCCGGTCGCCGGGTCGGTCTCGTTGCGCTCGGCGGCCTCGACCTCGGCCGCGTACCCGTCGACGTAGGGAAGGACCACGTCGGCCAGCTCGGCCAGGAACGCGAACCGCAGGTCGCGGTCGCGCGGCTGCGGCACGACGAGCAGGGTCGGCGCGTCCCGGTCGGTACCGACCAGCGCGCCGAGCGGGGCACCGGCCTCGCCCGCGGTGACGAGCGGCACGAGGACCAGCGGCCGTTCGGACAGATGACGGTGCCGCACGGTCGCGACGGGCTGGGCACGCCCGGTGGCGACGGCCTCCAGCCGGGCGAGAGTGGAGATCAGGGACAAGGCGCCGCCTCCCGGCCGAATGCCTGACCGGATACCTGGCCGAAGATCCGACCGGATGCCGCGCCGAGCGCCTCGGCACGCAGCCGGTGCGCCCGGCGCAGTGCCGCCACCGCCGGGTCGGCCGGGTCGCCGGCCTCGCCGCGGGCCGCCGCGAGGACGTCCTCGACCGTGGCCAGGCCGCCCAGGTCGGCCCGTACCGAACGGCCCAGCGAGGTCACCGCGCCGTCCGTGCGGGAGCGGTCACGGCAGTGGAAGGCCAGCTCACAGGCGGCCAGGCACTCGGGGGCGTACGCCGCGGGCACCGACTCGACGGCGGCCGTGAGCTCCTCGGCGGGCAGCCCGGGGGAGAAGCAGGCGCCCTCGGGGACGGCGTCGGCGATGTCCTGGAGGCGGGTGAGCCGGGCCAGCTGCCGACTGGTGACCGCGCGCTGTTTGCGCACGTCGACGGCCGAGGCGGTGGGCAGGTTGGAGAAGTCCTTGGGGCACACCAGCAGGATCCGGTCGCGCACCCGCGGGACCGACTCCAGCCGGGCGGCCACCGCCTCCAGCGCCAGCACGTACACCGCGGCCTGCCGCGCGGCCGCGCCGACCTTCGCCGGGTCCGCCGAACCGTCCAGCATCGGGAAGGACTTGATCTCCACGACCGTCCAACTGCCGTCCGGGTGCACCACCACCGCGTCCGGCTCGAGGAAGGCCGGCGAGCCCGCCACGTCGAGCGCGAGCATCGGATGGTCCAGCAGCGTCCAGACGCCGGGCGCCGCGGTGGCCTCGCGCAGCGCCAGCTCCGTCCGCGTGGTGCGGCCCTCGGGGCCGACGGCGGCCAGGTCGGGGGCGTCGACCCGGCCCGGCTCCGGCGGCGGGGCGGTCCGGTCCAGCCGTTCGTGCACCAGCCGCAGCAGTTCCGCGCCGCCGTCCGCCTTGACCCGGGCCTCGAAGGCGTTGCCACGAGTGAAGGCGAACTGCGACTGGCCGAAGACCGACGGCGAGCCGAGCGCGCCCGCCAGCGCCGTCTTGTCCACACCGGCGCCGTCGAGGAGCGCGCGCCGTCTGCATCCGGGGTTGGCGGCGAGCGCCGCGAGGGCGCGCGCGTCCAGCGCCTTGGCCGCTACGTCCGGTCCGCGCAGCTCAGCGAGCCGCTGCCGGAGTGCCCTCGCCGGCGTCCGTGGGGGAGGCACCGGGCTCGGCTCCGGACCCGAGCCGCGCGTCTCGCTGCCGTGGAAATCGCTCACCCGGGGAAGTCTGGCATCCGGCACTGACAATCGGGGTGCCTGCGCCCGCAGAGGCCGCCGGGGCGGCCGGGACCCGCGTCCCCCACCGGGTCGCCAGGGCCGTCCGGATCCGGTCCGCGATCCGCGTCACCAGCGGCGTCAGCAGCAGTCCGACGCCCATCACGGCCGCGCCCGCGACCGCGTCGAGGAAGTAGTGGTTGGCGGTGCCCATCACCACGATCGTGGTGAACAGCGGGTAGACGATCCCGGCCGCCTTCGCCGTACGGGTGCCGCCGTGGCGCCAGAGCATGACCCCGCACCACAGCGCCCAGCCCACGTGCAGACTCGGCATCGCGGCGTACTGGTTGGTCATGCCGCCCATACCGCGCGGCGCGCTCGCCTCGCCGCCCCACCAGCCGTACGAGCTGTACTGGGCCATCGTGTCCACGAAGCCGTACTCCGGCGACAGCAGCCGGGGCGGGCAGGTGGGCAGCAGGGTGAACCCGATGAGACCTATGAAGGTCGAGGTCATCAGCCAGGTGCGGGCCGCCCGGTAGAGCTCGGTGCGGGAGCGGAACAGCCAGACCAGGAGCGCGGGCGTGACCAGGTAGTGCAGTGACGCGTACCAGAAGTCGGCCGGCACGCCGAGCCACGCCTCACGGGTGAACAGCCGGTTGAGCGGGTGCTCGGCGTTGATGCGCAGGAACTTCTCGATGCGCAGGATCGTCGTGCCGTGGTCGACGGCGCCGGATATGTCGCCCCTGGCCAGGAGCCGGCCCGCGGAGTAACAGCCGTACACCAGCAGGATCAGCGGCAGCTCGGTCCACCAGCGCAGCCGGGTCCGAGGGGCCGCCTCGATGCGAGGTGCCTCCGTCTGCGGCATCCGATTCGCCCTTCCCCTCCGTGGTCCCTGATGCGCCCGGTGGCGCGGCCGTGACACTTTACGGCGTGCACACGCGCCTGGTCCCGGGCCCCCGGCTCTCAAAGACGCAGCGGCCGCCCCCCGGGTTGCCCCCGCCGGTGGTGAGCGATGCCCCCGCCGGTGGTGAGCGATGATGGAGGAGATCGGAACGAAGACTTCCCGGAAGGTCCCTCATGGCACCGCGCATCCTGCTGGCCCGGCACGGACAGACGCAGTGGTCGTTGTCCGGCAAGCACACAGGCAGGACCGACATCCCCCTCCTCGACGAGGGCCGACGCGGTGCCGAACTGCTGGGCGAGCGGCTGCGCGGGGCGCCGTTCGACGGACTGCCCGGTGTCGAGGTGCGCACCAGTCCCCTCGTACGCGCGCGTGAGACCTGCGAACTCGCCGGCTTCGGCGACCGCGCGCGTACCTGGGACACGCTCATGGAGTGGGACTACGGCGCCTACGAGGGCATGACCCCGGCCGAGATCCAGGCCGTGCGGCCGGGCTGGCTGATCTGGCGCGACGGTGTCCCGCAGGGCGAGAGCCTGGCGGAGGTGACCGCGCGGGCGGACGAGGTGGTCTCCTGGGCGCGGGAGGAGGACCGGGACGTGCTGGTCTTCGCCCACGGACACATCCTGCGGTCGATCGGCGCCCGCTGGCTGGGGCTGCCGATCGCGTTCGCGGCGCGGATCCGGCTGAACCCGACGTCGCTGTCCGCGCTCGGATGGGCGTACGGGGAACCCGCGATCGAGAGCTGGAACGACCTGGGGCACCTGGCGGCCGCCTGACCGCCCCGCGCGGCGCTCACGCGTGCGCGGTGCTCACGCATGCGTGGCGCTCGCCGCGTGCGCGGCGCTCACGGCGTGCGGGGGCGGCCGGCGTGGCGTTCCAGGAAGGCCGAGACCCCCGAGGCCCGCCGGTGCGGCAGCAGCACCCGCGCGGTTCCCGCCAGCATCGTCTGGATGCGCGAGGACTGGACCTCGTCCAGCAGGTCGAGCACCCGCATCCCGGCCGTCGCCGCCTCGTCGGGGCGGCCGCCGCGGGCGAGGTCGTCGGCGAGCTCGGCCGTGTACAGGGCGATGTTCCGGGTGAAGTGCGGGTCCTGGAGCCGGGCCGCCTGCCGGGCGTGCCGTGCCGCCCGCTCCCAGTCGCCCAGCGTGGACCAGCACTGGGCCTCGAGGCCCTCCAGCTCCGCCTCCCCGTAGAAACTCATCCATTCGGGGTCGGCGTCGCAGGAACCCCGCTCGTAGAGGGCCTGGGCCCGGACCAGGGCCTGCTCGCAGCCGGTGCGGTCGGCCAGGCCCGCCCAGCCCCCCGCCTCGCGCAGCGCGAGCAGTGACATCAGCCGCGCCGAGCCCAGCGGGCGGGCCACCCGCTGCGCCGCCTGGGCGGCCCGCACCGCCTCCCGGGGACGGCCCGAGTCGCGGGCGAGGAAGGCCGTGTTGCAGAAGGCGTGCGCCTCCAGCGCCGGATCGTCGGTCACCCGGGCGGTGGCGAGCGCCTCCGCGTAGTGCGAGCGGGCGTCGTCGTATCTGCCCGAGTCGTGGGCCAGCCAGCCCACGGAGATGGCCAGTTCACCGGCGCCCGAGTGGAGCCGGTCGACGGTCGCCTGCCGGGTCGCGCCGGCGTCCAGCAGCGCGTACGCGGTGCGCAGCGGGGCCGCCGCGCGCCGGTAGAGGCCGTCGGCGCCGTGCCGGTCGTCGAGCAGCCGGATGCGGCGGACGGCCTCCTCCAGGGCGCTCGCCTCGCGGACTCCGGGACGCCGGGGCGGCCGGTTCGCCGCCACTGCGTCGTGCGGGAGCCCCAGGGGAGCCAGCGAGGCGGCCGCCATGGTGGCGCCCCCGCGGGTCATGAATGCGCGACGCAGCACGTCGCTCTCCTCGTGGTCGTGGTGCGTTTCGTACGGGTCCTGCGGGTCCTGCGTTTCATACGGCTCGTACGCCTCGTGCGTCTCACCGATGGTGTGCGCCGGGCTCATGGTGTGAGCCGGGGGCGCCTCCCCGTCCGCCCGCGCCGACCGTCCGCGGACGGTCGAGCGGGGCGCGAAGCCGAGGTCGGTGAGCGTGCGGCCGGGGAACATGTGCAGGAACACCCGTTCGTACGCGTAGTTGGGGCAGCGGATCTCGCCCGCCTCCACCCGGCCGATGTAGCGGGCGTCACAGCTGACCTGCTCGCCGATCTCGCGAGCGGCCCGCCGCACCAGCGCGGCGAACTCGCCCGGTGAACGGTGTCCGCGTATCCGCCGGAAGGCGAGATTGGGCCGTGCGGGCCGGTTGGGCTGGGACGAGGTCACCATTGACGACGCCATGGCCGGGTCCTCTCGTGCGAACCGTCGAACCATGCCGGATTGGGGATGAGTTGTCCGTGTGCCACCCTGTTTCCGGCGGGCAAGAAGGTACCTGTTGTGGTCGGCCCGCCACACAGTGTTTAGCTACAAACCGGATATCTCATCCCCGATCCGCCATGAACTGCCATCCTTTGCGGCTGAATTTCGCCGTAGCCCTTGACGCCGTGACGCGTTGAACCGCCCGAACTGCAAGAAGGTTCTGTGGTGGAGGCCGGGATGGGGACGAGCCAAAGCGTCGGTCCTTGTACGACGGTTACGCCGATGGCGCCGGCGGTCGCGGCGACCGCGGTGACGGCGATGACCGGAGCGACGGCGGTGACTTCGGTGACTTCGGTGACGGCGGTGACTTCGGCGACGGCGGTGGTCGCGGAGCGCTTTCCGCCCCCGGAGTGCGGCGGGCCGCCCGAGGAGGCCGACGGGTGCGACCTCGTCACGGTCCCTGCCCGTCAGGGCCTGGAGGCGGTCGACATCCTGCGCCGGGCGGACGTGGACGCGATGGGGCCCGTACTGCACGACGACAGGTGCGACACGCTCGGCTTCCTCGTGCCGTCCGGCACCGCGGCCGGGTGGGACGTCCCCGGCAGCGTCTGCACGCAGACCGACGGGCGGGGGCTGCGGCCCGACCCCGAGCCGCCGGTCGAGGGTTCGGACTGGCTGCTGCCGCCGGGCGAGGCGGACCTCGCGACCGATCCGGCGGTGCTGCGCCGGGCCCTGGGCGAGGCGGCCCGACTCATCGAGGCGGCCGACAGCCGCCGCTGAGCGGACACGGCCACCGCCGGGCGGACACGGCCACCGCCGGGCGGACACGGCCACCGCCGGGCGGCGGGACAGCCGCCGCGACGGCCGCTGAGCGGGACGGCCGTCGAGCGGGCACAGCCACCATCGGGCGGCACAGCCATCGGGCAGGCACGGGCGCCGTCGAGCGGGACGGTCATCGAGCGGGACGGTCGCCGGCGAGCGGGCGCAGTCGTTGAACGCGGCAGCCCTGGCGAGCGGGCTGCCGAGCCCGCCGGGCGGCCTGGCAGGCGCGGGCGTCGTCGAGCGGGACAGCTGTCCAGCGAGCACAGCCGCCGTCGAGCGGGAAGGCCGTCGAGCGGGACAGCCGTCGAGCGGGCGGAGCCCTCGGCGAGCGGGCCGCCAGGGGCCGTGGAGCGCGGGCTGTCGGCCGCCGCGGCAGGCCGCCCGGCGTCGGCGAGCAGGCCGCCCGGCGTCGGCGAGCGGGCCGCCCGGTACCGCCGCGGCGGGCCGTCCGGTGCCGTCGGGTGGGCCGGTGGTCGTCGCCGGGCGGCACGGGGGCCGGGCGCTTGCGAGAATGGCCCCATGGGAAAGTCCAGGAACCTCCGGCGGCGGCCGGACGCCGACGACGCCGTCGTCGAGCCCGTCGACGGCGGGCTCGCCGAGCTGATACGCGACCGGGACCGGGCGCGTGCCTGGACCCTGCTGATCGACGGCGCCCCGCAGTCGCACGTCGACCTGGACGACCCCGGGTACCTCTCCTTCGAGTACCAGCGCCGCCTCGGCCACGTCATCGACCTGGCCGCCCCGCCCGCCCGGCCCGTGCACGTCGTGCACCTCGGCGGCGGCGCCCTCACGCTGGCCCGGTACGTCGCCGCCACCCGCCCCCGCTCCACCCAGCAGGTCGTCGAGCGGGACGCGGCCCTGGTGCAACTGGTGCGCCGCGAGCTTCCGTTGGCGGCCAACACGCGCATACGGGTGCGCTCGGCGGACGCCCGGGAAGGGCTCGCCAAGGTGCCGGACGGCTGGGCCGACCTCGTCATCGCCGATGTGTTCAGCGGCGCCCGCACCCCCGCCCACCTGACCTCGACCGAGTTCCTCGACGAGGTCCGCAGGGCGCTCAAGCCCGGCGGGCTCTACGCCGCCAACCTGGCCGACGGGCCGCCGCTGGCGCATCTGCGCGGCCAGATCGCCACGGCCGCCGCCCGCTTCGGCGAACTCGCCCTGGTCGCCGATCCGACGGTGCTGCGCGGCAAGCGGTTCGGCAACGCGGTGCTGGTCGCCTCCAGCCTCCCGCTGCCCATCGCGGAACTGACCCGGCGGGCGGCCTCGGACCCCCACCCGGGCCGGGTCGAACACGGCCGCGCGCTCACCGACTTCGCCGGCGGCGCCCTGGCGGTGACGGACGCGGCGGCGGTCGCGTCCCCCGCCCCACCGCCGTCGGTCTTCCGCTAGCGCCCACCGGCCCGAGGACCGGCCCGAGGCCCGGGGGCGGACCCGTCCGGCTCAGTACGTGACGACCTGCACCTGGGGCGGTCCGTCGTGCCAGGTGCAGAACACCGACACCCGGTCCGTGCCCGCGCTGAACTCCACCCGGATCCAGGTCTCCGTCTTGAACACCTGCATCGACCAACCGGAGGCCGGGGTCGCCGACACCAGCGTCGCGTACGTGTCGGCGATGTCGAAGACCGAGCGGCCGCCCTTGGTGTCGTAGCTCTTGATCCGGCTGTCGGCCGTGGCCGAGGCGGTGGCGGACGCTCCGGAGGTCGGCTCCGTCGTCGCGGGCGCCGACTTCGAGGGCGACGGCGTGGCCGTCGGACCGGCCGGTGCGGCCGATCCGGTCGGCTTGGCCGACGGGCTCTTCGAAGGGGTCACCCGGTGGGTCGACGAGGCCAGCGGCCTCGACCGCTGCATGGTCGGGTCGACCGCGGCGATGGGCAGGGCGCGCGGCGGGTCGTAGGCCGTGCCCGTCATCACCGTGTGGACGCCCCACCATGACAGCGTGACCGCCGCGCCCGTGGCGAGCAGCCAGGCCAGTACGTGTACAAGTCCTCTGCGCATCGCGGGCCATACTGCCTCACCCGTCCCACCGGCCGCACCTGGTCGAAGTTATCCACAGGCGCCGATCGTTGTCGTCCGAATGGCGTACGGTGCGGCGCATGGCAAGTGTGCTCGTGGTCGAGGACGACCAGTTCGTCCGCTCGGCGCTCATCCGGCATCTCACAGACGCGGCCCATGTGGTGCGCAGCGTCGGCACCGCGCTGGAGGCGCTGCGCGAGGTCGCTCATTTCCGTTTCGACGTGGTCATCCTGGACCTCGGCCTGCCCGATCTCGACGGGTCGGAGGCCTTGAAGATGCTGCGCGGCATCACCGACGTCCCTGTGATCATCGCCACGGCCAGGGACGACGAGACGGAGATCGTACGGCTGTTGAACGCCGGGGCGGACGACTACCTCACCAAGCCGTTCTCGGTCGAGCACCTCTCGGCGCGGATGGCCGCCGTGCTGCGCCGGTCCCGCGCCGTCGCCGCGGACACCCCGCCCTCCACCGTCATCCGGGTCGGGGGCCTGACCGTCGACCCGCTGCGCCGCCAGGCCGAACTGGACGGCACCCGGCTGGATCTGACGCGCCGGGAGTTCGACCTGCTCGCCTTCCTGGCCGGCCGGCCGGGAGTCGTCGTACCCCGCAGGGAACTGCTCGCCGAGGTCTGGCAGCAGTCGTACGGCGACGACCAGACCATAGACGTCCATCTCTCCTGGCTGCGGCGGAAGCTGGGCGAGACGGCGGCGCGGCCCCGCTATCTGCACACGCTGCGGGGCGTCGGCGTCAAGCTGGAGCCGCCCGTGGAGCCGGCCCGATGAGGTGGGCGCTGGTCAGGGTGTGCCTGGCGGTCACCACGATGGTCGTGATCGCCTTCGCCGTGCCGCTGGGGCTGGTCATCAAGGAGATGGCCCGCGACCGTGCCTTCTCCAACGCGGAGCGGGAGGCCGCGGCGATCGTCCCGGCGCTGTCCATCACCACCGACCGCGACGAGCTGGAGCGCGTCATCGCCTCCGCGGGCTCCGACGCCGGGATGGCCGTGCACATACCCGCGGTCGACGGCCAGGCGGCCGTCGAACTCGGCCGGCAGCGCGCCGCCGAGGGGGACATCGCGATGGTGCGGAAGCTGGGCCGGGTCTCCACCACAGAGGTGCGCGGCGGTTCGATCCTGCTCCAGCCGGTCGCGCTGAGCTCCGGCGCGATGGCCGTGGTCGAGGTGTACGTCCCCGAGTTCGAGGTCAGCAACGGCGTCGGCACGGCCTGGGCGGTGCTCGCCGGGGTCGGCGCCGCCCTGGTCGTCGGCTCGGTCGCGGTCGCCGACCGGCTGGGCGTCAGGATGGTGCAGCCGGCCGAGCGGCTCGCCGACGGCGCGCACGAACTCGGCGAGGGCCGGCTCGGCGCCCGGGTGCCGGAGGAGGGGCCGACCGAACTGCGGCTGGCCGCCGTCGCGTTCAACTCCATGGCCGACCAGGTCGTCCAACTGCTCGCCAACGAGCGGGAGCTGGCCGCCGACCTGTCCCACCGGCTGCGCACCCCGCTGACCGTGCTGCGGCTCAACGCGGCCTCGCTCGGCGAGGGACCGGCCGCCGAGCAGACCCGGGCGGCCGTCGCGCAGTTGGAGCGCGAGGTCGACACCATCATCCGCACGGCCCGCGAGGCCAAGCCGCAGACCGTGGCGGCGGGCCTCGGCGCGGGGTGCGACGCGGGCGAGGTGGTGCGCGAGCGGATGAAGTTCTGGTCGGCGCTGGCGGAGGACGAGGGCCGCAAGGTACGGGTGGCCGTGGCCGACCACCCGGTGCGCATACCCGTGGCCCGCGCGGACCTGGCGGCGGCGCTGGACGCGCTGCTCGGCAACATCTTCCGCCACACCCCCGAGGGCACGGCCTTCGCGGTCGACGTGCACAACGGCGAGGACGCGGTGATCGTGCTGGTCTCGGACGCGGGGCCGGGCATCCCGGACCCCGAGGCGGCGATGGCCCGCGGGCGGGGATCGGGCAACGACGGCTCGACCGGGCTCGGCCTGGACATCGTGCGGCGGCTCGCGGAGTCGACGGGCGGCGACGTGCGGATCGGCTCCTCCGTGCTCGGCGGCACCGAGGTGCGGATCTGGATCCAGCTCGACGGGCGCGAGCCCGAACGCGGCGGGCACCGCGGACGGGTCCGGCGGCGCAGGCGGGGACAGAAGGTGCGCTGAACCCGTCTCACCGTCCCTACCTTTAACCGTCTCCGATGCCTTCCTTAAGCGCACCCTAAGATCTCCAACGGCCCCCCGGATAAAGCGGTTTGCCCGATTCCGGATCGCTAGCGTGCTGCCACGACCCAGGTCTGGGACGCCCCCCGTGAGCAGTGAGTGAAGGCAGGCACGCGATGAGCACGCACCGGCGCAGAATCAGTGGCAGGAACAAGGCGATCGGCGGAGCGGTCGCCGCGGCCGTGATCGGTGGCGGCGCCGTCATCCTCGCCGGCGTCGCGAACGCGGCCAGTGTCGGCGCCGCGTACACCAAGACCAGCTCCTGGTCGACGGGTTACACCGCGCAGTACGTCGTGACGAACAACAGCGGGGCGCGGGAGAAGGACTGGACCCTGGAGTTCGACCTCCCCGCGGGCACGAAGATCGGCTCCCTGTGGGACGGCGAGTCGACCGTCAGCGGCCAGCACGTCACCGTCAAGCCGCCGAAGTGGGACACGGACGGACTGGCCGCGGGCGAGTCGGCCACCGTCGGCTTCGTGGCCAACGGCAGCGGCGATCCGACCGGCTGTCTGATCGACGGCGCGAGCTGCTCCGTCGACACCGGCGCGACGCCGCAGCCGACCGGCCGTCCGACCGAGACGGCGACCCCCACCGCGACCCCGACCGCGACCGCCGCCCCCACCAGGACGGCCACGCCGACGCCCACGCAGACCGCCACCCAGACCCCCACGGCGTCCCCCTCGCAGAGCACCGGCACGGGCACCGGCACGACGGCGGGCTTCGCGCCGTACGTCGACACCTCGCTCTACCCGGCCTACGACCTGCTGGCGAACGTCGCGGCGACCGGAGTCAAGAACTACAACCTCGCCTTCGTCACCGACGGCGGCGGCTGCACCCCGAAGTTCGGCGGTGTGTCGGACCTGGCGAACGACGGTGTCGCCTCGCAGATCGGCGCGCTGCGCGCCAAGGGCGGTGACGTCCGGGTCTCCTTCGGCGGCGCGTCCGGCTCCGAACTGGCCACCACCTGCTCCTCGGCGGACGCGCTGGCGGCGGCGTACGGCAAGGCCGTGGACACCTTCAAGCTCACCAAGGTCGACTTCGACGTCGAGGGCGGCGCGCTGCCCAACACGGCCGCGAACACCAAGCGCGCCCAGGCGATCGCCAAGCTCCAGAAGCAGCACCCGGGCCTGGACGTCTCCTTCACGCTCCCCGTCATGCCGGAGGGCCTCACCCAGGACGGCGTGAACCTGCTCGCCAACGCGAAGCAGAACGGCGTCTCCATCAACACCGTCAACATCATGGCGATGGACTACGGACCGGCGTACAGCGGCGACATGGGCACGTACGCCGAGCAGGCCGCCACCGCCACCCAGGCCCAGATCAAGAGCGTGCTGAGCCTCTCCGACAGCGCTGCCTGGAAGGCGGTCGCCGTGACCCCGATGATCGGCGTCAACGACGTCGCCAGCGAGATCTTCAAGGTCGACGACGCCGCCCAGCTCGTCGCCTTCGCCAGGTCCAAGGGCCTGGGCGGGCTGTCGATGTGGTCCGCCACCCGTGACAAGCAGTGCGCGGGCGGCGCGAAGAACGTCGCGGACGCCACGTGCAGCTCGATCGCCCAGAGCGACTCCGCGTTCTCGAAGGCGTTCGCCGCCTTCAACTGATCAGGGCCACATCTGATCAGGGCCACACCTGATCCGAGCCGCAGCTGATCCGAGCCACATCCAGGAAACGGGGTCGCGCGCCCCGGCCGGTTCCCACCCCCCATCCGGCCGGGGCGCGCGTGTGTGTTCCGGACCGGCGGACGTCCCCTCCCCCGGGACGGGGACCTCCGCAGGTCCGGGCTCAGGCGCTCTCGACCTCCGGCAGCGCGCCCGTACGGGCCGCCTCCCCGTACCAGAGGGCGCTCGACTTCGGCGTACGCTCCAGCGTCGCGTAGTCCACGTACACCGCGCCGAAGCGCTTCTCGTAGCCGTACGCCCACTCGAAGTTGTCCAACAGGGACCACAGGTAGTAGCCGCGCACGTCGGCGCCGTCGGAGATGGCCCGGCGGACCGCCGAGAGGTGGCCGTGCAGGTAGGCGACGCGCTCGGGGTCGTGGACCCGGCCGTCCGGGTCCGGCTTGTCGTCGTAGGCCGCGCCGTTCTCCGTGATGTACAGGGGCAGGCCCGGGGCCTCCCGGTTGTACCGCATGATCAGCTCGTGCAGGCCGGTCGGGTCGATCGTCCAGCCCATCTCCGTGCGCTCGCCCGGGGTCTGGTGGAAGTCGACGTCGTCGGCGGCCGGCCAGGGCGAGTGCTCGCTGGCCCCGTGACCGTCCGCCCGCGCGCCCTGCCGGTCCGGTCGGGCGGCCGACACCAGCGTGGGGGTGTAGTAGTTCAGGCCCAGCGTGTCCAGCGGCTGGTTGATCGTCCGCAGGTCGCCGTCGAGGACGTACGACCAGTCCGTGACCGACGACGTCGCCGCCAGCAGGGTCTGCGGGTACGCGCCGTGCAGGATCGGGCCGTGGAAGACACCGTTGGCGAGGTCGTCGATCTTGCGGGCCGCGGCCAGGTCCGCCGGGTCCTGGGTGAGGGGCCTGACCACCGAGGAGTTGAGGCTGAGCCCGACCGTGTTGCGGGCGGGCATCACCGAACGCAGCGCCTTCGCGCCGAGGCCGTGCGCGAGGTTGAGGTGGTGGGCGGCGCGCAGCGACGCCTCCGGGTCCGTACGGCCGGGGGCGTGCACACCGGAGCCGTAGCCCAGGAAGGCGCTGCACCACGGCTCGTTGAGGGTGATCCACTGCTCCACGCGGTCGCCGAGCGCCTCCCCGACGATCTGCGCGTACTCGGCGAAACGCAGCGCCGTGTCGCGCTCCGGCCAGCCGCCGGCGTCCTCCAGCTCCTGCGGAAGGTCCCAGTGGTAGAGGGTGACGGCCGGCTTGATGCCGTGGGCGAGCAGGTCGTCGACGAGACGGCGATAGAAGTCCAGGCCGACCTGGACCGCCGGACCCCGGCCGGTGGGCTGCACCCGCGACCAGGAGATCGAGAACCGGTACGCGCCCAGCCCCAGACCGGCCATGAGCTCCACGTCCTCGTGGAAGCGGTGGTAGTGGTCGACAGCGATGTCACCGTGGTCGCCGCCGGCCGTCTTGCCCGGCGTATGGCTGAAGGTGTCCCAGATCGAGGGGGTGCGGCCGCCCTCGCGCACCGCCCCCTCGATCTGGTAGGCGGAGGTCGCGGCGCCCCACAGGAAGTTGGGGGGAAAGGCCACGGGCGTAATGGGTTCAGGCATGGAAGCGCTCCCAAGGGAAGTCGGGGTGACCGACGGAAGGAAAGAGGGGAGTGAGGGGCGGGCCGCGGGGGCCGGGGCGGCGGTGGCCCGGCCCCCCTGGACGGCAGGGACGTCAGCCCTTGATCGCGCCCTGCATGATGCCGCCCACGATCTGCTTGCCGAACAGCAGGAAGGCGATCAGCAGCGGCAGCGTGCCGAGCAGCGCGCCCGCCATGATGACGGCCTGGTCGGGGATGTAACCGGTGCCCAGAGAGTTGAGGGCGACCTGGACCGTCGGCTCCTGCTGGTTCAGGGCGATGATCGGCCACAGGAAGTCGTTCCAGGCCATCACGAAGGTCAGCAGGCCGAGCACGGCCATCGCCGGGCGGGCCGCCGGGAAGACGACGTGCCACACCACGCGCAGACTGTTCGCGCCGTCGACCCGGGCCGCCTCGATCAGTTCGGAGGGCAGGGCCTGCACCAGGTACTGCCGCATGAAGAACGTGCCGAAGGCGCTCACCAGGGTGGGCAGGATGACCGTCTGGAGCTGGTTGGACCAGCCCAGGTCGCTCATCCACAGATACAGCGGTACGACGGCGAGCTGCGGCGGGATCATCATCGTGCCGACGGTCAGCAGCAGCAGGAGTCCGGAGAACTTGAACTTCAGCTTGGCGAAGGCGAACCCGGCGAGCGTGGAGAACACGACCGTGCCGATGGTGATGGTCCCGGCCACGATCGTCGAGTTGATCATCGCGGTGCCGAGTCCGGCCTGGTCCCACGCGGACTCGAGGTTCTTGAACAGGTTCGCGCCGAACCACAGCGGCGGCGGTGTCTGCGCCAGCCGCGCGTTGTTGCGCGAGGCCGCGATGGCCGTCCACACCAGCGGAGCGAGCGAGACCAGCGCGAAGACGGTCAGGACGATGTAGGTGACCGGACCCGCGTGCAGCTGCTTGCCCGCGCCGAGCACCCGGCGGCGTCCGGGCTCCCGGTCGGCCTTGGTTCCCTTCGACTCCGCCGTGGAGACAGTGAGTTCAGTCGTGGTCATTGGGATTTCCTCAGCCGTCGGGTGATCAGCATGTTGATCGCGGCGACGATCAGCAGGATCAGGAACATCGTCCACGCGATCGCTGACGCCTTGCCGAGGTTGCCGATGCCCCAGCCCTGGTCGTACATGTACAGGCCGAGCGTCTGGTACTGGTGCGCGGAGCCGCCCTTCGAGCCGCTGACCCCGCCGAACAGGAGCGGCTCGCCGAACAGCTGCGTCGCGCCGATCGTGGACACGACCACCGTGAACAGGATCGTCGGCCGCAGCATGGGGATCGTCACGTGCCGGAACTGCTGCCAGCGACCGGCGCCGTCGAGCGCGGCCGACTCGTACAGGTCCGTGGGGATCGCCTGCATCGCCGCGAGGTAGATCAGCGCGTTGTAGCCGGTCCACCGCCAGATCACGATCGAGGACACGGCGAACTGCGAACCCCAGTCCGACTCGCGCCAGTTGATCGGGTGGACCCCGACGAAGTGCAGCAGCCAGTTGACCATGCCGCCGTCCCACGAGTACAGCAGCGTGAAGACCAGCGTCGCCGCCGCCACCGAGGTGGCGTACGGGGTGAGCATCACGACCCGCCACACGGTCGAGCCGCGCAGCCGGTAGTTGAGCAGGTGTGCGAGGCCGAGCGCCATCAGCAGCTGCGGCACCGTGGAAATCACGCCGATGCTGAAGGTGTTCTCCAGGGCGTTCCAGAAGAACTCCGAGGACAGCAGGTTCTTGTAGTTGTCCAGACCTGCCCAGGTCTGGTGGTCCAGGCCGGAGAGCTGCACATTGTGCAGCGAGTACCAGGCCGTGTAGAGCAGCGGGAAGAGGCCGAAGGCCCCGAAGATGATGAAGAAGGGGGAGATGAATGCGTACGGCGCCGCCTTCATGTCCCAGCGGTACAGCCGGCTGCGCCAGGAATCCGGGCCCGGCGGCGGCGTACCCCGACCCTGAGCGCCCCGGGCCGCGCCCGGCTGTGAGCCGGGCGCGGCGTCGGCGCTCGTCGCGGTCTGCGCGAGAGCCTGCTTGGAGCTGGTCACTGGCCGAGCACGTCCTTGATCTCAGCCTTTGCCGCGTCCCAGCCCTGGGCCGGGGACTTGCCCTTCTGCTCGACCTGGAGGATGCCGACGTCGGTGATCGCGGTGCCGATCGGCTGGTCCTTGGTGCCGAAGTACTGGACCGGGATGGTCTTCGCCGAGTCGCCGAAGATCTGCGTGATCGGCGCGTTGGAGAAGTACTCCGTGGTGGCGGCGGCCGGCGTCAGGGTCGAGTAGGCCGACGGGGTCGACGGGAAGCTCGCCTGCTTGGCGAAGACCTTCGCCTGCTGCTCGGGCGCGGTCAGCCACTTGGCCAGCTCGATGGCCTCCTTCTGGTGCTTGCCGGCCGTCGGGACACCGATGAACGAACCGCCCCAGTTGGCCGCGGTCGGCGCGGCCGCCACGTCCCACTTGCCCTTGCCGGCGTCACCGGACTTCTCCTGGATGTAGCCCATCATCCAGGCGGGGCAGGCCACCGTCGCGAACGAGCCCTTGGCGAAGCCCTGGTCCCACGTCGGGTCGAACTGCTTCAGCTTCGCCGACATGTCGCTGGTCGCCACGGTCATGGCGGCGTTCCAGGACTTCTTCACGCCCGTGGACTTGTCCCAGATGACGTTGCCGTCCTTGTCGTAGTACCGCTGGCTCTCGCCGCCGAGGGCCGCGTTGTAGACCGAGGAGGCGGAGTCCACGAACTTGGTGCCGCTCGGCGCCTTCTTCATGTACTGCTTGCCGAGGTCGACGTACTTGGCCCAGTCGCCCTTCCACTGCGCGGCGAGCTTGGTGCGGTCGGTCTCCAGACCGGCCTTCTCGAAGAGGTCCTTGCGGTAGCAGATCGCCATCGGGCCGATGTCGGTGCCGAGCGCGATGGTCTTGCCGTCCTTGGTGGTGGCCTGGGAGAGCTTCCAGTCCAGCCACTGCGACTTGTCGACCTCCTTGCCGAGGTCGACGAACTTGTCGGCCTGGGTCTGGACGGCCTCGGTGATGTTGCCGACCTCGATGGCCTGGATGTCGTCCGTGCCCGAGCCGGCCTGGAGGCGGGTGAGGGTCTTGGGCCAGTACACGTCGGTACGGGTGGTGACGTTCTCCTTGATGGAGATGTTCGGGTGGAGCTTCATGTACTCGTCGTAGAGGCCGGCCTGCTTGTAGCCGAAGACGCCGAAGGTGCCTATCGTCAGAGTGGTCTTGCCCTTGGCGTCTCCGCCACCGTTCGAATTCGACGAGCTGTCGTCCGAGTCGCTGGAACAACCGGCCAGCAGCCCCGTAGCCAGCGCGGCGACGACCGTGAAGGCCATCATCCGGCGGGACCGGCGGGTACTCGTGCGCATAGCGTCCTCCTGTTGCCTGACGTGCCGACCCCCCGGCCAACTGCATTGGTGGCGCCCGTTGTTCTCGCTGCGGCTCGGGCGGGGAACGTGCGGGATGTGTATGTGTCAGGTACTGTGGGAGCGCTCCCACAGGTGATGAGTTGAAGAGTCGCGGGTCCGCGCGGGGGTGTCAAGGGAGTCGGCGCGGGAAGATGCGTTCAGTTATCGGGCTGTTAACTGGAGTTAGAGGTTCCGTTTGATACCGGAACCGGAACCGGGACGGTGCCGCATCGGCCCGGAGCCGCTTCGGTCCGGTTCAGGGCTGGTTCGATCCGATTCGGGGTCGCTTCGGTCCGGTTCAAGCGGAGGTCCGGTTCGGGGGAGGTCCCGATCGGGGCTTCCGCCCGGTCGGCGGACGTGCCCCGCGGGGCCCCGCGCCCGCAGGGCACGGCCGTCTCCCGGGCGGGACTGTTAGATTCCAGGCCGAGGTGGGGTACGGGGTGACTACGGGAGGGCGGAGCGCATGGCAGGCCACGGAGCTCGGAACCGGAGCGGCGGGCGGCCGACCCTCGAAGAGGTCGCCGCGCGTGCCGGTGTCGGCCGCGGCACGGTCTCCCGGGTGATCAACGGCTCGCCCCGGGTGAGTGACGCGACCCGCGCGGCCGTGGAGGCCGCCGTCGCGGAACTGGGCTACGTCCCGAACACCGCGGCCCGCGCCCTCGCCGCCAACCGAACCGATGCCATCGCGCTGGTCGTCCCCGAGCCGGAGACCCGGTTCTTCGCGGAGCCGTACTTCTCGGACATGCTGCGCGGTGTCGGGGCCGAGCTGTCGGACACCGAGATGCAACTGCTGCTGATCTTCGCGGGCAACGACCGGGAGCGGCAGCGGCTCGCCGAGTACCTGGCCGCGCACCGGGTGGACGGCGTCCTGCTGGTGTCCGTGCACGCCGACGACCCGCTGCCCGACCTGCTCGCCCAGCTGGAGATCCCGGCGGTGATCAGCGGCCCGCGCTCGGCGGCTGAGACGCTCACCTCGGTCGACTCCGACAACTACGGCGGCGCCCGCTCGGCCGTGGAGCATCTGCTGTCCCGGGGCCGAGGCCGCGTCGCGCACATCACCGGCCGGCTCGACGTGTACGGCGCCCAGCGGCGTATCGACGGCTACCGCGCGGCCCTGCGCGACGCGGGCCACGCGCCGGACGAGGGCCTGATCGAGGCGGGCGACTTCACCGAGGAGGGCGGCAGCCGGGCGATGGCGAAGCTCCTCGCCCGGCGCCCCGACCTGGACGCGGTCTTCGCCGCCTCGGACGTGACGGCGGCCGGTGCCCGCCAGGCGCTGCGCGAGGCGGGCCGGCGCATCCCGGAGGACGTCGCCCTCGTCGGCTACGACGACTCGGCCATCGCCCGCCACATGGACCCGCCGCTGACCAGCGTCCGCCAGCCCATCCAGGAGATGGGCCGCACCATGATCGACCTGCTGCTCAACGAGATCGCCGACCGCCGTCCCTCGGCCTCCCGGGGCCTGGAGCGACGCCAGGTGGTGCTGGCGACGGAACTGGTGGCCCGCGCGTCCTCGTGACCCGGGCGGACCCCACCCGCCGCTCCTCGCCACCCGCACCGCCACCCGCACCGCCGTCCGCACCCTCGTCCGCGGCCGGTGGCCGCGCTCGGACCGCGTCCGGACCGCGTCCGGACCGCGTCCGGGGCTGGTGGCCGCCCGCCGGCCGTGGTCAGCCGCGCGTCGGGCCGACGGCGTCGGGATCAGGCGCCAGGGACAGCCGCCAGCGGATCTCGCCGTCCTGCTCCTCGTCGGTGGGGGAGAGCCCGGCCGCCGCGGCGACGGCGGCGGAGGCCCGGTGGTCCGGGTGGATGTGGGCGACGACCGTACGGACGGAGTGTGCGCGCAGTCCGGCCACGAGGGCCCGCGCGGCCTCCGAGGCGTAGCCGCGCCCCTGCCAGGGCGTGCCGACGACCCAGGCGATCTCCGCGAGGCTCCCGCCGGTCACGGTGGCCTGGACGGTGCCGACCGGACACGGGTCCCGGCGCCGCAGCAGCACCCAGTTGCACCAGGTGACGGACGGGTCGGGGGAGCCGGCCACGAGACGTGCGTAGCGCGACCGCAGGGCCTGCGCGGTGGCGGGCGAGCCGCCGATGAAGGCGTGCAGGGCCGGATCGGACAGGACACCCGCCATGTCCCCGGCGTGCTCGACGCGCAGCGGGACGAGGTCGAGACGGGCGGTGCGCATGGATTCCGTGCGCAGGAGTCCGGCCCGCATGGGCTCGGCAGGGACTGGTTCCGCAGGCACCGGCTCGGTGGGCACTGGTTCGGTGTGCACGGTGAAGTGAGCCTCCCGGAAACGCGTCAGCGGGTGACCTCCGTGAGGAGGTCACCCGCTGAACCTTCAGGGTGAGTGACGGGACTCGAACCCGCGGCCACCTGGACCACAACCAGGTGCTCTACCAACTGAGCTACACCCACCATGGGCCGGTGGTTGACTTTTCGGTTTCCCCTACCGGCCGAGAAAAAGTGTACAGGGTCTTGAGGGGTGCTCGCGCACACCTTTTACGGCGGCGCTTCCCGAGCCCCTGCTACACCTGCTGAGCAGGCAGGACGTACTTCGCCGCGATCGCCTTCGCGGTGTCCGAGTCGGGGCCGGGCTGGGGCACGAAGACGGCCTCGCGGTAGTACCGGAGTTCCGCGATGGACTCGCGGATGTCGGCGAGGGCGCGGTGGTTGCCGTTCTTCTCGGGGCTGTTGAAGTAGGCCCGCGGGTACCAGCGCCGGGCCAGCTCCTTCACCGAGCTGACGTCGACGATCCGGTAGTGGAGGTGGTTCTCCAGGGCCGGCATGTCGCGGAGCAGGAAGCCGCGGTCGGTGCCGACCGAGTTGCCGCACAGCGGTGCCTTGCCGGGTTCCTTGACGTGCTCGCGCACGTACGCCAGGACCTGTGCCTCGGCGTCCGCCAGCGTCGTGCCGCCGGCCAGCTCCTCGAGCAGGCCCGACGCGGTGTGCATCTGGCGCACCACCTCCGGCATCGTCTCCAGCGCGGAGTCCGGCGGACGGATCACGATGTCCACACCGTCGCCGAGCACGTTGAGCTCGGAGTCGGTGACGAGGGCGGCCACCTCGATGAGAGCGTCGTCGGACAGCGAGAGGCCGGTCATCTCGCAGTCGATCCACACCATGCGATCGTTCATGTGTCTAACCTTACGGCGCGTCGTCGTGGGCCGAACCGGTCGTGCGGCGAGCTTGTGGCGCGGAACTCCTGGGGCGGGAGGGGTGTCGGCGGGGGAAGGGACGGAGAAGGGGCGGCCGGGGCCGGAGGATCCGACCCTGACCGCCCCTTCCCGTGCCGCACGTCACATCGTCACGTACGCCGTCCCGTACGCCGCCATGGACGTCGCCATGGGCGTCGTCCCGTACGCCGTCACGTCGCGCTGCGCTGGCCGGGCAGGCTCGCCCGGCCCGACAGGTACGCCTCCCGGCTGCCGTCCCCGGCGCCGGACGCCGAGGCGGCCAGCGCCGCCGCCGGTGTGCGGCGGGTCTGCGGCGGGACCGGCCCGCCCTCCGGGTGCAGCGCGGACACCGGGCCCGCCGGGAGCGGGGCCGGCGGGCCCTCGCTCTCCAGCTGCCGCTCGCCCTGCGGACGCCGGGCCCGGTACGCGGCCCGGTAGGCGGCCGGCGACGAGCCCAGCTGACGCCGGAAGTGCCCCCGCAGCGCCACCGGCGAGCGGAAGCCGCAGCGGCCCGCGACCTCGTCCACCGAGTAGTCCGACGTCTCCAGCAGGCGCTGCGCCTGCAGCACGCGCTGGGTGATCAGCCACTGGAGCGGAGCGCTGCCGGTGAGCGAGCGGAAGCGTCGGTCGAACGTCCGCCTGCTCATGTACGCGCGCGCCGCGAGGGTCTCCACGTCGAACTGCTCGTGGAGGTGCTCCAGCGCCCAGGCGACGACCTCGGCCAGCGGGTCGGCGCCGATCTCCTCCGGCAAAGACCTGTCGAGGTAGCGCTCCTGACCGCCGCTGCGGCGCGGCGGGACCACCAGCCGGCGGGCCAGCGCACCGGCCGCCTCGTTGCCGTGGTCCGTCCGCACGATGTGCAGACAGAGATCGATTCCGGCCGCGGTGCCCGCCGACGTCAGCACATCGCCGTCGTCGACGAAGAGTTCGCGTGGATCCACGTGTACCGACGGATAGCGCTTGGCCAGCGTCGGCGCGTACATCCAGTGCGTGGTGGCCGGTCGTCCGTCCAGCAGGCCCGCGGCCGCCAGGACGAAGGCGCCGGTGCACAGCCCGACGATGCGGGCGCCCTCCTCGTGCGCCCGGCGCAGTGCGTCGAGAGCATCCTCCGGCGGCGGCGAGGTGATCGAACGCCAGGCCGGCACGACGACCGTGCCCGCCCGGGAGATCGCCTCCAGGCCGTGTGGTGCGGTGAGTTCCAGGCCCCCTGTGGTCCGCAGCGGGCCTTCCTCGCCCGCGCTCACCAGCAGTCGGTAGCGTGGTACGCCGGCGTCCTGGCGGTCGATCCCGAACACCGACAGCGGTATGGAACTCTCGAAGATGGGGCCGCCGCTGAACAGCAGCACCGCAACGATCTCCTTGCGGCGTCGCCCGGAAAGCTTCCGGGCCGCGGCTTCCGGCGCGGCAGCGGAGTCGTGGCTCATACTGCTAAGCCCCCCTCGGTGGTCGCGGCTCCCTGTTCCCTTCGGGTCTGTCGCTCCAACACGTTTCCCCTCGGTCCTGCACGAGTCCCCCGCCGTAACAGTCAAGATCGAATCTACTGTGTCGCCCGGTGCCGTCGTGACCAGTTCACCACTGGGCACATTGTCGACATGGCAACTTGGCGTGAAGCATTCGATCACGAAGCGTTGCACTCGTGGGGCGTGCAGGGAAGTGCGCCTCGTGGCAGTGGCCAATCCCCGTAGGGTGCACAGGGTCTCCGAGGCCCTATCCGTGCAGGTCGCACCGGGGGAGGGGGGTGTTCGGGGCAAGGGATGCGCAGGGGCGAGAAGTTGGCTGAAAACAAGCGCTCGCGTGCATAAAAACCGGTCAGCCGACCGGTGTACTTCCGCCCGGGCGGCGGCCGCCTCCGTGTGCCCCCGATCCGACCCTGTGACGCCGTCCGCGGGTCGCGGACGGTGCGGCCTCCGCGGCCCGCAGCAGGGCCGCGCCGCGTTCGGACCGGCGCAACAGGGTGCGGCACGCGGCCGTGACGGCCGCGAGACCGAGCGCCGTGCCGGTGGCGCCGGCGAGCGAGGAGCCGTACCAGAGCAGCACCACCGGGACCAGCACGCAACTGAAGGCGGCCCAGCGGACCACGTCGGTCGCCGTGTCCGGGGCCGGCGCGGCGGTGCGCCCGGCCTCGGGGCCGGTGCGGGATGAGGGCATCGCGTGCTCCCTGTGGCGGTCGTTCACGCGGGTTCAACGTCCGCCCGGTCGCTCGGTCACCAGGGTCGTCAAGTGAATCCGGTCGAATCCTGTGTGAACCGCCTGTACGGGGCAGCAACCATTGCGTCACGGGCGCTCCCTCGTGCATGCTCCGGGGAACCCGCAACGGAGCGCGCGCGGGATCTGGGCGAAGGAGGAGTGCCGCCGTACCCTTGGGGTATGGGGTTGGGAAGATGATTCCCGGACACACCTCCGTCCCACCGCCGTCGTCCCCACCCACGAGGATCTGAACGCCGAGACACTCATGGCCGGTCACGAATTCTTCGAACCCGCGGACCGCAAGCGGCCCGTCGCCGATCCCACGGCGGCCGAGCCCCTTGCGGCGGAAGAGCAACGCCACGCGTGCGACCCCGCCTTCAAGCACGGCGTGGTCGTCGGCTTCGACGGCTCCACGTCCAGTGAGCGGGCCCTCGCGTACGCCATCGGCATGGCCCACCGCTCCCGGTCGGGCCTGATCATCGTCCATGTCGCCAACCGGCTGCCGACCACGGTGTGGGCCGGCTGCGAACCGCCCGTCTTCGTGGACGTGCCGGACCACCGCACCGAGGTGCTCGGTCTGGAACTCGCCTGCGCGGAGTACCTCGCGGAGGTGCCCTGGATCCTGGTCGAGCGCGGCGGCGACATCTGCCACGAACTCGAAGAGGTGGGGCGGGAGTACGAGGCCGACGCGATCGTCGTCGGCTCCACGCACGGCATCGTCGGCCGGATCTTCGGCTCGGTCGCCGGACGGCTCGCCAAGCGGGCCAAGCGGCCCGTCATCGTCATTCCGTAACTCCCCGCGTCCGCAGGCGGGATGCCCGGCGGACCGGCTCAACTCCCTTGGTGCGCAGCGCGAATCTACTCGCGCGTAGTAAGTGTTTGTGCCTTTGTGAAGGGCATATATCGCTCACCGCGCAACGCACATGCATGAAGGGAGCCCGCCGTGGACAACGACGTCTCTGCGGGAAGCACCACCACCACGATCTTCGGCCGACTCGCCCTGGGAATAACCCTGTTGGCGTTCGGACTCGGCTACACGGACCTGATCGACGGTGTGACGGCGGCAGACGCCGTGACCCTCGCCCACTACGTCGGCGGAGTCGCCCTGTTCCTCGCCGGGCTGCTCGCCCTGCGCGACCGCGACACGGCGAACGGCACCGCCTACACCGTCCTCGGCGCACTCTGGTTCACCTGGGCCGTCTCGGCCGGCGCCCAGGCCTCCGACAACGCCGCGGGACTCTTCCTGCTGCTCTTCGCCCTGGTGGCGCTCAGCCTCACCCTCGCGGGTGGTGACCAGCTCGGCCAGGGCACCTACGGGCTGTTCTTCGTCTCGCTCCTGCTGCTGGCCATCGCCGCCTTCAACGGCAGCGGCGGCCTGGCCAAGGCCGGCGGCTGGTTCGCCGTGGCCGCCGGAGCGGTGGCCTGGTACGCGGCGACCGCGGCCCTGGCCCACTGGCCCACGGCACTTCCCGGACGCGCCGCCGGCCGGGGGGTGACGGCCACCGGCTGAGGCAGGCGCGGGCCGGGGCACCGGGCGGCCCCGGCCCCTTTGAAGGAACGACCCCCTGTGCAGGTGGCTCACAGGGGGTCGTTCATGTCACTGCGCGAGGAACACGCGAGGAGCGGGAGTCCTACTCCACCGTCACCGACTTGGCGAGGTTGCGCGGCTTGTCGATGTCCCGGCCCAGGGCCTTCGCCGTGTGGTAGGCGAGGAGCTGGAGCGGGATGCCCATCAGGATCGGGTCCAGCTCGTCCTCGTTCTTCGGCACGACGATCGTCTGGTCGGCCTTCTCCTGCTCCCGGTGCGCGACCGCGAGGATCCGGCCGCTGCGGGCCTTGATCTCCTCCAGGGCCGCGCGGTTCTTCTCCAGCAGGTCGTCGTCGGGGACGATCGCGACGGTGGGCAGCGCCGGCTCGATGAGGGCGAGCGGACCGTGCTTGAGCTCGGAGGCCGGGTAGGCCTCCGCGTGGATGTAGGAGACCTCCTTGAGCTTCAACGAGGCCTCACGGGCCACCGGGTAGCCCCGGACGCGGCCGATGAAGAGCATCGAGCGGGCCTCGGCGTACTCCTCGGCCAGCTTCTGGATCTCCGCCTCCTGCTCCAGGATCTCGGTGATCTGCGCGGGCAGCTTGCGCAGGCCCTCGATGATCCGCTTGCCGTCGCGCACCGACAGGTCGCGGGTGCGGCCCAGGTGCAGCGCGAGCAGCGCGAAGGCGACCGTGGTGTTGGTGAAGCACTTGGTGGAGACCACGCAGACCTCGGGGCCCGCGTGCACGTAGACGCCGCCGTCCGCCTCGCGGGCGATCGCCGAACCGACCACGTTGACCACGCCGAGGACGCGGGCGCCCTTGCGCTTGAGCTCCTGGACGGCCGCCAGCACGTCGTACGTCTCACCGGACTGCGAGACGGCGATGTACAGCGTGTCGGGGTCGACGACGGCGTTGCGGTAGCGGAACTCCGAGGCCGGCTCGGCGTCCGCAGGGATGCGTGCCAGCTCCTCGATCATCTGGGCGCCGATCATGCCCGCGTGGTACGAGGTGCCGCAGCCGAGGATCTTCACGCGGCGGATCTGGCGCGCCTCGCGGGCGTCCAGGTTCAGGCCGCCGAGGTGGACGGTGGAGAACCGGTCGTCGATGCGGCCGCGCAGCACGCGGTCCACGGCGTCGGCCTGCTCGAAGATCTCCTTGTGCATGTACGTGTCGTGGCCGCCCATGTCGTACGACGCGGCCTCCCACTCCACGATGGTCGGCTCGGCCGTGGTGCGGGTGCCCTCGGTGGTGTACGTCCGGAAGTCGTCGGCCTTGAGGGTGGCCATCTCGCCGTCGTCCAGCGTGACTATCTGGCGGGTGTGGGCGACCAGGGCGGCGATGTCCGAGGCGACGAACATCTCCTTCTCGCCGATGCCGAGGACGACCGGGGAGCCGTTGCGGGCCACCACGATGCGGTCGTTGAAGTCGGCGTGCATCACGGCGATGCCGTAGGTGCCCTCGACCACCCGCAGCGCCTCGCGGACCTTGTCCTCCAGCTTCTCGTGCTGGGAGCGCGCGATGAGGTGGGTGAGCACCTCGGTGTCGGTCTCGGAGAGGAACTCGACTCCGTCGGCCTCGAGCTTCTTGCGCAGGTCGGAGGCGTTGTCGATGATGCCGTTGTGGACGACGGCGACCTTGTTGTCGGCCGACATGTGCGGGTGCGCGTTGATGTCGGACGGGGCGCCGTGGGTGGCCCAGCGGGTGTGGGCGATGCCCGTGGTGCCCTTGAAGCGCGCCGGGACCTTGGCCTCCAGGTCACGGACCCGGCCCTTGGCCTTGACCAGCTTCAGGCCCGGCGTCTTCGGCGAGGTGACGACGATGCCCGCGGAGTCGTAGCCGCGGTACTCCAGACGCTGGAGGCCCTCCAGCAGGAGGGGAGCGACGTCACGCCGACCGATGTATCCGACAATTCCGCACATGTATAGGTATTCCTCAGCCGTAGACCATGCGGCGCAGCTGCCGGAGCGAGAGCTCCGGCGGCGACACCGCCCGGTATTTCAGGTCCGCCTCGATCCGTTCGAAGATCGTCGCGTTCACCAGGCCCTGGGCCTGGAGCTCGCGGTGGCGGCGACGGACGTAGTCCTCGGTCGTCTCGTCGAAATAGGCGAGCACGTCCTGGACCACCCGCAGGGCCTCACCCCGGTTGAGGGGCGTGGACCGGGTCAGGTGATCAACGAGTTCGTCGTGCACTCGGTAGATCCTGGGGTACCGACGGTAGATCCGCAAGAATCCTGCCCGATTTCGGGCAGAGCCGTGTTGAATCTCTTATGAGGCGCTGTTCGTCGGCTGTCCATCCTGAGTCCTGCGGTCCGTTGCCTTGGGGGACGAGTTTCAGACGCCATGGACATTCCTCGCATGGGCGTACCCGAGCAGCTGGCCGAGCGCATGAGCATGGCCGAACAGCACGAATACCTGCGCGCCAGATTCTCCAGGCGCACGATGATCAGAGGCGGCGCGGTCACCGTGGGCGCCGTCGTGGGTGGCGCGTTCGTGCCGGGTGCCACCGCCCAGGCCGCCGTACCCACCCAGTCCACCGCGCCCGCGACCGAGACGGTCGACGGCGCCCTCGTCGCCCCCTTCGGCCGCCACCTCGCCTACGGCAACGACCCGAGCACCGAGATGACGGTCTCGTGGCAGGTCCCGGTCGCGGTGAAGAAGCCGTTCATCCGGATCGGCGCCCACCCCTGGGACCTCTCGCGCAAGATCGAGGCCGAGGTCCGCACCCTCTACACCCCGGCCGGTGTCGGCGCGAGCGGCGACCACAGCCAGTACTACCTGCACGCCAAGCTCACCCACCTGCGCCCGGGCCGTACGTACTACTACGGCGTCGGCCACCAGGGCTTCGACCCGGCCGCGGCGCACCTGGCGGGCACCCTGGGCACCTTCACCACCGCGCCCGACCGCAAGGAGCCGTTCACCTTCACCGCCTTCGGCGACCAGGGCGTCAGCTACCACGCGCTGGCCAACGACAGCCTGATCCTCGGCCAGAACCCGGCCTTCCACCTGCACGCGGGCGACATCGCCTACGGCGACCCGGCCGGCCAGGGCAAGACCACCGACACCGGGTTCGACTCGCGCACCTGGGACCAGTTCCTCTACCAGACCGAGTCGGTCGCCAAGCAGATCCCGTGGATGGTCTCGTACGGCAACCACGACATGGAGGCCTGGTACTCACCCAACGGCTACGGTGGCGAGGAGGCCCGCTGGACCCTCCCGGACAACGGCCCGGACGCCAAGAACCTCCCGGGCGTCTACTCCTTCGTCTACGGCAACACCGCGATCATCTCGCTGGACCCCAACGACGTCTCCTTCGAGATCCCGGCCAACCTCGGCATCTCCGGCGGCACCCAGACCAAGTGGTTCGAGGCGCAGCTGAAGAAGTTCCGCGCCTCGAAGGACATCGACTTCGTCATCGTGTTCTTCCACCACTGCGCGTACTGCACCTCCACCGCGCACGCCTCGGAGGGGGGAGTGCGCCAGGAGTGGGTGCCGCTGTTCGACAAGTACCAGGTCGACCTGGTCATCAACGGCCACAACCACCAGTACGAGCGCACCGACGTGATCAAGGGCAACCAGGTCGTCAAGAAGCTCCCGATCGGCGAGACGGCCTACTCGGACACCGAGGGCACCGTGTACGTCACTGCGGGCGCGGCGGGCCGCAGCCTGTACGCGTTCACCGCGCCCGACTCCTACGAGGGCCACCCGAACGAGGTCGACTCCGTCGCCTCCTTCATCAACACCAAGGACGGCAAGGTCGACGAGACCGTCACCTGGTCGCGGGTGCGCTACCTGAACTACTCCTTCCTGCGTGTCGACGTCGTCCCCGCGCAGAAGGGCCGCTACGCCACCCTGAAGGTCCAGGGCATCGCCGAGACCGGCGACCGCATCGACCACTTCACGGTGGCCCGCAGGGCCAAGTAGTCCCGGCTCGCAGGGAGACGGGCACCCCGCGGGACCGTACCGCGGGGTGCCCGTCCGTCGACGCGGCCGTTACCGGCCCGCGAGGGGGTTCGCCAGGTCGCCGGCCAGCTGGAGCGCGCCGGACGGGTCCGCCAGGTCCACCATCTGCCGGTTGTCGCGCAGTTGGAGGCGGTTGAGGCAGGACAGGGCGAACGCGGGGGCGAACAGGTCGTACTGGCGGAACCTGTCGGCCAGTTCGGGGTTCGCCTCCTGGTACTCGTGGGTGACCTCGGCGACCGTGCCCCAGAACTCGTCCTCCGTCAGGACCCCCTCGGTGGCGAGGTTCGCGGCGAGGAAGCGGAAGAAGCAGTCGAAGACGTCCGTGAAGACCGACAGCAGCTTCATGTCCTCGGGCACCTCGACGCGGATGCGCCGCACCTCGGGCGGCAGCACCGCGTCCGGGTCCATGACGGCGATCTCCTCGGCGATGTCCTTGTAGATCGCCCGCCGCACCACCCCGTCCTTCAGGACCAGGATGACGTTCTCGCCGTGCGGCATGTACACCAGGTCGTAGGCGTAGAAGCTGTGCAGCAGCGGGGTGTAGTAGGCCCGCAGATAGCGGCGCAGCCACTCGGCCGGCGCCAGCCCCGACCGCTCGATCAGCGCGGCCGCGACCGAGGCGCCCTCGTGGTCCACGTGGACGAGACTGGCCATGGTCGCCAGGGACTCGCCCTCCGCCAGCGACGGCACCGGGCTCTCCCGCCACAGCGCGGCGAGCATCTTGCGGTACGGCGAGTAGCGGTCCGTGGCCGCCTCGTACTCCAGGTGCCGGTAGCCCACGGCGGCCCGCTCGCGGATGATCGACAGACCGCTCGACCGCAGCACCGGGTCGCTGTCGACGAGCTGCGCGAGCCAGTCGTTGATCGCGGGGGTGGCCTCCATGTACGCGGCCGAAAGGCCCCGCATGAACCCCATGTTGAGGACGGACAGGGCCGTCTTCACGTAGTGCTTCTCGGGGTGGGAGGAGTTGAAGAAGGTCCGGATGGACTGCTGGGCGAGGTACTCGTCGTCGCCCTCGCCCAGACAGACCAGGTGCCGGCGGGCGACCTCGGCGGCGAAGGTGACGGTGAGCTTGTTCCACCACTGCCAGGGGTGGACGGGGATGAAGAGGTAGTCGGCCGGCTCGAGTCCCAGGCCGGTCAGCCGGGCGCGGAAGCGCTCGACGGTCTCCTCGCCCAGCTCCTGCCGTACGAACGACTCGTACTCGATGCCCACGCCCGCCGTGAACGCGGCCCGCGAGCGGTGCGCGGCCAGCCACACCAGCCGTACCGGGCTCGCCGTCTCGGGCGCGTACGACAGGTACTCGTGGACGCCGAAGCCGAGCCGCCCGTTGTTGGCGACGAAGCAGGGGTGGCCCTCGGTCATGCCGGTCTCGATCGCCTGGAAGCCGGCGCGGGCCAGCTCGGCCGAGGGGATCTGCGGCTTGGTGAGCTTGTAGCAGGTGCCGGAGAGGGTGGAGGAGATCTCCTCCAGGTACACCGGCAGGATCTCGTCGCTCAGTCCCAGGGACTTCTTCAGCTCGATGAAGAAGTCCAGTGCGGCCAGGGGAAGTTCGGCGCCGTCGCGGTGACGGGTGATGGAGTCGGCGGCCACCTGCCAGTGGTCGAGGGCGCGGCGGACGGCCGTGAACCGGTAGACGGTCTGGCCGTCGTCGCTGCGCACGGCGTACCCCTCGCCGTCCGGCTCGGGGCTGATCAGCCGTTCGTGCGCGAACTCGGCGAGGGCCTTGCGGACCAACAGACGGTTGGCCTGCTCCCAGCGCTCGGGGGAGAGGTGGGCCACGGAGTCGGCGAGGGTCATGCGGCCACCGCCTTCTCGAACTGCGCGCGGGTGCAGAAGCTCAGCAACGCCGTCTTCTCCGGCTTCTCGATCTCGCGGTCGGGTTCAAATCCGACCGCCTCGTTGAGGGCGTGCACGGCCTTGTTGCCGACGTCGGGTTCCACCACGACCCGGGCGGTCGCCGGGTCGGCGAAGAGGTGCGCCATCACGGCGGTGATCACCGCACGGGTGAAGCCGTGCACGGGCGTGTCCGTCGGGGCGACGAGGAAGTGCATGCCGACGTCACCGGGGAGCGGCTCGTACAGGCCGACCAGCTCGCGGTGGGCGGGGTCGTACCGCTCCATCAGGAAGGCCGGCACGCCGTCGTGCAGGCCCAGCAGCGCGTGGTGGTGCTCGTCCGCCGCCATCTCCATGTACGCCCGCTCGACGTCCTCCGGTTTCGCGTCCTGCATCATCCAGAAGGCCGCCTTGGGGTGGGTGACCCAGCCGTGCAGCAGCTCGGCGTCGGCCAGCGGGTCGAGCGGGCGGACGGTGAACGTCCCGATGCCGGTGCGGGGGGTGTGGTCGGCGGTCATACGGAGAACTCCTGGAACGCGATCTTCTTCTCGACCGGGTAGTACTCGGTGCCGAGCAGCTCACGGATGATGTAGGTGTTGCGGTACGGGCCCATGCCCAGATCGGGCGAGGTGATGCTGTGCGTGTGGACGGCGCCGTTCTGGAGGAAGACGCCCCGGCCCGTCACGTCGATCGCGTAGTTGCGGCCCACGTCGAAGTTGCCGTGCCCGTCGTAGCGCAGCCGGTCGCGGACCGGGGCGAGGAACTCCGGCTCCGTGTAGGCGTAGCCGGTGGCCAGGATCAGGCCCTGGCTGCGCAGCTCGTAGTCCTTGCCCTGCTCCTCCTGGCGCAGCGTCAGGGTGTACGTGCCGTCGTCGTGCCGGGCGCCGGTCAGGGCCGAGTTGGTGAGCAGCCGGGTGGGGACCGGGCCGCCGAGGTTCTTCTGGTACAGCAGGTCGAAGATCTCGTCGATCAGGTCGCCGTCGATGCCCTTGAACAGGCCCTTCTGCTCGGCGGTGAGCCGGTAGCGGGTGTCCTCGGGCAGCTCGCGGAAGTAGTCGACGTACTCCGGGGAGGTCATCTCCAGCGTGAGCTTGGTGTACTCCAGCGGGAAGAAGCGCGGTGAGCGCGTGACCCAGTTCAGCCGGTAGCCGTGCACGTCGATCTCGGCGAGGAGGTCCTGGTAGATCTCGGCGGCCGACTGGCCGCTGCCGACCAGGGTGATCGACTCCTTGCGCTGCAACCGCGCCTTGTGTTCCAGGTAGCGGGAGTTGTGGATGAAGTCGCCGCCCAGGTCCCGGCAGGCGTCGGGCAGGTGCGGCGAGGTGCCGGTGCCCAGCACCAGGTGGCGGGCGCGGTAGGTGTCGCCCGCGGTGGTCGTCACGACGTAGTGCTCGTCCGCGTCGTCGTACGTCACCGTCTCGACCGTCGTGCCGAAGCGGATGCTGCTCAGCTTGCCGGCGGCCCAGCGGCAGTAGTCGTCGTACTCGACCCGCAGCGGGTAGAAGTTCTCGCGGATGTAGAACGAGTAGAGCCGGCCGCGCTCCTTGAGGTAGTTCAGGAAGGAGTACGGGGAGGTCGGGTCGGCGAGGGTGACCAGGTCCGACATGAACGGCGTCTGGAGGTGGGCGCCGTCGAGGAACATCCCCGCGTGCCACTCGAAGTCGGGCTTCGTCTCCAGGAAGACGCCGTCGAGTCCGGCGATCGGTTCGGTGAGACAGGCCAGGCCGAGGTTGAAGGGGCCGAGCCCGATCCCCACGAAGTCGTAGGTCCTCGGTCGGGACTCAGGAAGCGCGGTCAACGGATTCTCCCAGGTACTGCTCGGCGTGGTCGGCGATCAGGTCGAGGACGGCGGCGATGCCGTCCGCGGTGGTCTCGGGGTTGAGCAGGGTGAACTTCAGGTAGTGGCGGCCGCCGACCTTGGTGCCCGCGACCACGGCGTCGCCGGAGGCGAACAGGGCCTTGCGGGCGTACAGGTTGGCGCGGTCGATCTCGGCCGGGTCGGTGACGGCGGCCGGGATGTAGCGGAAGACCAGGGTGGACAGGGACGGCCGGACCACCACGTCGAAGCGCGGGTCGGCGGCCAGCAGCCGCCAGCCCTCGTCCGCGAGGTCGCAGACCTCGTCGAAGAGCGAGCCGATGCCGTCGGCGCCCATCACGCGCAGCGTCATCCACAGCTTGAGCGCGTCGAACCGGCGGGTGGTCTGGAGGGACTTGTCCACCTGGTTGGGGATGCGTTCCTGCACCATGCGGCGCGGGTTGAGGTAGTCCGCGTGGTAGGTGGCGTGCCGCAGCGTGGCGGCGTCGCGGACCAGGACGGCGGAGGAACTCACCGGCTGGAAGAAGGACTTGTGGTAGTCGACGGTGACCGAGTCGGCGCGCTCGATGCCGTCGATGCGGTCCCGGTACTTCACCGAGGCGAGCAGACCGCAGCCGTAGGCGGCGTCGACGTGCATCCACACGCCGTACTGCCGGCACAGTTCGGCGATCTCCGGCAGCGGGTCGATGGAGCCGAAGTCGGTGGTGCCGCCGGTGGCGACGACGGCCATGGGGACGAGGCCGTCCCTGCGGCACCGCTCCAGCTCGTGGGCGAGGGCGACGGTCTGCATCCGCCGGTCGTGGTCGACGGGGATGCTCACCACCGCGTCCGCGCCCAGGCCGAGCAGTTTCGCGGACTTCTTGACGCTGAAGTGGCTGGCCTCGGAGGCGAAGACACGCAGCCGGTCGAGGCTGTCGGTCTTGGCCTCCTCGCGGGCCAGCAGCAGCGCCTGGAGGTTGGACTGGGTGCCGCCGGAGGTGAACACCCCGTCGGCGGAGGGGCCGAGGCCGATCCGGGCGGCCGTCCAGTCGATGAGCCTGCGCTCGATCAGGGTGCCGCCGGCCGACTGGTCCCAGGTGTCCAGCGAGGAGTTGACGGCGGACAGGACCGCCTCGCCGAGCACGGCCGGGATCACGACCGGGCAGTTGAGGTGGGCGAGGTAGCGGGGGTGGTGGAAGTAGACGGCGTCGCGCAGGTAGACCTCTTCGAGTTCGTCCAGGGCGGCCGTGGTGTCGTGCAGCGGCCGGTCGAGGTCGATCCGTTCGATGCGGGGGGCGAGGTCGTCTGCCGTGACGCCGGTGAACGGCCGTTCGGTGGTGGCGAGTTTGGCCGCCACCCGCTCGACTCCTTCGGTCACGGAGCGACGGTAGTCCTCCGCGGTGAGGTCATTGAGCAGGTGCGAGCGCATGTGGGGGTCCTCCGGATGGGGAGAGTCCGTGCGGGACGAGAAGGGGGAGAAGGCGGCGAGGTTCCGGGCTTCAACTTAGGTAAGCCTAACCTAATTAACCGGACCGAAACGCCGACTCCCCCGTGACCGCGATCACTTGGACCCGGCGTCCTCATCTGCCCTGCCACCGGGCCCTGTCGGTCGCAACGGCCGTCGCCGGGCCCGCTCGGTCGGGCGCGGCGGCTCACTCCTGCTCGCGCAGCTGTTCCTCGGACAGGCCCTGGCGCCAGTAGCCCACGAAGGTGACCCGGCGCCGGTCGACGCCCCGCTCGCCGACGAAGTGTCGGCGCAGCCGCTTCACGCAGTCCGACTCGCCCGCGATCCACACGTACGGGTTCCGGGCGGCCGGGAGGTCCGCCGCGCGCAGGGCGTCGAGAGCCGGGGGACTCTCCAGGGCGCCGTGTCCGTCCCGTACGAGCCAGGTGATCTCGGTGTCGGCCCGTGTGGCCAGGTCCTGGACGGTGCCCGCGTGGTGCACCTCCAGCCACACCCGGGCGCGGGTGCCGGCCGGGAGGGACTCCAGGATCGACGAGACGGCGGGCAGGGCCGTCTCGTCCCCCCAGATCAGCACCAGATCGGTGTCCTCGGGCGGGCGGAAGCGGATCGCGCGGTTGTCGGCGACCGCCGGGCCGAGCAGCCGGACGCGGTCGCCCGCGGCCGCCCGCGACGCCCAGCGGGAGGCGGGGCCCGCGGGGGCGGCCGCGCCCGGCTCCACGCCGTGCAGCACGAAGTCGATGTCGATCTCGGCGGTGTCGCCGAGCGCGTCCCTGCGCAGTGAGCGCAGGGTGTACGAGCGCATCACCGCCCGTACGTCGTCGGGGAGTTCACGCCACCCCTGCCACCAGTTGTCACCGAGCTCGACCGGGACCGCGGGCTCGTGCTGGCCGGGGTGCGGCAGGAACAGCGACAGGCTCTGGTCGCGCCCCTGAGAGCGGAAGTGGGTGAGGTCGGACCCGCCGAAGGTGATCCGGACCAGGGACGGGCCGAGCCGCCTCGTCCGTACGACCCGGAGGGAGAAGAAGCGGAACGGGGCGGCCACGGCCGTCGTCATGGGAGCTCCTGAGGCTCAGGAAGGGTGGGCGGTCAGCTGACCTTCTTCGCGTTCTCGAGCGCCTCGGCGAGGTTGTCGAGCAGCGGCACGCACTTGGCGTAGGACAGGATCGGCTCGGGCGAACGCGCGATGACCTGGCCCGCCTTGACCGCCGGGAGCTTCTTCCAGGTGGCCTCGGTGATGTCGGCCGGCTGGATGGTCGAGGAGCGGTCGTCCATCATGATGATGTCGGCCTGGTACTTGTCGACGTTCTCCCAGCTCAGGCTCTCGTACCAGCCGCCGCCCTCCTTCTTGGCGCTCTCCGGGGGCTCGACGAAGTTCACGCCGAGGGCCTTGAAGTACTCCAGGTCGATGGAGAGGTTGGTGCCGGAGACGTAGAACAGCTCCTGGCTGGCGGAGCCCGCCATGACCTTGATCTCGGGCTTGGCCTTGGCGGCCGCGCGCAGCCGGGCGGCGGCCGTCTCGAAGCGCTTCTTGGCGTCGGTGACCGCGGCGGCCTTCATGTCCGCGCCGAGCGACTCGGCCAGCTCCCACACGCGCTGGAGCGGCTTGTCGAGCTGGCGGTCGTAGACGGAGACGCCGACGCTCGGGGCGAGCTTGGCGATCTTGTCCTTGGAGGCCTCGGGGACGTACCAGAGGGTGCCGGCGTCGTCGAACATCGTGGAGATCAGCACGTCCGGCGCCAGGGCCGCGTACTTCTCGACGTTGAACTCGTCCCAGACGTTGCCCAGCACGGTGACCTTGCTGACGTCCATGTCGCCCGCCTGGACGTCGGCCTTGCCGTCGGCGGTCTTGGTGGGGCCGAAGACGCCCTTGACCGAGATGCCGTAGTCGTGGAGGGCGGCGCCGACGCCGGTGAAGGCGACGATGTTCGCGGGGATCTTGTCCAGCTTCACCGTGGTGCCGCGGTCGTCCTTGAACGTCCAGGGGCCGGACTTGGCGGCAGCGGCCGTCTCCTTGGCCGAACCGCCGTCTTTCGCGTCGTCGTCCCCGCACGCGGCGAGCACGGCGCCGAGACCGAGGGCTCCGCCCGCGGCGAGGATGCCGCGACGGGAGAGGTGGGTGGCGCTGGCGTTGGGCATGGCTACGCTGCTTTCGAACAGGGCGGATCACCCGCCGGACAATTCGAAGGTAGGTTAGCCTAACCTCAGCTCATGTCCCAGGGGGTGGGGGTCGCCGCTTCACCCTGTGTCTGGGCTGTGGGCCCGGCGTGTCGACCGACTCCGGCTGTTCCGCGGCGAGTTGACCCGATGTCGCCCCATGGCCGAGTGCCCCGCCCGGACGCGGACGGGCAGGCCGTCGACGACGACCTGCCCGCGCTCCCCGTCGGTCGACGACGACCTGCCCGCGCTCCCCGCCCGCCGACCCGGCCTGCGGAGGGCGGTTCAGCCCGCCAGCCCCAACTCCCGTGCGATCAGCATCCGCTGGACCTCGCTGGTGCCCTCGCCGATCTCCAGGATCTTGGAGTCGCGCCACATGCGGGCCACCGGGTACTCGTTCATGAAGCCGTAGCCGCCGTGGATCTGGGTGGCGTCGCGGGCGTTGTCCACCGCGATGGTGGAGGAGTACAGCTTGGCGACCGCCGCCTCCTTCTTGAAGGGCTCGCCCGCGACGAGACGGGAAGCGGCGTCGCGCCAGCCGACGCGGGCCATGTGCGCCCGCATCTCCATGTCGGCGACCTTGAACTGGATGGCCTGGTTCGCGCCGATCGGGCGGCCGAAGGCGTGCCGCTCCTTGGCGTACTTCACCGACTCGTCCACACAGCCCTGCGCCAGCCCGGTGGCCAGGGCCGCGATGGCGATCCGCCCCTCGTCCAGGATCCGCAGGAACTGCGCGTACCCGCGGCCCTGTTCGCCCAGCAGGTTCGCGGCCGGGACCCGCACGTCCGCGAAGGACAGCTCACGGGTGTCCGAGGCGTTCCAGCCGACCTTCGAGTAGGGCGCCGCGACCGTGAAACCGGGGGTGCCCGACGGGACGATGATCGAGGAGATCAGCGGCCTGCCGTCCGGCTTGCGGCCGGTGACCGCGGTGACCGTCACCAGACCCGTGATGTCCGTACCGGAGTTGGTGATGAAGCACTTGCTGCCGTTGATGACCCATTCGTCCGTCTCGGGGTCGAGGCGGGCCGTCGTACGGGTCGCGCCCGCGTCCGAGCCGCCGTCCGGCTCGGTCAGGCCGAAGGCACCCAGGATCTCGCCGGCGCACAGCCGCGGCAGCCACTCCCGCTTCTGCTCCTCGGTGCCGAAGAGGTGGATCGGCATGGCCCCCAGCGAGACGCCCGCCTCCAGGGTGATGGCCACGGACGAGTCCACCCGGGCCAGTTCCTCCAGCGCGATGCCCAGCGCCAGGTAGTCGCCGCCCATGCCGCCGTACTCCTCCGGGAACGGCAGCCCGAACAGGCCCATCCGGCCCATCTCGCGGACGATCTCGTAGGGGAACTCGTGCCGCTCGTAGAAGTCACCGATCTTCGGTGCCACGACGTCGTGGGCGAACTCCTCCACCGTGCGGCGGAGTTCTTCCAGTTCGGGGGAGAGCTTGTGGTCCATCGTGTTCACTGCTCCTGGTAGGAGAGGGCTCGTACGGTGCGGGACGGGCTGGGTCGGCCCAGTCGGTCGGCCATCCACACGCTCGTGGCGACGAGACGGCCGAGGTCGACTCCGGTGTCGATGCCGAGACCGTGCAGCATCCACACGAGGTCCTCGGTGGCGAGGTTGCCGGTCGCGGACTTGGCGTAGGGGCAGCCGCCGAGACCTCCGGCGGAGGCGTCGACGGTGGTGACGCCCTGCCGGAGCGCGGCCAGGGTGTTGGCGAGTGCCTGGCCGTAGGTGTCGTGGAAGTGCACGCCCAGCACCTCGGCGGGGATGCCCTGCGCGTCCAGCGAGACGAGCAGTTCGCGCACATGGCCCGGGGTCGCGACCCCGATGGTGTCGCCGAGGCTCAGCTCGTCGCAGCCCATGTCCCTCAGGGCCTTGCAGACCCGGACGACCTGGGGGACCGGCACCGCGCCCTCCCACGGGTCGCCGAAGCACATGGAGAGGTAGCCGCGCACGTGTCCGCCCTCGGCCCTGGCCCGCGCGACGACCGGCTCGAACATCGCCAGCGCCTCGTCCACCGTCCGGTTGAGGTTGGCCTTGGCGAAGGACTCGGTGGCGCTGGCGAACACGGCGACGCGGCGCGCGCCCAGCGCCAGGGCGCGCTCCAGCCCCCGCTCGTTGGGCACGAGCACCGGCAGCTCCACCGGCAGATCCGCGACCAGCGGGAAGAGCTGCTCGGCGTCGGCGAGCTGGGGCACCCACTTCGGGTGCACGAAGCTGGTCGCCTCGACGGTGCCCAGGCCCGCGTCGGCCAGGCGGCGCACGAACTCCGCCTTCACCTCGGTCGGCACGGTCGCCTTCTCGTTCTGCAGGCCGTCGCGCGCGCCGACCTCGTGGATGCGCACCCGCGCCGGCAGCTCCGGGTCCGGCACGGCCATGGGCAGTCCGGGGGCGGTCACGGCGCCACCTCCTCGTGTGGGGCGACGACGGCGAGCACCTGGTCCATGGCGACCGTGCTGCCCGGCCGGACGTCCAGCTCGGTGACCGTGCCGGCGTGCGGGGCGGAGATGACGTGCTCCATCTTCATCGCCTCGACGACCAGCAGGCTCTGACCGGCCGTCACCTCGTCGCCGACGGCCACCTTCACCACGGTGACCGTGCCGGGCATGGGCGCGGTGAGCGAGTCGGCTCCGCCGTGCGCGGCGCGGTCCAGGGACGCGGCGACCGGGTCGTGGTCGCGCACGTGCCAGGCGTCGCCGTCCCGGCCGAGCCAGTCGGCGGCGCGCCGGAAGGTGTGGCGGACGCCGTCCAGGGTCACGGAGACCCGGTCCTCGGTGACGGTGTGGGTGCCGCGCGGCACGTACTCCACCGGGTCCTGCACCCGCAGGTGGAAACCGACCGGCCGGGGCCGGCCGCCCAGCCGCCAGCCGTTCGGCACCGAGAAGGGGTCGGTCCAGCCTCCGTCGGCGGGACGCAGCGCGTCCAGACGGACGGCCGCGGCGGCCTCGTAGACCTCGTCGGGCACATCGGTGGGGACCAGGTCCGCCGCCACCCGCTCGACCAGGCCGGTGTCCAGCTCGCCCGCGACGACCGCCGGATGGGCCAGCAGCCGGCGCAGGAACCCCGCGTTGGTCGGCACGCCCAGCGTGACCGTGTCCGCGAGGGCCGCGCGCAGCCTGCGCAGCGCGGTGGCGCGGTCGGGGCCGTAGGCGATGACCTTGGACAGCATCGGGTCGTAGAGGCTGCCGACCTCGGTGCCCTCGCTGAGCCCGGAGTCGGTGCGCACCCCGTCGCCCTGGGGTTCCGCCAGCCGCAGCACGGTGCCGCCGGAGGGGAGGAACCCGCGCGCGGGGTCCTCGGCACAGACGCGGGCCTCGACGGCGTGGCCGGTCAGCCGGATGTCGTCCTGGGCGTACGGCAGCGGCTCGCCCGCCGCCACCCGCAGCTGCCACTCCACCAGGTCGATGCCCGTGATCAGCTCGGTGACCGGGTGCTCCACCTGGAGACGGGTGTTCATCTCCATGAAGTAGTACGAGGACGGGTCGTTGCCGGGGACGATGAACTCCACCGTGCCCGCGCCCCGGTAGCCGCAGGAGCGGGCGGCCTGGACGGCGGCCTCGCCCATCGCGGCGCGGGTCGCCTCGTCCAGAAGCACGCTCGGCGCCTCCTCGACGATCTTCTGGTGCCGACGCTGGAGCGAGCACTCGCGCTCTCCCAGGTGCACCACGTTGCCGTGCGCGTCGGCCAGGACCTGGATCTCGATGTGCCGGGGCCGGTCGATCCAGCGCTCGACCAGGAGCGTGTCGTCGCCGAAGGAAGTGCGGGCCTCGCGGCGGGCGGCGGCGATCTCGTCGGCCAGCGCCGAGGCCTCGCGCACCAGCCGCATGCCCTTGCCGCCGCCGCCCGCCGACGGCTTCAGCAGCACCGGCATGCCGATCTCGCGGGCGGCCCCGGCCAGCTCGGCGTCGGTGAGTCCGCTGCCGCTGGAGCCGGGCACGACCGGGACGCCCGCGGCCCGCACCGTCTCCTTCGCGCGGATCTTGTCGCCCATGAGGGAGATCGCGTCCGCCGGAGGGCCGATGAAGGCCAGGCCCGCCTCGGCGCACGCGCGGGCGAACCCGGCGTTCTCCGCGAGGAACCCGTACCCGGGGTGCACGGCCTGGGCTCCGCTGCGGGCGGCGGCCTCCAGCAGCCGCTCCACCGACAGATAGCTCTCGGCCGCGGACGGCGGCCCGATCCGTACGGCCGTGTCGGCCTCGCGCACGTGCCGGGCGTCCGCGTCGGCGTCGGAGAAGACGGCCACCGAGCGCACCCCGAGCGCGCGCAGCGTCCGGATGACGCGTACGGCGATCTCGCCCCGGTTGGCCACAAGGACTGTGTCGAACATGGTCTGTGGTCCCCTCACATCCGGAAGACGCCGAAGGCGGGCTCGGCCAGCGGCGCGCCCGCGCACGCCGTCAGGGCCAGGCCCAGCACCTGCCGGGTCTCCATCGGGTCGATCACGCCGTCGTCCCAGAGCCGGGCCGTGGCGTAGTAGGCGTTGCCCTGGCGCTCGTACTGGGCGCGGATCGGGTCCTTGAAGGACTCCTCGTCCTCCAGCGGCCAGGACTCCCCGCGGGCCTCCAGCTGGTCCCGCTTGACGGTCGCGAGGACGGAGGCGGCCTGCTCGCCGCCCATCACGGAGATCTTGGCGTTGGGCCACATCCACAGGAAGCGCGGCGAATACGCCCGTCCGCACATGGAGTAGTTGCCCGCGCCGTACGACCCGCCGACCACCACCGTCAGCTTCGGCACCCGGGTGCACGCCACCGCGGTCACCATCTTGGCGCCGTGCTTGGCGATGCCGCCCGCCTCGTAGGCCTTGCCCACCATGAAGCCGGAGATGTTCTGGA
The DNA here is from genome assembly GCF_053597355.1 of Streptomyces sp. NPDC001443. Lineage (NCBI taxonomy): Bacteria > Bacillati > Actinomycetota > Actinomycetes > Kitasatosporales > Streptomycetaceae > Streptomyces > Streptomyces sp. NPDC001443. The sequence goes on from NZ_JBSFIA010000001.1 coordinate 141,889, forward strand.
GGAACACCAGCGGGATCCCGCGCTGGTCGCACAGCTCGATGAAGTGGGCGCCCTTCTGGGCGGACTCGGCGAACAGGATGCCGTTGTTGGCGACGATCCCGACCGGGTGGCCGTGGATCCGGGCGAAGCCGGTGACCAGGGTCTGTCCGAACTCGGACTTGAACTCGGCGAACCGCGAGCCGTCGACCACGCGCGCGATGACCTCGCGGACGTCGTAGGGGGTGCGGGAGTCGACGGGCACCGCGCCGTACAGCCCGGCGGGGTCCACCTTCGGCTCGACCGGGGTGGTGGCCTCCCAGGGCAGCGGGCCGCGCGCGGGCAGGGTGGCGGCGATGTTCCGCACGATCCGCAGCGCGTGGGCGTCGTCCTCGGCGAGGTGGTCGGTCACGCCCGACACCCGCGAGTGGACCTCGCCGCCGCCGAGCTCCTCGGCGGTGACGACCTCTCCGGTGGCGGCCTTCACCAGCGGCGGCCCGCCCAGGAAGATGGTGCCCTGGTCGCGCACGATCACGGCCTCGTCGCTCATCGCGGGCACGTACGCCCCGCCGGCCGTGCACGAGCCGAGCACGGCGGCGATCTGCGGGATCCCGGCGCCGGACATCCGCGCCTGGTTGTAGAAGATCCGCCCGAAGTGCTCGCGGTCGGGGAAGACGTCGTCCTGCATGGGCAGGAAGGCGCCCCCGGAGTCCACGAGGTAGATGCACGGCAGGCGGTTCTCCAGCGCCACCTCCTGCGCGCGCAGGTGCTTCTTCACCGTCATCGGGTAGTAGGTGCCGCCCTTGACGGTGGCGTCGTTGGCGACGACCACGCAGAGCCGGCCGCTCACCCGCCCGATACCGGCGATCACGCCGGCGGCCGGGGCCTGTCCCTCGTACATCCCCTCGGCGGCCAGCGGGGCCAGCTCCAGGAACGGCGAGCCCGGGTCCAGGAGGGTGTCCACCCGGTCCCGCGGCAGCAGCTTCCCGCGCGCGGTGTGCCTGGCCCGTGCCTTCTCACCGCCCCCCAGCCGGGCCGCGGCCAGTTTCGCGTGCAGCTCTTCCACGAGGGCGCGGTGCGCCTCCTCGTTGGCTTGCCAGGCCTCCGACGCGGGATCGGCCGCGCTCGTCAGCTCCGGTGCCTCTTGCATCCTGCGGTCCCCTCACCCAGCGATCGACTGTTAATGAGCGTTAACCATTTCCTTTAGGTTAACGACCGCTAACCTCCCTGTCTAGAATTGCTTCCATGGCCACGAGAACCGACGCCCCCACCCGGCGCGAGCAGATCCTCAGGGAGGCCGCCCGGCTGTTCGCCGAGCGCGGCTTCCACGGTGTCGGAGTCGACGAGATAGGTGCCGCGGTCGGCATCAGCGGCCCCGGGCTCTACCGGCACTTCCCGGGCAAGGACGCGATGCTCGCGGAGCTGCTGGTGGGGATCAGCGGTCAGCTGCTGACCGGCGCGCGCCGGCGCCTGGAGGAGGCGGACGGCGGGTCCGCCGAGGTGGTCCTCGACTCGCTCATCGAGGGGCACATCGACTTCGCGCTCGACGACCGCCCGCTCATCACCCTGCACGACCGTGAGCTGGACCGGCTGCGCGACAGCGACCGCAAGCTGGTGCGCCAGCTCCAGCGGCAGTACGTCGAGCTGTGGGTCGGGCTGGTGCGCGAGGTCTATCCGGCGCTGGCCGAGCCGGCCGCCCGCTCGGCGGTGCACTCGGTCTTCGGCCTGCTGAACTCCACCCCCCACCTCGGCCGCCCGGGGTCCCTGCCGGGGCGCGCGGTGACGGCGCGGCTGCTGCACCGGATGGCGCGCGGCGCCCTGGGGGCGGCGGCCGGCCCCGAGGAGCCGGAGGCCCCCGCGCGGGCGTGACGAGCGTTACGGCCGATCCCCTCGACGCCTGTCACTACCGGCCGGTACGGTTGATCTGAGCAAGCGCTTAGACAGCCGACGACGGCAAAGACCTGGAGGTGGCGGCGTGCGCCGTACGGTGTTCAACGAGGATCACGAGGCGTTCCGGGAGACCCTGCGCGCCTTCATCGAGGCCGAGGTCGTCCCCGTCTACGACGAGTGGTTCGCGGCCGGCCAGGCGCCCCGCGACTTCTACTACAAGCTCGGCGAGCTGGGCGTCTTCGGCATCCGCGTCGACGAGGAGTACGGCGGCGCCGGCATCGACTCGTACAAGTTCGAGGCCGTGGTCTACGAGGAGACCGCCCGCGCGGGCATCACCTTCGGCGGCTCCGGCGTGCACGTGCTGCTCGGCCTGCCCTACATCAAGCTGCTCGCCACCGACGAGCAGAAGAAGCGCTACCTCCCGAAGTTCGCCTCCGGCGAGGAGATGTGGGCCATCGCGATGACCGAGCCGGGCACCGGCTCCGACCTCGCGGGCATGAAGACCACCGCCAAGCTCTCCGAGGACGGCACGCACTACGTCCTCAACGGTTCCAAGACCTTCATCACCGGCGGTGTGCACGCCGACCGCATGATCGTCTGCGCCCGTACCTCCGCGCCCACCGCCGAGGACCGCCGCCACGGCATCTCCCTGTTCGTGGTGGACACCAAGGCCGAGGGCTACTCCATCGGCCGCAAGCTGGACAAGCTCGGCCTGAAGACCTCCGACACCGCCGAGCTGGCGTTCGTCGACGTCAAGGTCCCCGTCGAGGACCTCCTCGGCGAGGAGAACAAGGGCTTCTACTACCTCGGCCACAACCTCGCCTCCGAGCGCTGGGGCATCGCCTTCGGCGCCTACGCGCAGGCCAAGGCCGCCGTCCGGTTCGCCAAGGAGTACGTCAAGGAGCGCACCGTCTTCGGGCAGACCGTGGCGTCCTTCCAGAACACCAAGTTCGAACTGGCCGCCTGCCAGGCCGAGGTGGACGCGGCCGAGGCCGTCGTCGACCGCGCCACGGAGGCCCTCGACGCCGGTGAGCTGACCCCCGCCGAGGCCGCCAGCGCCAAGCTGTTCGCCACCGAGGTCGCCCACCGCGTCATCGACCGCTGCCTCCAGCTCCACGGCGGCTACGGCTTCATGAACGAGTACCCGATCGCCCGCCTGTACGCGGACAACCGCGTCAACCGCATCTACGGCGGCACCAGCGAGATCATGAAGTCGATCATCGCCAAGGACATGGGTCTGTAAGGTCCGCGCAACTCCCCGCCGGTAGAAATGGCTGCATGAGTCAGGCACTTCAGTCTCTCCTCGATCTGCTCGACCTCGAGCAGATCGAGGAGAACATCTTCCGCGGCCGGTCCCGGTCCGCCGTCGTCCCGCGCGTCTTCGGCGGGCAGGTCGCGGCGCAGGCGCTGGTCGCCGCCGGGCGGACGGTCCCCCCGGACCGCCTCGCCCACTCCCTGCACGCGTACTTCCTGCGGATGGGCGACCCGGGCGCGCCCATCGTCTACAACGTCGACCGCATCCGCGACGGCGCCTCGTTCACCACCCGCCGGGTCGTCGCCGTCCAGCACGGCAAGCCGATCTTCGGCCTGTCGGCGTCCTTCCAGACGTACGAGGACGGACTCGACCACCAGGCCCCGATGCCCGCCGCGCCCGACCCCGTCACCCTGCCCACCTCCCAGGAGCGGCTGCGGGGCTACGACCACCTCGACGCCGAGGTGGTGGAGCGGTTCCTGGAGGCGCGCGAGGCGATCGACCTGCGCTACGTGGACGAACCGCCCTACGGGAAGTTCGGCGAGCCGCGCGAGCCGCACTCCCAGGTGTGGTTCCGCACCAACGGCAAGCTCGAAGGCGCCATCGACGAACCGCTGCTGCACGTCGTCCTCGCCACCTACGTCTCCGACATGACGCTCCTCGACTCCGTCCTGCTCGCGCACGGCCGCGGCGGCTGGGCGGTGGGCGACGTCGTCGGGGCCTCCCTGGACCACGCCATGTGGTTCCACCGCCCGTTCCGCGCCGACGAATGGCTCCTGTACGACCAGGAGTCGCCGTCCGCGTACGGCGGCCGGGGCCTCGGCCAGGCGCGGATCTACACCCAGGACGGCCGGCTGGCCATCTCGGTGATCCAGGAAGGCGTGGTCCGCGTCCCTCGGGAACACTGAGGGGCATGGCCGAGGGGAAAGCACCAGCAGCACACGACGGCGAGAGCGTCTTCACGGTGATCGTGGCCGCTCTCGCCAATCTCGGGGTCGCGCTCGCCAAGGCGGTCGCCGGCGTGATCAGCGGGTCCAGCGCGATGCTCTCCGAGGCAGCGCACTCGGTCGCCGACACGGTCACCGAGGTGCTGCTGCTGACCGCGCTCAAACGCAGCGGGAAACCGGCCGACGAGGACCATCCCCTCGGCTACGGCGCCGAGCGTTACATCTGGGCGATGCTGGCCGCCGTCGCCACCTTCGTCGGCGGCGCCGTCTTCTCGTTCTACGACGGCCTCCACACCCTGGTCGACGGCGAGGACCTCGGCGACCCGCTCGTGTCCTACGTGGTCCTCGCCGTCGCCTTCCTGCTGGAGGGCTTCTCCCTGCGCACCGGCGTCCGGCAGGCCCGCGGCGAGGCGGAGCGCACCGGGACCCCCTTCCGGCGCTATCTGCGCCGGACCCCCGACACCGCCGTGAAGGCGGTCGTCATGGAGGACTCCGCCGCCCTCGTCGGCCTCGTCCTCGCGGCCGGCGGACTGCTCGGCGGGCAGCTCACCGGCTCCGGCGTCTGGGACGGCGTCGCGTCCCTGCTGATCGGCCTGCTCCTGCTGTGCGTCGCCTGGATCCTGGGCCGCTCCAACGCCGAACTCCTCATCGGCCGGCCGCTGCCCGAGCCCGTGCGGCTGCGCATCCGCGAGGAGCTGCTGGCGATCGAACACATCGAGGCCGTACTGGAACTGACGACCCTGGTGCAGGGGCCGCGGGAGGCCCTGGTCGCCGCCAAGGTCGACTTGCGGGACACGTCGAGCGCGGCCCAGATCGAGCGGGCCTGCGAGCGGGCCGAGCAGCGACTGCGGGCGGCCTTCCCGGTGGTGAGCCGGGTGTACCTGGACCCGACGCCGGGCCCCGTGCGCCGGGTCGTCGCCCGAGGTGACGAGTCGCGGGTGCAGGACTAGGCTCGTTTATTGAACGCCGCAGGACACGGCACGACCGGCCGAGGCGGTTTTCCGGCCGGACGGCCCGCGTCCGCGGTGACGCGCGCGTGAAACCCGTACCGGACGACCCCCTCACGACCCGAAGGCGTCGGCGGCCCCGCGCGTACCTCTCCTGAATACGCGGTGATCCCGAGACCGCGCCGCAGCGCTTCGCCCCTGTGGCAGCGGCCATCAGCCTCGCGCGTTCCCCCGGACCGCGAGAAACGATGGAACGAGGTTTTTCCATGCGAGCCCAACGAGTGAGGCGCCTCTTCGCGGCGTCCGCAGCCGGTCTGCTTCTGGCCGGTGGTGCCGCGATCGGCGCGGCGGGTACCGCCTCGGCGGCCACCCCGAGCCAGGCCCCCGGCCACGCTCCCAGCCACAACCGCTACTGCTACGACTACGCCGGCTACGGCCGCTGGTGGAACAACGGCAACTGCGGCTACAGCTTCGGCTACAGCGGTTGGCGCGGCTGGAACAACAACTGGGGCAACTGGAACAACAACTGGGGCAACAACTGGGGCAATTGGAACAACAACTGGGGTAACTGGAACAACAACTGGGGTAACTGGGGCGACTGGGGAGGCTACCGCTGACCACACCGGTCCGACCCGGGCCAGGTGAACGCGCGATGCGCGGCCCCGCTCCCCGGGGCCGCGCATCGCGGCGTCGCACGGCCCGCTTCGGTGCCGGTGGGCCGTACCCGACCGGGCCGCCGCCGGCTCAGGCCAGTCCGGCCTCCGCCAGCAGAAACGCCGTCATCGGGTCGTAGTAGCGCGGGCTGAGCACATGGTCGTCCAGCGGTACCGCCACCTGGAGGGTGCCCTCCGCCTCGGCGAGGAAGAGCGCCGGGTCGTTGCAGTCGGCGTAACCGACGGAGTCGATGCCGTGCTGCCCCGCGTAGCCCGCCCAGCCGTGGTCGGCGACGACCAGATCGGGCAGCGGACGCTTCTCGCGCTCCAGCGCGGTGAGGATCGCGCGCATCGGCTCCCCGGAGTGGGTGTGCCACAGGGTGGCGCCGTGCTCCAGCACCGCCACGTCCGCGAACTGCATGACGTAGCCCTCGTCGGTCTGCAACAGGTCCGGGATGACGACGATGTCACAGCCCGCGGCCCGCAGCGCGGCGGCGGTGGCCCGGTGCACGTCGAGCAGGCCGCCCGGATGACCGGTGGCGAGCAGCACCCGCTGCCGGCCCTCGGCCGCCTTGCGCAACCGGCCCGCCAGCCGCTCCAGGGCGGCGACGGTCAGCTCGGGGTCGATGGTGTCCTGACCGTACCGGTACGCGGCGTCGTCGTTGACGCCCACCCGCTCCGCCATCACCGCGAGCACGTCCTGCTCGTCGCTCCAGCGGTCACCGAGCTCCAGCCCGAGCCAGTAGTTGCGGTCGCCGTTCGCCAGCTTGCGGTAGTGGGAGAGGTTGTTCTCACGGGGGGTGGCGACGTCCCCCGCGATGCGCGTCCGTACGAGGTGGTCGACGAGTTCGGCGCGGCTGGGTGTCCCGGGTATCGGCATGGTCCCCATTGTGAGGCAGCGGGCCGGGTGCGCACCCGACGTCCCGCACGCTGGGACATGCGTCACTCACCAGGGTCCCTGCCCGCCGTCAAGGCCCGTGCGTCACCGCTGTTTCAGCGCGAACCACAGCTCCATCCGTACGTCCGGGTCGTCCAGATCCGCGTCCAACAGCGCCGCGCACCGGGCGATCCGCTGCCGCACGGTGTTGCGGTGCACTGTGAGGGCCACCGCCGTACGGTCCCAACTGCCGTGCAGGGAAAGCCAGGCGCGTAGGGTCTCGGTGAGGGCGGGGGTACCGGCGACCGGCGCCAGCAGCGCGCGGGCGTGGGCGATTGCCTCGTCGTGCGGGACCAGTTCCGCGAGCCCGGGGCGGTCGCCGTGGCGCACCAGCGGAACGCGGGTGGCCCGCGCGCGGGCCAGGGCGCGGGCCGCCTGGACGTCGGCGACCGGCCAGTCGCGCGCGGCGGCGGGCGCGCTCACGCCCAGCGTCCAGCCGGGCTGCCCGGGGGGCTCCCGGTCGTCGGGCACCAGGACCCGCACCACGCCGTCGGAGAGATCGACCAGCGCGGAACCGAGCGCCGCGCCCAGTGCGGAGGCGGCCACCGGCCCGGCGGTCTGCCCGTCCGGGAGGGCGTGCACGACCCGACCGCGCTCGGCGCCCAGCAGCGGGGCGACCGTCTCCGGCGTGCCGCCCAGCAGCAGACGTACCAGTGCCGAGCAACGGGCCGCGCCGGTGCCGCTCTGGTGCTCGCCGGTCAGGAGGGAGAGCAGCACGGCCGCCACCGAGGCGACGGTGTGGTCGGCGGGGTCGCGGCGCGGGGTCGCGACCCCGAGCACGAAGCCCTGACCGGTGCCGAGGGCGTAGGCCGCGAGATGGACGCCGGCGGTGGTGTCGGTGGCGGTGGTGGACAGCCGGCTGGTGACCACCCGCGCGAGCCCGGCGAGCGCCGGCCGCACCGGATCCGCGGCTCCCGCGCCCTTGATGCCGCCGCTGGTGCCGCCTTCGGTCGTCGCGCCGGCTCCGGCTGCGCTGTGCCGGTCCACCGTGCCCCCGGGCGCTGCCGCCGTGGCCGTCGGGCCCCCGGCCGCCGCGGCCACGGGCAGGCGGCCCGCCGTGGCGAGTTCCGTCCCGTCCGGCCCGTACAGCACCGTCCAGCCGCTCACCCGCTGGGCCAGCCGGCGCAGCACCGAGGGCACCGGGTCCGTGCGGGAGGCGGCTGCGGCCAGGCTCTGCTGGGCCTCCGTGATCCGGCGCAGTTCGGCCAGCCGGGACTGGGCCATGAGCTGCCAGACCGCGCGGGCCACGCCCGAGAACGTGGTCTGCGGGGGCACCTCCAGAAGCGGCAGCGCGTGCGCCTCGCAGGCCGCCACCAGCGCCCGCGGCACCGTGTCGTGCACCGGCGCCAGCCCGAAACCGAGGGCCGCGCCGCCCGCCGCCACGATCCGTGAGACGTAGTCGTCGAAGTACTCCTCCCACCCCTCGGCCTCGTCCGTGCCGGCGGGACCCCCGCCCGGGGCCACCGTCCGCGGGACGTGCACACCGGCGGACAGCAGCAGCTCGCCGCCCAGCAGGTACGGGTAGGGGTCCGCCATCTCGGAGGTGTGCACCCAGTGGATCACCAGATCCGGGTCCGACGGCCCCGCGATCTGCCGCAGGGCCAGGCCCTCCCGGGCCAGCAGCGCCGACAGCGTGACGGGCGGCGTGGGCGGGACCGCCGGTGCGGAAGTGTCCGGCATGGTGTGCGTTTCCTCCTTCCGAGACGGTTCAGGTGGAGGAAACGTACACTTCGCCGTCGCTTTCCGGCCACCTAGTGTCAGTGCCGACCGGCCGCCGCGGGTACCGGCGTATGTCCCCGCGCACCGCGGCCGGCCGTCCCCCGTACCCGCACGACACGCCACCGACCGAAGCGCGAAGGAGGGCCCCGCATGGCCGTCGACTACACAGTGATCGTCGTCTATCTGGCCGGCATGCTGGCCATGGGCTGGTGGGGCATGCGCCGCGCCAAGTCCAAGAGCGACTTCCTCGTGGCGGGCCGCCGTCTCGGCCCTGCCATGTACTCCGGCACCATGGCCGCCATCGTGCTCGGCGGCGCCTCCACCATCGGCGGGGTCGGGCTGGGCTACCAGTACGGACTCTCCGGCGCCTGGATGGTCTTCACCATCGGCCTCGGACTCCTCGCCCTGTCCGTCTTCTTCTCCGCCCGTATCGCCCGCCTGAAGGTCTACACCGTCTCCGAGATGCTGGACCTGCGCTACGGCGGCCGGGCGGGCGTCATCTCGGGCCTGGTCATGTGGGCGTACACCCTCATGCTCGCCGTCACCTCGACCATCGCCTACGCCACGATCTTCGACGTCCTGTTCGACATGAACCGGACCCTCGCGATCGTCCTCGGCGGCTCGATCGTCGTCGCGTACTCGACGCTCGGCGGTATGTGGTCGATCACGCTCACCGACATGGTGCAGTTCGTGGTGAAGACGATCGGCGTGCTGCTCCTGCTGCTGCCCATCGCGGTGATCAGGGCGGGCGGCTTCGACGAGATGAAGGCCAAGCTGCCCACCACCTACTTCGACCCGCTGGGCATCGGCGGCGAGACCATCTTCACCTACGTGCTGATCTACACCTTCGGCATGCTGATCGGCCAGGACATCTGGCAGCGCGTCTTCACCGCCCGCAACGACCGGACGGCGAAGTGGGGCGGCACCGTCGCCGGCACCTACTGCCTGGCGTACGCCCTCGCCGGCGCCGTCATCGGCACGGCCGCCAAGGTCCTCTACCCGGACCTGGCCAGCCCGGACGACGCCTTCGCGACCGTCGTCAAGCACGAACTGCCCATCGGCGTCCGGGGCCTGGTGCTGGCCGCCGCGCTCGCCGCCGTGATGTCGACCTCCTCCGGCGCCCTCATCGCCTGTGCCACCGTCGCCAACAACGACATCTGGTCGCGGTTGCGGGGCGGCCTCGGCGGGACGGCCGAGGACGCGCACGACGAGGTCAAGGGCAACCGCGCGTTCATCCTGATCATGGGGGTCGCCGTCATCGGCACGGCCATCGCCCTCAACAACGTGGTCGAGGCGCTGACCGTGGCGTACAACCTGCTCGTCGGCGGACTGCTCGTGCCCATCCTCGGCGGACTGCTGTGGAAGCGAGGCACCGTGCAGGGCGCCCTGGCCTCCGTCGTGGTAGGCGGTCTCGCCGTGATCGGCCTGATGGCGACGTACGGCATCCTCGCCAACGAGCCCGTCTACTACGGCCTGCTGGCCTCGCTGGCCGCCTACCTGGTGGTCTCCCTGGCCACCCCGGCGACCGACGCCACCGTGCTCGCCGCCTGGCGCGAGCGGCTGGCCGGCCGGACCCCCGAATCCGAGCCCGAGCCGGTTCCGGTCGCCCAGTAAAGTCGGGGAACAAGCAGCACATACGCGGCGACGCATAGGAAAGAAGGCAGCTCCATGACCGGTGAGACGCCCCGCGGGCCCGTCGACTCCTCCCGCGTACCGCGGTACGCCGGCCCCGCGACGTTCGCCCGGCTGCCCCGCCTGGACGAGGTCGGCGCCGCCGACGTCGCCGTCGTGGGCGTGCCGTTCGACGCGGGCGTCTCCTACCGGCCCGGCGCCCGCTTCGGCGGCAACGCCATCCGCGAGGCGAGCAGGCTCCTGCGCCCCTACAACCCGGCGCAGGACGCCTCTCCCTTCGCGCTCGCCCAGGTCGCCGACGCCGGTGACATCGCCGTGAACCCGTTCCACATCGGCGAGGCCGTGGACGGCATCGAGGCGGCCGCCGAGGGCCTGCTCGCCACCGGCGCCCGGCTGATGACCCTCGGCGGCGACCACACCATCGCGCTGCCGCTGCTGCGCTCGGTCGCGAAGAAGCACGGCCCGGTCGCGCTGCTCCACTTCGACGCGCACCTGGACACCTGGGACACCTACTTCGGCGCCGAGTACACCCACGGCACCCCGTTCCGCCGGGCCGTCGAGGAGGGCATCCTCGACACCGAGGCGCTCTCCCACGTCGGCATCCGCGGCCCGTTGTACGGGAAGAAGGACCTCACCGACGACGAGAAGATGGGCTTCGGCATCGTCACCTCCGCGGACGTCTACCGGCGCGGCGCCGACGAAATCGCCGACCAGCTCCGGCAGCGCATCGGGAACCGTCCGCTGTACATCTCCATCGACATCGACTGCCTCGACCCGGCGCACGCCCCCGGCACCGGCACCCCCGAGGCCGGCGGCATGACCTCCCGCGAGCTGCTGGAGATCCTGCGCGGCCTGGCCTCCTGCCACCTCGTCTCGGCGGACGTCGTCGAGGTGGCGCCCGCCTACGACCACGCCGAGATCACCGCGGTGGCCGCGTCCCACACCGCCTACGAACTGACCACGATCATGACCCGCCAGATTGCCGAGGCCCGAGCGAAGTGACCCACGACCACGACCTCGAACTCCGTCCGACGCCCGCCCAGACGGAGGCGGCGCTGAACCCGCCCCCCGGCCGTATCGGCGGGGACCTGGTCGTGGAGACCCTGGCCGGGCTCGGCGCGACCACCGTCTTCGGTCTGCCCGGCCAGCACGCCCTCGGCATGTTCGACGCGCTGCGCCGCTCCGACCTGCGTTACATCGGCCTGAGGGTGGAGAACAACGCGGGGTTCGCGGCGGACGCGTACGGCCGGGTCACCGGTGAGGCGGCACCCCTGCTGCTGTCCACCGGCCCCGGCGCGCTGACCTCGCTGGCCGCGCTCCAGGAGGCGGCCGCGGCCTCCGCCCCCGTACTGGCGATCAGCAGTCAGATCCCCACCGCGGGGCTCGGCGGCGGCCGCCGTGGCTATCTGCACGAACTGCCCGACCAGGCGGCCTCGTTCCGGGGCGTCGTCAAGTCCGTCCACACGGTCCGCGCCGCCTCCCAGATCCCGTCGGCGATCGCCGCGGCCTGGAAGTCCGCGCTGAGCGCCCCGCACGGTCCGGTGTGGGTGGAGATCCCGCAGGATGTGCTGCTGGCCGAGACCTCCCTGCCGGTGGTCACCGCCGTCGACGCGACGCCCGAGGAACTGCTTCCGCGGCCCGAACTGACCGCCGTGGCGGCCGATCTGCTCGCCCGCGCACAACGTCCGGCGATCATCGCGGGCGGTGGAGTGGTCCGGGCGGACGCCTCCGGCAAGCTGAGGAAGCTGGCCGAGAAGCTGGACGCGCCCGTGGTCACCACCTTCGGCGGCAAGGGCGCCTTCCCCTGGAACCACCCGCTGTCCCTGCAGTCCTGGCTGGAGGACCGGCACACCACGGACCTCCTGGAGGACGCGGACGTCCTGCTGGTGGTGGGCTCGGGCCTGGGTGAACTCTCCTCCAACTACCACACGTTCACGCCGCGCGGCCGGGTGATCCAGATCGAGGCGGACCTCGGCAAGCTGGAGGCCAACCACCCCGCGCTCGGCATCCACGCGGACGCCCGAACGGCGTTGCAGGCGTTGCTGGAGACGGTGCCGGAGCGGGTGGACCCGAGTGCCCGCGACCGGGTGAGCACCCTGCTCGCCAAGGTCGCCGAGCGCATCGACGCCCAGGAACTCACCCTGGAGCGGCAGGTGCTGGAGTCGGTCCGCCGGGCCCTGCCCGACGACTCCGGGTCCTTCTGGGACATGACGATCCTCGCCTACTGGGCCTGGTCGGCCTTCGACGCGAAGGCGCCCAACGCCATGCACTCCGCGCAGGGCGCGGGCGGCCTCGGTTACGGCTTCCCGGCAGCGCTCGGCGCGGCCGCCGCAGACCCGTCCCGCCCGGTCCTCGCCGTCTCGGGCGACGGCGGCGCGCTGTACTCGATCGCCGAGCTGGCCACGGCGCGGCAGTACGACCTGAATGTCACCTGGCTGATCGTCGACGACGGTGGCTACGGCATCCTCCGCGAGTACATGACCGATACCTTCGGGCAGCCCACTGCGACCGAGCTGAGCCGCCCGGACTATGTGGCGCTGGCCGAGTCGTTCGGGGTCCCGGGTATCCGTACGAGCCCCGAGGCGCTGGAGGCGGACCTGGCGAAGGCGCTGGCGGCCCCGGGTCCGTCGGTGGTCGTCCTCCCGGCTCTGCTGCGGATGTTCGCGCCGACGCACCTCGGCTGAGGTGGCGTACAGCGGGTGGTGCCGCTGGTGGCGCCACGTGGTGCCACCAGCGGCACCAGACAGGATCGAGATTCCATGTGGTGCCGGGCCGACGCCTCTCCCCGTCGGCACGTTTTAGCAGGTCAGACATAGTGGGCGCATCTAGGTGCGCCCACTTTTCCTTTGCGTGCTTGCGTGTGGCGCCATAGTGGTGCCATGATGGCGTCATGGACCTCACGCCGTATGTCGACTCCCTCCGCCGCGAACTCGCGGTGGCCGCCGAGGCCGGCGGCGAAGAAGCTCGCGAGCTGGCCGAGCGGCTCACCGCCCCCCTGGAGTCGGCGACCCGCCTGACCATGCTCAACGTGCTCTCCGCCGCGATGGACGAGATCACCCGCGATCTCGCCCCCGGCTCGGTCGACGTACGGCTGCGCGGACTGGACCCCGACTTCGTGGTGACACCACCGCCGCGCGACGAGCCGTACCAGGACAGGAGCGGGCCCGCCGAGCCGCTCACCGCACCGGCCCCGGCACCCGCCGACGCCGACGAGGGCGGCACCGCCCGCGTCAACCTGCGCCTGCCCGCGCATCTCAAGGCGCGCGCCGAGGACGCCGCCGGCCGCGAGGGCCTGTCGGTCAACGCCTGGCTGGTACGGGCCGTGTCGGCCGCGGTCGACGGCGGCACCGCGTCGCCCGCGGCCGGGAAGACCCGCTCCACCAGTGCCACCCGCACCGTCGGGCAGAGCTTCACGGGCTGGGTGCGCTAGCCGCGCCCGCCCCGCCCCGCACCACCCACACCACGTCCCACCTGCAGGGACGCCACGAGGACTCAAGAGGACGGGACAGCCATGCCTTCTTTCGACGCTCCTTTCCAGACCCCCGAACCGATCTCGGTCACCGCCCAGGTGGAAGCCGGATCCATCCGCTTCATCGCCGCCGACCGTCTCGACACGCTCGTCGACGTCCAGCCGCGCGACCCCAAGAAGGACCGGGACGTACGGGCCGCCGAGCAGACCGAGGTGCGCTGGGCGAGCGGCCTGCTGACCATCAGGACGCCCAAGGGGCGCTGGGGCGTCGGACCCTCCGGCGTCGCCGACGTGACGGTCGAGCTGCCCGCGGACTCGCGGGTGGAGGTGGCCGGCGCCTGGACCCAGGTGCATGGCGAGGGCCGCCTCGGCGAGGTCCGGGTGAAGACCTCGTCGGGCGACGTCCGCCTCGACACCACCGGCCCGCTGCACCTGACCGCGTCCCACGGCAGCGTCACCGTCGACCACGTGCACGGCCCGGCCGAGATCACCACCAGCTCCGGCAGCCTGCGCGTCGGCACCGTCGAGGGCCAGGCCGTCCTGAAGAACTCGCACGGCACCACGACCGTCGACGAGGTCCAGGGCGATCTGCGGGCCAGCGGCGCCAACGGCGACATCTTCGTCGGGCGCGCCGAGGGCTCGGTCACCGCCACCACCGCCCACGGCACCCTGCGCGTCGGCGACGTCGCCCGCGGCACCGTCCAGCTGGAGACCTCCTACGGCGCCATCGAGATCGGCATCCGCGAGGGCACGGCCGCCTGGATCGACGCCGGCTCGGGCTCGGGCCAGGTGCACAACGTGCTCACCGCCTCCGACGGCCCGGCCGAGTCCGAGGACACGGTCGAGGTCAGGGCCCGTACCCGCTACGGCAACATCGACATCCGCCGCGCCCGCTCCTGACCTGCCCCCGGCCGCGTACGGCCGGGGCCACCGCACCGCACCGCTTCGCACGCCTCCGCACGCGTTCGCACGTCTTCGAGGGGGAGGACCCCATGCCTTTTTCTGTCATGCCCATGCCTAAACCACCTGTGCCCGGACGGTCGGACGGCGGGCGGCCGCCCGCCGCCGTCTCCGCCGTCGGGCTGCGCAAGTCGTACGGCGACAAGACCGTCCTCGACGGCATCGACCTGCGGATCCCGGCCGGGACGGTGTTCGCGCTGCTGGGGCCGAACGGCGCCGGCAAGACCACCACCGTGCAGATCCTGTCCACGCTCGTCGCCGCGGACGGCGGACAGGCCCAGGTCGCGGGCCACGACGTCGCCGCGTCGCCGGACGGCGTGCGCGCCGCGATCGGCGTCACCGGGCAGTTCGCCGCGCTCGACGACCTGCTCACCGCCGAGGAGAACCTGCTGCTCATGGCCGACCTGCTGCGCCTCGGCAAGCGCGAGGGGCGCAAGCGGGCCGAGGCGCTGCTGGAGCGGTTCGGCATCGCGGACGTCGCGCACAAGCGCGCCGCCACCTTCTCCGGCGGTATGCGGCGCCGGCTCGACCTCGCCATGACCCTGGTCGGCGACCCGGAGGTGATCTTCCTCGACGAGCCCACGACCGGTCTCGACCCGCGCAGCCGCCGCACCATGTGGGAGACGGTGCGCTCGCTGGTCGCGGGCGGCGTCACCGTCTTCCTCACCACGCAGTACCTGGAGGAGGCCGACCAGCTGGCGGACCGGATCGCGGTGCTCGACGGCGGCCGGATCGTCGCCGAGGGCACCGCCGCCGAGCTCAAGGCACAGATCCCGGGCAGCCACGTACGCCTGCGGTTCACCGGCCCCGACGAGTACGAGCGTGCCGTCGCCGCCTTCCCCGGCGCGGTCCGCGACGACGAGGAACTCGCCCTGCGCGTCGCGGGCGACGGCGGCCTCGACGCGCTGCGCGCCCTGCTCGACCGGCTCGACGCGGCCGGGGTGGCCGCCGCCGACCTCTCCGTGCACACCCCCGACCTCGACGACGTCTTCCTCGCCCTGACCGGCGACGGCGACACGGGCACCGACCTCGGCCCCGACTCCGACTCAGCGCTCCACATGAAGGAGACCCGGCGATGAGCACCCTCACCTACGCCGTGCACGACTCGATGACGATGCTGCGGCGGAACCTGAAGCACGCGATCCGCTATCCGGCCGTGGGCTTCGGCGCCGCCATGATGCCCATCCTGATGCTGCTGCTGTTCGTGTACGCCTTCGGCGACTCGATCGGCGCGGGAATGGGCGGCGGCCGGGACGCGTACGTGAACTATCTGACCCCCGGCATCATCATCATGGGTGTGGCCGCCGGCTCGATGTCCACCTCGATCGCGGTCTGCTCCGACATGACCGAGGGCATCATCAACCGCTTCCGCACCATGAACATCACGCGTTCGTCGTTCATGACGGGACACGTCGTCGGCAGCGTCATCCAGACGATGCTGAGCGCCGTACTGGTCGTCGGCGTCGCGCTCGCCGTCGGTTTCCGCTCCGGGGCCACCCCGCTGGAGTGGCTGGCCGCGGCCGGACTCCTCACGGCCGTCGCCTTCGCGGTGACCTGGCTGTCCACGGCGCTCGGCCTGATCTCCAAGACCGTCGAGTCCGCGAGCAACAAGCCGCTGCTCATCCAGTTCCTGCCGTTCCTCGGCTCCGCGTTCGTGCCCGCCCGGTCCATGTCCCCGGGCCTGCGCTGGTTCGCCGAGTACCAGCCCTTCACCCCGATGACCGAGACCCTGCGCGGCCTGCTCTCCGGCTCCGCGATCGGAAACGCCGGCTGGATCTCGCTCGCCTGGTGCGCCGGCATCACCCTGGTCGGCTACCTCTGGTCGCGCTCGCTCTTCAACAGCAACACCAAGCGCTGAGCGCCGGCGGCACCACCGCCCTCGTCCCCGCCCCCGCTCCGGGCGGGGACGGCCGTTGGTACGGTCCCGTCATGTCTGAAGCGCGCCGCACCTCCGATCCCGTCACCGCCGACGACGTGACCACCGTCGTCCGACTGGCAGCCGATGTCCTGCGATCGGCGGAGGCGGCCGACTGGGACGCCAAGGCCGGTTCACTGGAGTGGAGTTGCTGGGAGACGGTCGAGCACCTCGCCGACGACCTGTTCGCCTACGCCGCCCAACTGGGCCCCGAGCGACCGCCGTCGGACCGGGAGGTCCCCTTCCTGTGGAGCCCCAGGAGGCCCGGCGGCCCGGCGAACGTCGTCTTCGCGGACCGCGCCGCGGGACCGGCCGGACTGGCGCAAGTGCTGGAGGCCAGTGGCGCGTTGCTGGCGGCCATGGTGCGCACGACGGCGCCGGCCGTCCGGGCGCACCATGCCTTCGGCGCCGCCGACCCCGAGGGCTTCGCCGCCATGGGGGTCGTCGAGACCCTGGTGCACCTGCACGACGTCGCCGCCGGACTCGGTGTCGCGTGGACTCCGGACGCGGACCTCTGCGACCGGGTCCTGACCCGGCTCTTCCCCCACGCCCCGACCGGCACCGACGGATGGGCCACCCTGCTGTGGGCCACCGGCCGCGGGGAGATCGAGGGGCACGCGCGCCTGACGCGCTGGCGCTGGTACGGCGCTCCCGCCGCGCCGGACGCCTGAGCCCGGACGCCTGGGGCTCGTACGCCTGGGTCCCGCACGCCGACGAGCCGGCCGCCCCGCCCGGGGCGACCGGCTCGACATGCTGTGCGGCGGGTTACCAGATCGCCTCGACCCACTCCGGGTGGTCGATGAACGGGTTGCGGTTGTGCTGGTAGGTGTCGTAGATGACCTGGTTGCGCCGCTCCTCGAAGGCGCTCGGCGGGTCCGCCTCGTTCCACGCCTTGAGGACGGAGAGCTTGCCCATGTACGGGTTGCTGCCGTTGTTGACCTGCTCGTTGGGCTCCAGGTTCGCGAAGCCGTCGTCGCCCTCGTAGCGGACCGCCATGTAGAGGATCATGCGGGCCACGTCGCCCCTGTCGGCGGCGCGCGGCTGGAAGGAGTCGGAGTCGACCAGGCTGCCGCCGCCGTTGGTGACCGCGCTGCCGCCGTTGTCGAAGTCCAGGTTGCCGCGGATGCTGTTGACCTGGACGTCCGCGGCCCGCAGGTGGTGCAGGTCGGTGCCGGGACCGGTGACCTCGCCGAAGTCGCCGTGCGACTTGGCCCAGGTGTGCTCGCGGTTCCAGTCGCCGACGTCGCCGCCGTTGAGGGTCTTGCTGCGCGAGACGCCGCTGTACAGCAGGAGCACGTTGCTGCTGTTGTTCGGGTCCTGGTCGGTGACCTTGAGCGCGTCCCAGACCGCGGCGTAGGAGATCTTGGTCTGGCTGCTGATGATGGTGTGCAGCGAGGACTTCAGGCTGGTGCCGGTCTTGCCGATCGCGTTCTTGTAGTACGTCGAGTCGTACGCGGTCGTGGTCGCCGCGGCGGGGGACGCGGTGAGCGCGGGGGCGGTCAGTCCGACCAGGACGGCGGCGGTGGTGAGGGCCACCGACTTCCATCGGTGCAGGTGTGTCGCCAGCATGTGGGGGTCCGATCTACGCGTGTTGATTGAAGGCGGCAACCGGGAGAATGGCATGGACATGTAGACGTGGCAATGAATCTGGCATGTCCATCTGATGGCGGGGGCGGGCAAGTCGGGTTTTGTCTACGCGAGTTGATGGCCGTGGTGGAGGAATGGCCGAAACGGCCCCTGCGATCCACCGGGATCCAGGGGCCGTTCGGGTGCGGAGCGGGTCGGTTCAGCCGACGTCCGACGGGTCCAGCCGGTAGAGCGTCGAGGACGACTGTCCGTTCTGCGCACCGGAGTCGGAGTCCGAGTCGGACTTGGAGCCGGAAGTGGATCCGGAGCCGGACTCCGAGTCCGACCCGGTGCTCGCCGTCTTGCTGTACTCGCTCTCCTTCACCGCGGTCGCGTGCTTCTGCACCCAGGCGGTGACGGCCGAACTGGCGCTGTTGCCACCGCCCATGCCACCGCCCATGCCCCCGCCGCCGATCTGGATGTAGTGCAGCTCGCCCTTCTTCACCAGCTCCTCGAGCTTGGCGACCGTCATGCCGTTGTCGCTGCCGGTGAAGCCGAACATGGAGATGACGGGCTTGTGGGTGCTCAGGATCAGCTGTCCGGCCGACTGCGAATTGGACACCGCGAGCAGCCACTTGGCGCCGTCCTGGTGCTTCTCCAGGTACGCGACCAGCTCACTGCTGGTCTCGCCGCCCATGCCGCCGCCCATGCCCCCGCCGCCGAAGCCGCCCCCGCCGCCGGGCTGTCCGCCCGAGCCGTTCGGGGCCGTACCGCCGGGAAACGTACCGTTCTCGCCATCGGGGAAGCCGCCGGGGAAGCCACCGGCCTGGCCGCCCTCGCCGTCGCCTTCGCCGTCGCCCGGGAATCCGCCGTTCCCGCCGCCCTCCGGGGCGCCGCCGGGCATCGTGCCACCGGCTTCCTGGTTGCCCTGCCCGGTCCCACCGGGCAGTTCGCCGCCGCCGGGGCCGCCGAAGCCGCCCCGGCCACCGCCGCCCCCGCCGCCGAAGCCGTTGCCGGTCGAGGGACCGGCGGTCGGGTTGGTGCCGCCCATGCCGCCGCCACCGGAGCTCGCCGGTACGGAGACCGCGTACGCCGTCGGACCCGCGAGGCCCGCCACGACCGCGGCGGCCACGGACACGGCCAGCAGCCGGGCGCGCCGGCCGCTGCGAAACAGGACCAGGCCCACGACCGCCAGCGCCATGACCACCGCGACGACCGGCCACAGCCAGCCGTTCCAGTCGGTGGCCCGGCGCAGCAGCACGACCGCCCAGACGCCGGTGACCGCGAGCCCGGCGGGCAGCACCCACGACCAGCGCGCGTCGCCGCCGCGCAGGGCGCGCAGCAGCATCACGCCGCCGCCCCCGCACAGCACCGCGATGCCGGGCGCGACCGCGGTCGTGTAGTACGGGTGCATCGTGCCCTCGGCCATGGCGAAGGTCAGATAGTGCAGCAGCGTCCAGCCGCCCCACAGCACCAGCGCGGCGCGGGTGAGGTCGGTGCGCGGGGCGCGCCCGCACAGCACCAGACCGCCGGCCAGGGCGACGGCCGCGAACGGGATCAGCCAGGAGATCTGGCCGCCCAGGATGTCGTTGAACAGCCGGCCCAGGCCCGCGGTGCCGGAGAAGCCGCCGCCTCCGCCTCCGCCGCCCCCGCCGTTGCCCTCGCCGCCGAGGACCCGGCCGAGGCCGTTGTAGCCCATGATCAGGTCCCAGGCGGTGCCGTCCGTCGAACCGCCGATGTACGGCCGGTCGTCGGCGGGCACGAGGGAGACGGCCGTCGCCCACCAGAAGCTGGAGACGGCCAGGACCACGCCCGCGAGCAGCAGGTTCACGATCCGCTTCGCGAGCTTCGGCGTGGCCGCGTAGAGGTAGACCGCGAAGACGGCGGGCAGCGCGATGTAGCCCTGGAGCATCTTCGTGTTGAACGCGAGGCCGAAGCAGGCGGCCGAGCCGAGCAGCGGCAGCAGCCGGCCGTTCGTGGTGGCCCGCAGGGCGAGGGCCGCGCCCGCCACCATGAGGAACACCAGCAGGGTGTCGGGGTTGTTGTCCCGGTTGATGGCGACCGTGATCGGGGTCAGTGCGAGCACCAGGGCGGCGACGGCCGCGGCGCCGTGGCCCCACACCCGCTTCACCGAGGCGTGCAGGATCCAGATGGTCGCGAGCGCGACCAGGATCATCGGCAGCATCATCTGCCAGGTCCCGAAGCCGAAGATCCGGCAGGACAGGCCCATCACCATCAGCGCGAGCGGCGGCTTGTCCACGGTCATGAAGTTGCCCGCGTCCAGCGAGCCGAAGAACCACGCCTTCCAGCTCTGCGTGCCGCTGAACACGGCGGAGCTGTAGAAGCTGTTCAGACCGGAACCGGAGAGGTTCCAGGAGTAGAGCACCCCCGCCAGGAGCAGGATCGCGATCAGCGCGGGGAGCGACCAGCGGGGCGACCCCTGCGGCGTCGGTGGCGTGACCGGCGGCGGGTCGGGGGTCACGGTGGGCTGGGGGAGTGGATCGGTGGCAGATGTCACCACTGCACCATGCAGACGCCCGATGGGTGCCGACTGTGGCGAAGCTGAGGGCAGCCTGTGGGTGTGCGGCCGAGGGGGGACCCACTGCGGCCGGTTGTCGCGCGAGAGGCGTTGCGGAGCGCGCCCGGTGCCCCTGCCGGTGTGCCGGGCGGGAATCAGAGCTTGATGACGGTGGCGTGCCCGCCGCACAGCGCCATGATGTCCTCCGGATCGCAGGTCAGGACCGTCACCGGACCGGGGGCCGCGGGAGCGGTGGCGCTGAGCATGGCGTCGATGGCGTATCTGTGGCCGTGCGGGCCGGCGTCGGAGAGGAGGGCGGCGGCGTGACGGGCGATGGGCTCGGTGACCGGTTCGACGACGAGGCGGGACAAAGTCCGTTCCAGGGCCGGCCGATTGATCCGCGGGTGGATCACTTCCACGAGGGGGCCGCGGAAGTGATCACCCGCAGGTCTTCGGCGCGGGCGAGGGCGAGCCGTCCGGTCAGTGCTCGGTCGCGCAGAACGGCCTTGGCCGGCCCCTCGCTGTGGAGGACCAGGGTGCCGTCGGGGACGGCGGGGGAGGGGCGGTGTCGGCGCTGCGCGCCACCGCCTTGCCGCCGGTGGACGAGACGGTGGTGGTGGCGACCCGGAGATCTTCGAGGACGGCCGGTCCGAAGCCCGACTGCAGGAACGCGGCGATCGCGGCGTCGCCGTTGTCGAGGGCGGCGGAGACCTCCCGGCGCAGGCCCTTGCCGGCCTGGTCCAGGCCGCGGACGATCGCGACCCGGTTGTCCTCCGCGGTCCGCCTCGGCAGTGTCTCGGCGAGGAAGGCCTGGATGTCGGCGTCCGCCCCGTAGAGAGCGTCGGCGGCTGCGGCCTTGACGCCCTTGCCAGCGGTCAGCCAGGCCCTGACGACCTTGGCGCGCTCGGTGTCCGGCAGCGGCACCGGTTCGGGTGCGGTGCCTTCGGTGGCGGCGGGGACCGGTATCAGGACCGCGGGGCGGCCGCGACGGCGGTCACGGCGGCGAGCGCACCGAGCACGCGGCGGCGACTGCAGAAAGCTGTCTGCACAAGGGGATTTCCTCGCATGAGAAGTGGGATGAGCACCGCTGAAAGCGCGCGGGCAGGATCCGGCACGGGTATACGTGGAAACGTCAGTGAATGGCGGAGGCTCTACCGACTCGTAACGGTGAAAGCTGAGTTGAAATACCGGAAGGTCGTAGGCCTCATGGAGGCGTTACTCGATCGCCCCCCCACGTAACCCTTCGGGGTGGTGAAGGTCGCGCCTGACATACCGTCAAGATCAGGTGTTGCGGTAGTTGTTGAGGAGTGGGCGACACCTCGGGCTTACGTTCTGATGGTTGCGCTCATGAATGTCGTGCAGGTCCGCGAGCCTCGCGGTGAGAGGCCGGACGAGCCTTTGCGAAGCGGCTGCGCCTCCCTCGACATGAAGGGCGTTGCGCGGACCTGCCATTCCGCTTCGAGGTGCGGAGTGCGCTGGGGGGACATGGCGCAATGGCCGCGGAGCGGCGAAGGAATCGACTTGTTGCGCGGGTTCTTGGCGCTGCGGCGCAAGACGCGCTTGCCGCGCTCGTCACGTCCGCCGGTGTCCTTGTCCCGCCGAGCGCCTCGCATCGCTGGATGAACCTCCCGGGGAGGATCAAAAAAGCGCCCAGGGCAGAGGTGGGCGGCACAAGTTTCCCATGTTCCCCCTGAAATAGGTGTCGATGTCATCGATTACCGGCGGAAGGATTGCACGGATCACGCGGGTAAATTCACGCCCAGGGCAAACACGTCCGATTTATCCCGCATGGGGCACGTGTGTGCGTCGAGCGGGTGCGAGGGAATGTGAGGGGGCCGTGAAGGCGTCGGCGGGTCGGATCTCCCGTTGCCGATCCATTACCCGACGCTTGCGTTCTGTTTGCGCGCGGCTTGCAGGGCATTCACGGCGAGTTGGCGTATGTGGCGGTCGGAGCTGGGCTTATGTCCACTTCTGTGCAGAACGTGACGGCTGGACAAAGTCTTGATCATGAGATTTCATGGCGCGGTCAAGGGTTCCCGTCCGGGATGTACAAGCGCTTTCACGGTCCATTGCCCGAGCGACTTGATGCCTCCCCGGCCCCTGGTCGCATCGTGCGGCAAGGCGGGCAGGCGGGACTTTGAGTGGCTTTCTGGGGGCGGGGCGCCGGGGTTCCACAGGGGGGGGTGAGCTCATGGGTATGCGTTTGCAAGCTTTTTCTTTGTTATGTCGAGATTCGTTCTTCCGTACATCCTTGAGTGTGTTCTTGCCGCTGGGCACGGCTTTGAGGCCCGCCTTTCATTCCGTGTTCCGGGGTTTTCGGAACCGACGACAAAGGCTGTGGATCAAGACTGTGATGAAGGCATATGTGCGTACCGCGCTTCGGGCGCGGCCGGGCCGCGGGAGACTTGGGCGGCGTGTTGTGGGTCTGGCGGCGCAGGGTCTGCCGGGTGGGCCCGCCGGGGCGCGCGCGTCGGTCGCCGGGGCGGCTCCGGTCGCGGGTGAGGCCGCGGGGTATGCGGTGGAGGACTTCAACCATCCGCAGGCGGACAAGGTCCTTGCGGAGCAGGACGTCATGCTCACCCCACACGCCAGACCCCTCCGGCTCGCCGCGCTGGCCGCGACCCTGATCGCCGCGCCGCTCGCCCTGTGCGCCGCGCCCGCGCAGGCCGTCACCGGCCCCGCCGTGACCGCCGCCGACACCACCTACGGCTACACCGCCCGCCTGGACATCGGCAACGGCACCCGTGCCTGCTCCGGAGTCCTCGTCGACCCCGAGTGGCTGCTCACCGCGGCCAGTTGCTTCGTCGACGACCCCGCCGCCGGCCTGACCGTGCCGGCCGGCGCGCCGAAGCTCGCCACCACCGCCACCATCGGCCGCAGCGACCTGACCGGCACCGCCGGTGTGGTCCGCAACGTGGTCGAGCTGGTCCCGCGCACCGACCGCGACCTGGTGCTGGCCCGTCTCTCCGGCCCGGCGACCGGTGTCACCCCGATCGCCCTGGCCACCGCCGCGCCGACCGTCGGCGAGACGCTGAGCGCCGTCGGCTACGGCCGCACCAAGGACGAGTGGGCCCCCCTCGCCCTGCACACCGGCGCCTTCTCGGTGGACGCCTCCGACGCCACCACCGCCACCGTCACCGGCAAGGACGGCGTGTCCGTCTGCGCCGGCGACACCGGCGGCCCCGAGTTCCGTGTCACCGGCGGCAAGGCCCAGCTCGCGGCCATCAACAGTCGCTCCTGGCAGGGTGGTTGCTTCGGCATCGCCGCCACCGAGACCCGTACCGGCGCCGTGGCCACCCGCGTCGACGACCTCGGCTCCTGGGTCACGTCCAAGGTCAACGCCACCCGGGTGAACGACTACAACGGCGACGGCATCGAGGACATCGCGATCGCCGACCCGGAGGCGACCGTCGGCACCCACACCAAGGCCGGTCTGGTGCGGGTGGTGTACGGCGGGGGCAAGGGCACCGCCGAGATCACCCAGGACCTGGACTGGGTGCCGGGCGGTGCGGAGAACAACGACGGCTTCGGCGCGGCCATGGCGACGGTCGACTACAACCAGGACGGCTACACCGACCTGGTCGTCGGCACGCCGAACGAGGACGTCGGCGATGTGGTGGACGCCGGCTTCGTCGATGTGCTGTACGGCGGCCCCGGCGGCTTCGGCACCGGCCCGGCCGCGCTGCACCTGGAGCAGGGCACCGGCTCCGGCGCGATCGCCGGGTCGACCCCCGAGACCGGCGACAACATGGGCTACTCGCTGGCGGCGGGCACGACCGCGGCGGGCGAGCCGTGGCTGGTGATCGGTGTGCCGGGCGAGTCGATCGGCACGGTGGCCAAGGCGGGCGAGATCTTCTACCTGCGCGGCACCACCAACGTGGCCGTCCACCAGGAGAAGACGGACGTGCCGGGCACGGCGGAGGCCAACGACCGCTTCGGCACCTCGGTCGCCGGCGATGCCAACCACATCGCGGTCGGCATCCCGAACGAGGTCATCGGCACGCTGGCGGCCTCCGGCGGCCTCGCCGTCTTCGACCACAAGCTGAACGCGGGCGGCATCCCGACTCCGCTCGCCGGCATCGACCAGGACACCGACGGGATCTCCGGCGCGGCCGAGGCGGGCGACCAGTTCGGCTCCTCGCTGTCGATGACCGAGTACCGTCCGGCCGGGGCCGCGGCCGCGACCGACTCGATCCTCGCGGTGGGTTCGCCGGGCGAGTCGCTGACCGTGAGCGACGTCGACAAGGCGAACGCGGGACGCGTGGTGACCCTGCAGATCACCGCCGCGGGTGTGGTCAGCCAGATCGGTGACATCAGCCAGGAGGGCGACGACGTGAGCGGCGGCGCCGAGGTGGGTGACCGCTTCGGTGAGCGGGTGGCGGTCATGAACACCGCGCCGCGCGCGGTGAGCACCGCCGCGACGATGAAGCTCGCGGTCGGCGTCCCGGGTGAGGCGGTCGGTACGGCGGCCAAGGCCGGCGCGATCCAGACCTTCTCGCTGCTGGGCGCCCCGGGCGGCTCCGACTACTGGGTCCAGGCGGGCGCCGCCGGACTGCCGGGCACCCCGGCGGCCAACCAGCAGGTCGGCATCAGCATCGCCGCGACCGGTACGAACCTGTACGTCGGCATGCCCTACGGCCCGTCGACGTACGGCGCGGTCCACGTGCTGCCCTGGTCCAACGTGACCGGCGGCACCGTGGGCGCGGTCACCACGTACGCCCCCGGCACCGGAGGCCTCCCGGCCGCCGGCGTCCGCTTCGGCGCCGTCGTGAAGTAACCCCCCGAAGCACCGCCTAAAAGCCTCCGGGACCCGACAACAGGTCCCGGAGGGCTGTCGGCGTGTGCCCCGGCCCCGTCTCCCCTCGCCTCTGCGGGTATGGGCATGGCCGACGCTGTGCCTGGGAGCGTGACGGCCTGGCGGGCATGAATCCGAGCAGGCCGGCGAGCACCCCACCGCCGACCTGACCGCGAACGGTGGGACCACCACCGTCGAAGTCGCCGAGGGCGGCGTCGGCCGCTTCGGCGACCGGCTTGCCACCGGTGCTCATGGCGGTGGCCGTGGCCACCCGGAGGTCCTCGTCGACGGCGGAGGTGAAGCCGCCGTCGAGGAAGTCGGCGATGGCGCTGTCGCCGTTGCCGAGGGCGGCGGTGCCCGCGCGGCGCAGGCCGGCCCCGGCGTTCGCCATGCAGGCGAGGACGGCGGCGCGCCGGCCCTCCGCGGTCGCCGCCGGCAGGTGTTCGGTGAGGAAGGCGGTGATCTCGGCGTCGCCGCCGACGAGCGCCGTGGTCGCGGCGGCCTTGACGGTCTGTCCGCCCGTCAGTCACGCCTTGACCGCCTTCGCCCGGTCGGTGTCCGGTAGGGCGAGCGGATCGGCGCCTGCGGTGTCGTCGGCGGCGGCCGACGTGGCGACCGCCAGGTCGAACCCGAGGGCGGACACCGCCACCATCGCGGTGCTGCCGGTGACCATTGTGCGGAGGAAGTTCCGCCTGCTCCACTGCTTCACGCGCATTGTCCGACCACACCCCCGTGTCTTCGGCCGTTGTTTCGCGTCGCTGGATGAACCCCCTGGGGAGGACCAAAAGGCACCCGCGAAATGGATAAGCGGTGCAAGGGCCCCACTGTCCTCCCTCCCGAAGCAGGGGCCGATGCCATCGATTACTGGCGGAAGGATTGCGCAGATGGCATGGATGAATTCATACCTACGGCAAACGGTACGCTTTATCCCTTATGGAGGTGACCGCGTGCGCCGGGTCGGCGTAAAGGCGGTCACGGGGTCGGTCGGCGGGTCGGATTGCCTGTTCGTCGGCTCGTCGCGGACCGTCCGTCAAGTGATTACGCAGCGCAGTGAAGCATGTTCGTTGAGTGAGTGACATCAAAGGTGAAGATGGCTTTTTATCCCTCTTCGTGAAGAATCAAACCACTGGACAAAGTGTCGATCTTGAGATTTCATGGCGCGGTCAAAGGGCTTCCGCTCCGAGGTGCACAAGCGCTTTCGCGGCTTATGGCCGGTGCGTCCGGTGCGTCCGGTGCTTCTTCGCTCTCTTTGTCCCATCGTGCGACAGGTTGGGCGGGCGGGGTCTTTTGGTGGCTATTTCCGGGCTGGATGTCGGGGCTTCCAGGGGTGGGGTGAGTTCATGGATGTGCGCGTTCTAGCTGTTGCATCGTTATGCCCGGAATTATTTTTCCGCGTGTCCTTGAGTGTGTTCTTGCCGCTGGGCACGGCTTTGAGGCCCGCCTTTCATTCCGTGTTCCGGGGTTTTCGGAACCGACGACAAAGGCTGTGGATCAAGACTGTGATGAAGGCACATGTGCGTACCGCGCTTCGGGCGCGGCCGGGCCGCGGGAGACCTGGGCGGCGTGTTGTGGGTCTGGCGGCGCAGGGGCTGCCGGGTGGGTCCGCCGGGGCGGGCGCGTCGGTCGCCGGGGCGGCTCCGGTCGCGGGTGGGGCCGCGGGGTATGCGGTGGAGGACTTCAACCATCCGCAGGCGGACGAGGTCCTTGCGGAGCAGGGCATCGTGCTCGAGCGCGGTGACGGTCGCATCACCCTGGCCGACTGTGCGAGCGAGAGTGGCCTCCTGCAGGTGATGGCCCGGCGGCAGTCGAAGACGGTCTGTTTCAAGACGGTCGGCAACTCGGGCCGACTGACGCTGGAGATCCCTGCGGCCTACGTCGTGAAGGGCAACGACTGCGCGACGCAGGTGGACGTGACGGTGGGTGACGGGGAGAAGTCCTTCGGCGTCACCAAGAACACCTGGACGGCCGTGGGCGAGAGCGCGGCCGAGGAGGGGCGCGAGTTGATGCTCGTGGAGATCAGGACCTCCAAGTAGCAGCGCCGAGTCCTCTTCCCGGCCCGTCGCTCGCTGTCTCGACAGGAGCGGCCGATTTCTGTGAGCCGCCCGCTCCGGCGGCTGCCGACCCCGTACACCTCGCCCAAGGACACGTCATGCATCTCACCAGACCCACGCGTCTCGCCGCCCTTGTCGCGGCACTGGTCACCGTGCCCCTCGCCGTGAACGCCCTGCCTGCCCGGGCCGTCACCGGCACGCCTGACACCGGAGCCGCTTACGCCTTCTCCGTTCGTCTCGACATCGCCCGCGAGCGCGCCTGCTCCGGCGTCCTGGTGGATCCGAACTGGGTCCTCACCGCCGCCTCCTGCTTCGTGGACGACCCGGCCACCAGCCTTACGGTCCCGCCCGGCCCGCCGGCGAGCGAGACCACCGCCACCATCGGCCGTCCCGACCTGGGCACCACCGCCGGTCAGGTCGTGGAGGTCACCGAACTGGTCCCGCGTACCGACCGTGACCTGGTGATGGCCAAGCTCGCGGAGCCCGTCACCGACATCGCCCCCGCCGTCGTCGCCACCACCGCCCCGAGCGCCGGGGAGCAGCTGCGCGTCACCGGCTACGGCCGCACCCAGGACGAGTGGGCCCCGCTCGATCTGCACACCGGTGCGTTGAGCGTCGACGCGGTGGGCGATGGCACCCTCGATGTCACCGCGACCGGGGGCGCCGCTGTCTGCAAGGGCGACACCGGCGGTCCTGCCCTGCGGGAGAGTGACGGCAAGGTCGAGCTCGTCGCGATCAACAGCAGGTCCTGGCAAGGGGGTTGCTTCGGTCAGGATCCGGCCGAGACCCGCACGGGTGCCATCGAGACCCGACTCGACGACATCAACACCTGGATCCAGCAGGTCCGCGCGGTTCCCCAGGCGTACCAGACGACCTCGGGCGACTTCAACGGTGACGGCAAGCAGGACGTCGCCGTCTTCTACGACAACGGAACGTCGCCTGAAGGGAAGAACAGGGCGTCGATCTACACCTTCACCAGCAACGGGACCGGCTTCGACGCGCCCAAGAAGGCATGGAGCACGCCGGGTGGGTTCACCTGGTCCATCAGCAAGCTGACCTCGGGTGACTACAACGGTGACGGCAAGGACGACATCGGCGTCCTCTACGACGGCGGGTCCTCCTCCACCGGTGCCATCTCCTCGGTCTACACCTTCACCAGCAACGGGACCGGCTTCAACGCGCCCAAGAAGGTCTGGACCACCACGGGTGGGTTCACCTGGTCCGCCAGCAAGGTGACCTCGGGTGACTACAACGGTGACGGCAAGGACGACGTCGGCGTCTTCTACGACGGGGGGTCCTCCTCCACCGGAAACATCTCGTCCGTCTACACCTTCACCAGCAGCGGCGACAGCATGACGGCCCACAAGGCATGGACCACCACGGGTGGGTTCACCTGGTCCGCCAGCAAGGTCACGTCGGGTGACTACAACGGTGACGGCAAGGACGACGTCGGTGTCCTCTACAACGCCGGCACGTCGGCCGACGGAAAGGCCCTGTCGTCCTTCTACACGTTCACCAGCGACGGCACGGACATGACATCCAGCAAGGCGTGGGCCAGCACGGGTGGGTTCACCTGGTCCGCCAGCAAGGTGACCTCGGGTGACATCAACGGTGACGGCAAGGACGACGTCGGCATCCTCTACAACACCGGCACGTCGGCCGACGGAGTACCCGTCACGTCGCTGTACACCCTCACCAGCAGCTCTGCCGGCATCGGCGCCCCCCAGAAGGCGTGGACCAGTTCCGGAAGCTTCAACTGGAACTCCAGCCAGCTGACGTCCGGTGACTACAACGGCGACAAGAAGGCCGACTTCGGCGTCATGTACGACGCCGGCAAGACGGCCGACGGCCGCCAGGTCAACTCTCTCTTCTCCTTCCGGAGCACGGGTACCACGGTTCAGGCACCGGTCAAGAACTGGTCGGGCAGCGTCAGCTGACCTCGGCGCGGCAGCCGGGCCGCGTAGGCACCACGCGGACGGGCGCCGGGATCCGGACTACGGGTCCCGGCGCTGTGCCCGGCCGGGCCGTGAGCCCCATCGCCCGATATGCGCATCTTTGATCGACGCGCGCTGCTTTCGCGGCGGCCGACACACAATCGCCACAAAGAACCGCACAACCATTCGCTCGAACTCGTGAGTCATCAATGCATGACTCACGGGATATCCAGACGCGCGAGAGTGGTCGCGGGTGGCCTCACGGCCGGGGTGCTGATATCGGGCGTGGCGGCCGCGGCGCCTGCCTCGGCCGCCACGCCGGCCGTCAGCTGTACGTCGTCCAAGGCCGGGCTTGCCGCCAAGCTCAAGAAGGACATCACGGCCGCGCTCGCCACCCGCAAGGGCACCGTCGCCGTCGGTCTCTACGACCGCACCACCAACACCACCTGCACGCTGCGTGCCTCCAGTGCCTACGACTCGGCCAGCGTGGTCAAGGTCACCGTGCTGGCCACGCTGCTGTGGGACGCCAAGAAGCACAACCGCTACCTGACGAGCACCGAGACCTCGCTCGCCACGGCCATGATCACCAAGTCGGACAACACGGCGACCAGCAAGCTCTGGAAGCAGCTCGGCCTGACGAAGATCAAAGGCTTCCTGACCGCTGCCAAGATGACCCAGACGAAGCCCGGCGCGAACGGCTACTGGGGTCTGACCCAGATCACGGTGACCGACGAGCAGAAACTGCTCAAGCTGATCACCGGCGCGAACACGGTGCTCTCCGACAATTCCCGGGCCTACATCCAGAAGCTGATGGGGCAGGTCGTCTCCTCCCAGCGCTGGGGCACGCCGTACGGAGCGCCGTCCGGTGTCTCGGTGCACGTCAAGAACGGCTGGCTCCAGCGCGCCACGCTCGGCTGGCGGGTGCACAGCGTCGGCACGTTCAAGGGTGGCGGCCACGACTACACGATCACCGTGCTCACCCACGGGAACAGCACGATGAGCTACGGCATCACCACCATCCAGGGCGTCGCGAAGGTCATCCACAAGGACCTGATGTCCTGAGGGCCGATGCCCCTCGGGTACCCGCCCGAGGGCTCTCCCTCCGTCCGATTGTTGCGGAGGGATGAAATCCGCTTCCATCCGCGTTGGTGCTTTCCGGCAGAGCAGGTCGAACGGAAGGCACCGGCGTGGCAGCGCAGCAGGGGGAGAAACAGGGCTGGGCGCGCAGACTCGCGGTCTATGCCTGGCGTCACCCGGGGGACGTGGTCCTGGCCCTCGGTTCCTCCCTGGCCGGCATGGCCGTCACGGCGCTGGTCCCGCTGCTCACCAAGGTGATCATCGACGACGTGATCACCGACCACAGCCGCGCCATGGCCCCCTGGGCGGGCGCGCTGATCGTCGCGGCCCTCCTCGTCTACGTCTCCACGTACGTCCGCCGCTACTACGGCGGCCGGCTCGCCCTCGACGTCCAGCACGACCTGCGGACCGAGATGTACGACACGATCACCCGGCTCGACGGCCGCCGCCAGGACGAGCTGTCCACCGGGCAGGTGATAGGCCGCGCCACCAGCGACCTCCAGCTCATCCAGGGTCTGCTCTTCATGCTGCCGATGACCATCGGCAACGTGCTGCTCTTCCTGATCTCCCTGGTGATCATGGCGTGGCTGTCCCTGCCGCTGACCCTGGTCGCGCTCGCCGTGGCCCCCGCGCTCGGCTGGATCGCCCGCCGCAGCCGCACCCGGCTGCACCCCTCCACCTGGTACGCCCAGGCCCAGGCGGCAGCCGTCGCGGGCGTGGTCGACGGCGCCGTCAGCGGCGTACGCGTGGTCAAGGGCTTCGGGCAGGAGGAACAGGAGACCGGGAAGCTGCGGGAGGTCGGCCGCCGGCTCTTCGCGGGGCGGCTGCGCACCATCCGGATGACCTCCCGTTACACCCCCGCCCTCCAGGCGGTCCCCGCGCTCGGCCAGGTCGCGATGCTGGCGCTCGGCGGCTGGCTCGCCGTGCGCGGGCACATCACCCTCGGCACCTTCGTCGCCTTCTCCACCTACCTCGCCCAGCTCGTCGGCCCGGTCCGGATGCTCGCCATGGTCCTCACCGTCGGACAGCAGGCCCGCGCGAGCACCGAGCGCGTCCTGGAGCTGATCGACACCGCGCCGACGATCCGGGACGGCCGGCTGGAGCTGCCCGCCGACGCGCCCGCGACCGTCGAGTTCGACGACGTCTCCTTCGGGTACCGGCAGGCCGACGGCCGCACCAGCCCGGTCGTGCAGGGCCTGTCCTTCGAGATCCGCGCGGGCGAGACCCTCGCCGTGGTCGGCTCCTCCGGCTCCGGCAAGTCCACCGTCTCCCTGCTCCTGCCGCGCTTCTACGACGTCACCCACGGCGCGGTCCTGATCGGCGGCCACGACGTCCGCGAGCTCACCCTCGACTCGCTCAGGGCCGCGATCGGACTCGTCCCCGAGGACTCCTTCCTCTTCTCCGACACCGTCCGCGACAACATCGCCTACGGCCGACCCGACGCCACCGACGAGCAGATCGAGGCCGCCGCCCGCGCCGCCCAGGCGGACCGGTTCATCGCAGAGCTGCCCGACGGCTACGCCACCAAGGTGGGCGAGCACGGCCTCACCCTCTCCGGCGGCCAGCGCCAGCGCCTCGCGCTCGCCCGCGCGATCCTCACCGACCCGCGCCTGCTCGTCCTGGACGACGCCACCTCGGCGGTGGACGCCCGGGTGGAGCACGAGATCCACGAGGCGCTCAAGCAGGTCATGCGGGGCCGCACCACCCTGCTCATCGCGCACCGCCGCTCCACCCTCAACCTCGCCGACCGCATCGCCGTCCTCGACGGCGGCCGCCTCGCCGACCTCGGCACCCACGAGGAGCTCCAGCGGCGCTCGGCCCTCTACCGCAAGCTGCTCACCGACCCCGACGAACTGGGCGGGGTCTCCCCGGGTCACACCCCGCCCGCCGAGCCGCGCGAGGACACCTCCGTCCGGGACGAGCTGGACGCCGAGTTCGACGCCGAGGCCGGACTGACCCCCAGGCTGTGGACGGGCGACCGCGAGCCCAAGGACAGCGCCCTGTCCGGCATGCCCGCCACCCCGGAACTCCTCGCCCAGGTCGAGGCGCTGCCCCCGGCGACCGACACCCCGGACGTCGACGAGGCGCGCGCGGTGCGCCCGGAGGAGTCCTACGGTCTGCGGCGGCTGCTGCGCGGCTTCGGGCGTCCCCTGCTGGTCAGCCTGTTCCTGGTCGCCGTGGACGCCGGGGTGGGCCTGCTGCTGCCCGTCCTGATCCGGCACGGCATCGACCAGGGCGTCAGCGAGCTGGCCCTCGGCGCGGTCTGGACGGCTTCCCTGCTCGGCCTGCTCGCGGTGCTCGTGCAGTGGGCGGCGCAGATCGGCGAGACCCGGATGACCGGACGCACCGGCGAGCGCGTCCTGTACTCCCTGCGCCTGAAGATCTTCGCCCAGCTCCAGCGGCTCGGGCTCGACTACTACGAGCGCGAGCTGACCGGCCGGATCATGACGCGGATGACGACCGACGTCGACGCGCTCTCCAGCTTCCTCCAGACCGGTCTGGTCACGGCCTTCGTCTCGGTCGTCACCTTCTTCGGCATCATGGGCGTCCTGCTGCTGATCGACGTCGAGCTGGCGCTCGTCGTCTTCACCACGCTGCCCCCGCTGATCGTCGCCACCTACTTCTTCCGCCGGGCCAGCGTGAAGGCGTACGAGCTGGCCCGCGAGCGGGTGTCGGTGGTCAACGCCGACCTCCAGGAGTCGGTGTCCGGGCTGCGGATCGTGCAGGCCTTCCGGCGGGAGCGGGCGGGCAGCCTGCGGTTCGCCGAGCGCAGCGACAGCTACCGGCGGGCCCGCATCCGCGGCCAGTGGCTGATCTCCGTCTACTTCCCCTTCGTCCAGTTCCTGTCGTCGGCGGCCGTGGCCGCGGTGCTGATCACGGGCGCGGGCCGGATCGAGGCGGCGACCCTCACCACCGGCGCCCTGGTCGCCTACCTCCTCTACATCGACCTGTTCTTCGCCCCCGTGCAGCAGCTCTCCCAGGTCTTCGACGGCTACCAGCAGGCGACCGTCTCCCTCGGCCGCATCCAGGAGCTGCTGCGCGAGCCCACGTCCACCCGGTCCGCCGGGGAGCCGGTCGAGGTCGGCTCGCTGCGCGGCGAGATCGCCTTCGAGGACGTGCGCTTCGCCTACGGCGACGACGAGGAGGCCCTCGGCGGCATCGACCTGAAGATCCCGGCAGGCCAGACCGTGGCCTTCGTCGGCGAGACGGGCGCCGGCAAGTCGACGCTGGTCAAGCTGGTGGCCCGGTTCTACGACCCGACCGGCGGCCGGGTCACGGTCGACGGCACGGACCTGCGGGCGTACGACCTCACCGCGTACCGCCATCGCCTCGGCGTGGTCCCGCAGGAGGCGTACCTCTTCCCGGGCACCGTGCGGGACGCCATCGCCTACGGCCGCCCCGACGCGAGTGACGCGCAGGTGGAGGCGGCGGCCCGCGCGGTCGGCGCGCACGAGATGATCGCCACGCTGGAAGGCGGCTACCTGCACGAGGTCGCCGAGCGCGGCCGCAACCTCTCCGCCGGACAGCGGCAGCTCATCGCGCTGGCCCGCGCGGAGCTGGTCGACCCCGACGTCCTGCTGCTCGACGAGGCGACGGCCGCCCTCGACCTGGCCACCGAGGCCCAGGTCAACCTGGCGACCGAACGTCTGGCGGGCCGTCGTACGACGCTCGTGGTCGCCCACCGGCTGACCACCGCCGCCCGCGCTGACCGGGTGGTGCTGATGGACCACGGCCGGGTCGCCGAGGACGGCACCCACGAGGAGCTGCTGGCGCGGGACGGGCAGTACGCGCGGCTGTGGCGGACGTTCGTGGGGGAGCCGGTCACCACGGGCTGACCCGCCCGCTCCGGCCGCCCGCCTCGCCGAGGCGGGCGGCCGGAGCGCGAGCGATGTGCGCAACCGTTCGGCACCCGCCACGCGTCCGTACACCAGTACGGTTGGAGCCGTGTGGTGGGAGGGGCGAGCGTGAACAGTGGTGCGATACGCCGGCGGCTGGCACGCGGCACGGCCGTGCTGGTCGCCTCCGGACTGCTCGCGTTGGCCTCGCCGGGCAGCGCCGACGCGGCCCCCACGCAGTGCGCCGGCCGGAAGGTGAAGGTCCTCCCCTTCGCCACCGGCACGGTCCAGGTCTACAAGCACGACGGCTATGTCTGCGCCGTCACCCTCGCCGAGCGGCCCGGCCGCCGGACCGTGATGTCGGTCAGCGTGCAGGCGCGCGGCAACCGCCCGGTCGTCGACCGCGGGCGATTCACGCTGCGGGCCGGTCCGGTGACCGTCCACGCGGGCCACCGCTGTGTGCGGGTGAAGGGGTCGGTGGGATCGCAGTCGATCGGCACGGGCTGGATCCTGTGCTGACCGGCGCCGGCCCTTCTCACTGCTGACATATCAACTCCCCCTGGTGCGAAGGGTGTTGCTGGGATAGCTTCCGGCGCACATCCGTTTCACAGGGAGGGTGCATGCGTAAGGCGCTCAGATGGCTGCTGGCGCTCACCGTGCTCATAGGCACACTGAGCACGGCCGGGGCAGCCACCGCTGCCGTGCCGGAGGCCACCGGAACGACCGACATCAAGGAGCAGTTGCTCTCCATACCGGGCATGAGCCTGATCGAGGAGAAGCCGTACACCGGCTACCGCTACTTCGTCCTGAACTACACCCAGCCGGTCGACCACCGGCATCCGTCCAAGGGCACGTTCCAGCAGCGGATCACCGTGCTGCACAAGGACGTCAGCCGTCCGACGGTCTTCTACACCGGCGGCTACAACGTCTCCACCAACCCCGGCCGCCGCGAGCCGACCCAGATCGTGGACGGCAACCAGGTCTCCATGGAGTACCGCTTCTTCACCCCGTCCCGGCCCGCCCCGGCCGACTGGTCCAAGCTCGACATCTGGCAGGCGGCGAGCGATCAGCACCGCATCTTCAAGGCGCTGAAGAAGATCTACACCAAGAACTGGATCGCCACCGGCGGTTCCAAGGGCGGCATGACCGCCACCTACTTCGAGCGCTTCTACCCGCACGACATGGACGGTGTCGTCGCCTACGTCGCCCCGAACGACGTCGTCAACGACGAGGACTCCGCCTACGACCGCTTCTTCGCCTCCGTCGGCACGAAGGAGTGCCGCGACCGGCTGAACGCCGTGCAGCGCGAGGCGCTGGTGCGCCGGGAGACGCTGGAGAAGAAGTACCAGGCGTACGCCGCCGAGAACGGCTACACCTTCACCACGATCGGCAGCCTCGACCGGGCCTACGAGGCGGTCGTCCTCGACTACGTCTGGGGCTTCTGGCAGTACAGCCTGCTGTCCGACTGCGACACGATCCCGGCGGACGCGGCCACCGCGACCGACGACGAGATCTGGAACTCGGTCGACACGATCTCCGGTTTCTCGGCCTACGCCGACCAGGGCCTGGAGACGTACACGCCGTACTACTACCAGGCGGGCACCCAACTGGGCGCGCCGACGATCCACTTCCCGTACATCGAGAAGAAGTACGTCCGCTACGGCTACCAGCCGCCGCGCAACTTCGTCCCGCGCGACATCCCCATGCGGTTCCAGCCGGACGCGATGCGTGACGTGGACAACTGGGTGGCGCACCACGCGCGGCACATGCTGTTCGTCTACGGCCAGAACGACCCGTGGGGCGCGGAGCGGTTCCGGGTCGGCGCGGGCGCGAAGGACGCGTACGTCTTCACCGCCCCCGGTCTCAACCACGGCGCGAACGTGGCCGGGCTGACCGCCGACGAGAAGGCGCTCGCCACCGCCCGGATCCTCGCCTGGGCCGGGGTCGCCTCGCCCGCGGTGCAGGCCGACCCGTCGGCGGCGAAGCCGCTGGCCCGGTTCGACGCCCGACTGGACGTCCGGGACGTGGAACGGGAGCCCGCCCTGCGCCCTTGAGGCCAGGTCAGGTCCGCCCCCAGGGACCCCGCGGCGCCGGTGCGGCGAGAGGCCGTGCCCGGCGTCGCGGGGGCAGGTGTCACGGGGCGGGCGGGCGTACCGCTAGTACGTCAGCCCGTGCCCGATCGGGTACAGCACCTGCGCCGGATCGTCCGCCCGCGGCACCGGCACCGGCAGCCGTCCGCGCGGCGCCACCCGTCCGGCGATCACCCGCGCGGCGGCCCGCAGTTCGACGTCGGTCCAGGAGTAGGCCGCCAGACAGGCGCGTACGGACGGGAGTTGGGCGATGTCGTAAGGGTTGCGGACCGCGACGACGACCACCGGCCTGCCGGTCGCGATCAGTTGCTCCACCAGGGTCCGTTGGCTGTTCGTCGCGGTGACGTTGTACGTGCCGACGACGACCGCGTCCGCGTCGGCGACCGCCGTGACCGCTTGGGCGATCACCGCGGCCGAGGGGGCGGTGCCGGTGGACAACACCGTGGCCGTGAAGCCGAGTTCGGTCAGGGCGCGCGCCAGGACGCCCGTCGGGGGGCCGGTGGTGCCCGACGGGGACGCCGGGTCGGCGCCCACGACCAGCACCCGGCCGTGGCTGCGGCGCGAAAGCGGCAGCACCCGGCCCTCGTTGACCAGCAGCGTCGTCGTACGCTCGGCGATCCGGTCGGCCGTCGCCAGGTGTCTCGCGGTGCCGACCGTGCGGTCCACGCGGGCCGGACTGACGTACGGGTCCTCCAAGAGGCCCAGCCTCGCCTTCAGTCGCAGCACCCGCAGGACCGACTCGTCGAGCCGGGCCTCGGTCAGCTCGCCGCCGCGCACCGCGTTCAGCACGGCGTTCCAGGCGACGTCGATGGAGGGCGGGTTGAGGAGCTGGTCCACCCCGGCCTTCAGCGCGAGCACCGGCACCCGGTCGTCGCCGTACTTGGTGCGCACGCCCTCCATGCCGAGGGCGTCGGTCACCACCAGTCCGTCGTAACCGAGTTCGCCGCGCAGGATGCCGGTCAGGATCGGGTGCGAGAGGGTGGCCGGGTCGCCGGAGTCGTCCAGCGCGGGGACCATGATGTGCGCGGTCATGATCGAGTCGATGCCGGCCCGGATCGCCGCCCGGAAGGGCACCGCGTCCAGCCGCTCCCACAGTTCACGGCTGTGCGTGATGACGGGGAAGCCGAAGTGGCTGTCGACGGCCGTGTCGCCGTGCCCGGGGAAGTGCTTGGCCGTCGCGGCCACGCCCGCCCCCTGATACCCCCGCACCTCGGCGGCGACCAGGCCCGCCACCGCGTCCGGGTCCGCGCCGAAGGACCGTACGCCGATGACCGGGTTGGCCGGGTTGACGTTCACGTCGGCCACCGGGGAGTAGTCCTGGCGGATGCCGATCGCGCGCAGTTCGGCGCCGGAGATCCGGCCCAGCGTGCGGGCGTCGGCGCGCGATCCGCCCGCGCCGACGGCCATCGCGCCCGGCAGCAGCGTGGCGGGCGCGCCGACCCGGCAGACGATGCCGTGCTCCTGGTCGGTGGAGATCAGCACCGGCAGACCGCGCGGCTGCGCGAGGGAGGCGGCCTGGATGCCGTTCGACAGGTCCGCGATCTGGTGCGGGTCGCGGGTGTTGTGCGCCCAGGTGAAGTAGATGATGCCGCCGACCCGGTACTTGGCGATCAGCTCGGCGGCGGTGCGCACGCCGATCTCGGCGAGGTTGGCGTCGATGTCGGCCTGGTCGGGCGCGGTGGCCGAGTGGCCGTAGACCCGCATCACGAACAGCTGGCCGACCTTCTCCTCCAGCGTCATGCGGGAGAGCAGGGCGCGGACGGTCCGGTCGTCGTGCCCGGCCGCGTACCCCGGGGTGACGGCCGTCAGGGAGGCGGCGGCGCCGGCCGTCGCGGCGGCGAGGACGGTGCGTCTGGACGGACGTGCGGTGTTTCCTGTGCTTGCCGTGCTGCTGTCGGGCACGTGTGCTCCCTCCGAAGGAGAACCGCTGAAGGAAACTTCCAGGGAATCACCAATATCCGGGAAGTTTCTTCCAGTCAAGGGAGTGCACATTGACGCCCTCGCCTGCCCGAGGGCAGGCGATTCCGGTCCGCACTGCTCCGCAGTACCACCTTGGGTTCCTGTTTCACGGGCCTCTGCCGACTGGTGAGGGTCGGTCTCACGTGGCCTCCGCAGGCCTGACTTCCCGCCCGTTTGGCGGTAGGTCGGGCAACTCCGTCGCCCGACAAGGCGATCCTGGTCATGCCGCTGCGACTCTCCGGGCCGCCACGGACAAGATGCCCTGCACCTACACCCTGAAGGGTGGAGCACCGGGCAAATATTCGGGTAGCGGCGGAGGGGCCGCCATCGGCGCTGTTGGAGGGGGGCGCGCCGATGGCGGCGTGCTGCCGGCCGCGGTACGGCTGAGAGGGTGGTCAGCGCTTCGCAGCCTGCGGCGAGGCCGACACCGCACCGCGGTGACTCGTCCGGCAGTCCGGCGCTTGGACGTGGGGCGCGCGGCCCGGGTTCCCGACTTCCGCCCTCTTTCCGCAAGTCGGTGCGGGTGTGCTCAGCGGGTCGGGTGGGCCGACACGCGCGGCCAGTGGGCCCGCAGCACGCGCACGGTCTCCGCGATCGCCGGCCGCCGGGCCGCCCCCGCCCGCCACACCGCGTACAGCCGGCGCACCGGCATCGGGTCCAGCGGCACCTCCACGACACCCTCCGGCAGCGGGCCGCGCCCGAGCCGGGGGATGAGCGCGACGCCCAGCCCGGCCGCGACGAGCGCGATCAGGGTCGGGTTCTCCTCCGCCTGGTGCACGAGGTCCGGCTCGTGCCCGGCCTCGCGCAGCGTGCGGACCAGCCAGTCGTGGCAGACCCGGCCGGGCGGCTGGCAGATCCACCGCTCACCGCCCAGCTCCTCCCGCCGCAGGGCGCTCCGCCCGGCGAACGGATGCCCCGCGGGGACGAGCAGATCGCACAGGTCCTCCCCGATGGCCGCCTGTTCCAGCCCCGCGGGAGCGGGCAGCGGCGCGATGTCCCAGTCGTGCGTCACCGCGAGGTCCACCGCTCCCTTGGCGACGAGGTCCACCGACAGATGCGGGTCGACCTCGCTGAGCCGGGCGTCGAGCGCCGGGTGCCGTCCGGCGAGGTCGGCGAGCACCGACGGCAGCAGACCGCGCGCCGCCGACGCGAACGCGGCCACGGTCAGCCGCCCGGCCGGCGCCCCGCGGCGCTCCTCCAGCTCGGTCTCGGCCCGCTCCACGATGGCGAGCAACTCCCGTGCGGTGGCGGCGAGCTGGTGCGCCTCGGGGGTGAGCCGCACGCCCCGCCCCTCCCGCTCCAGCAGCACGGTCCTGGTCTCCCGCTCCAGCTTGGCGATCTGCTGGGAGACGGCCGACGGGGTGTACCCGAGCGCGGCGGCGGCGGCCCCGACGGTGCCGTGGACGGAGACGGCGTACAGGGCGCGCAGGCGCTGGAGGTCGAGCATGTGCCCCGCTCCTTCCCGAATGCGGCTGTGCGACGCACCGATGCGGATTCAGCGGATTCAGCGGATTCATCAGTGTTGCTACATCCAACCGTGCAGCAATCATCGCTGGTGCTACACGGTTCAGGGAAGTGATCCTCGATCCATGAAACCCGCGCACCTCGCCCTCGCCGTCCTCGTCGCCGCCGTCTGGGGCGTGAACTTCACGGTCGTCGAGATCGGCCTCGACCACTTCCCGCCGCTGTTCTTCTCGGCCCTGCGCTTCCTGGTCGCGGCCGTCCCGGCGGTCCTGTTCGTCGGCCGCCCGAAGGTGGCGTGGAAGTGGATCGTGGCCGTGGGACTGGTGCTGGGGGTGGCCAAGTTCAGCCTGCTGTTCGTCGGCATGGACGCGGGCATGCCCGCCGGACTGTCCTCCCTGGTCCTCCAGATCCAGGCGGTGTTCACCGCGCTCATCGCCTTCGCGGTGCTCGGCGAGCGCCCGACCGCCGTCCGCGCCGCGGGCATGCTGGTGGCCCTCGCCGGCATCGGCGTCGCCGCCGTGGACGAGGGCGCCTCCGGCCCGCTCGGCGCCTTCGCCCTGGTCGTCGCCGCCGCCGTCTGCTGGGGCGCCTCGAACGTCCTGACCCGCAGGGCCGCGCCCCCGGACGCCCTGAACTTCATGGTCTGGGTCAGCACGGTCCCGGTCCTGCCCCTGCTGGCCCTGTCCCTGCTCCTCGAGGGCCCCACCAGGGACTACGACGCCCTGCGCGCCCTCGACTGGCAGGGCGCCGGGGCCCTCGGCTACGTCGCGTGGGTCAGCACCGTCTTCGGCTTCGGCGCCTGGGGGTGGCTGCTGCGCCGCCACCCGGCCTCCGCGGTCGCCCCCTTCTCGCTGCTCGTCCCCGTCTTCGGGATGACGTCCGCGGCACTCTTCCTGGACGAGTCGGTGAGCCCGCTCGGCTGGTGCGCGGCGGCGCTTCTGGCCGGCGGGGTGGCACTGACGTCCCTCGCGCCCGCGCGACACGCGGTCCATCCCGTGGACGTGCCCGCTCCCGAGCCCACCCCGGCGGGATCATGAGTCCATGCCCCGTGTCGACATCCCCGGTTCCAAGTCCATCACCGCCCGTGCCCTCTTCCTGGCGGCGGCGGCCGACGGGGTCACGACCCTGCTGCGGCCGCTGCGCTCGGACGACACCGAGGGCTTCGCCGAAGGCCTGACCCGGCTCGGCTACCGCCTCGGCCGCACCCCCGGCGCCTGGCAGGTCGACGGCCGCCCGCAGGGTCCCGCCGCCGCGCAGGCCGAGGTCCACTGCCGGGACGGCGCCACCACGGCCCGCTTCCTGCCCACCCTGGCCGCCGCCGGCCGAGGCACCTACCGCTTCGACGCCTCGGCCCAGATGCGCCGCCGTCCGCTGCTGCCGCTCACCCGGGCGTTGCGCGACCTCGGCGTGGACCTGCGGCACGAGGAGGTGGAGGGGCACCACCCGCTGACGGTCACGGCGGCGGGCGTCGAGGGCGGCGAGGTGGTCCTGGACGCCGGCCAGTCGTCCCAGTACCTGACGGCCCTGCTGCTGCTCGGCCCGCTGACCCGCAAGGGCCTGCGCATCCGGGTCACCGACCTGGTCTCGGCGCCCTATGTGGAGATCACCCTCGCGATGATGCGGGCGTTCGGGGTCGAGGTGGCCCGGGAGGGGAACGTGTTCGTGGTACCGCCGGGCGGCTACCGCGCCACGACGTACGCGATCGAGCCCGACGCGTCGACCGCGAGCTACTTCTTCGCCGCGGCGGCCGTCACCGGCGGCGAGGTGACCGTCCCGGGCCTCGGCACCGGCGCGCTCCAGGGCGACCTGGGCTTCGTGGAGGTGCTGCGGCGGATGGGCGCCGAGGTGGCCACCGGACCGGACGGCACCCGGGTGCGCGGCACCGGCGAACTGCGCGGTGTCACGGTGAACATGCGGGACATCTCCGACACCATGCCGACGCTCGCGGCGATCGCGCCGTTCGCCTCGGGACCGGTGCGCATCGAGGACGTGGCGAACACCCGGATCAAGGAGTGCGACCGGCTGGAGGCGTGCGCGCACAACCTGCGCGAGCTCGGCGTCGACGTGGCCACGGGACCGGACTGGATCGAGATCCGGCCCGGGGCGGACGGGCCGAAGGGCGCGCGGATCACCTCGTACGGCGATCACCGCATCGTGATGTCCTTCGCGGTCACCGGACTGCGGGTGCCCGGAATCTCGTTCGACGACCCGGGGTGCGTCCGCAAGACTTTCCCCGGTTTCCACGAGGCGTTCGCGGAGTTGAGAAGGGACATCGTGCGGTGAGCGACAAGCTGGAGGGGCCGGTTCTGGAGGGCGCGCTCATACGCCTGGAGCCGCTGGGGCACGGGCACGCCGCCGATCTCGCGCTGGCGGCGGAGGAGAACCGGGAGACGTACTCCTTCACCTGGGTGCCCAGGGCCGATCAGGTGGAGGCCTACATCGACGCGCAGCTGGCCCGCGCGGCGACGGGCCGGCTCGCGCCCTACGCGCAGGTGTCCCTCGCCTCCGGGCGGGCGGTCGGGTCGACCTCGTACTGGGACCCGCGGTACTGGCGGGACGACGACCGCCTCGACGCCGTCGAGGTCGGCTTCACCTGGCTCGCCGCCTCGGCTCAGGGCACGGGCGTGAACGCCGAGGCCAAGCTGCTGCTGTTCCGGCACGCCTTCGAGGAGTGGGGCGTGTCCCGGGTGGACCTGAAGACGGACGCCCGCAACAGCCGTTCCCGCGCGGCCATAGAGAGCGTGGGCGCCCGCTTCGAGGGTGTACTGCGCAACTGGTCCCGGTCCTGGGCGCCGGGCGAGGACGGCCGGCTGCGCGATTCCGCGATCTTCTCCGTCACGGACCGGGAGTGGCCGGAGTGCCGCGAGCGGCTGGAACGGCGGGTGGCGGGGTTCCTGTCCCGGACGACGTGAGCGCCTGACCCCACCGGCCCGGGTCCGGACCGATCACGGCTCCGGACCGTCCGCTCCGGACGGTCCGGAGACTGTCCCCGGGCCGTTCCCGGACCGTCCACGGACCGGACGGCGGCTGGACCGTGGAGCCATGATCGGGAAACCATCGCGGGCATGACCTCGATGTCTTCCTCGCCTTCGGCTTCTTCGGCTTCTTCGGCTTCTTCGGCTTCTTCGGCTTCCTTCCTCATACTCCACGGCTGGCAGAACCACCGCCCCGAGGGGCACTGGCAGCACTGGCTCGCCGACCGGCTCGGGGAACGCGGCCACCACGTCACGTACCCGCAGCTGCCCGATCCCGACGAGCCCGACCTGGAGGTGTGGCTGGCCGAGCTCGCCCGGCACCTGCGCGGCCTGCCGGCCGAGGGGGAGCGGGTGGTGCTCGCCCA
The DNA here is from genome assembly GCF_053597355.1 of Streptomyces sp. NPDC001443. Lineage (NCBI taxonomy): Bacteria > Bacillati > Actinomycetota > Actinomycetes > Kitasatosporales > Streptomycetaceae > Streptomyces > Streptomyces sp. NPDC001443. Next base: position 184,816 of record NZ_JBSFIA010000001.1, read on the forward strand.
CAGCGCCTCCGCCGTGCTGTGGCTGCACGCTGCCGCACGCGGGGTGCCGGGGCTCGGCGACGTCGACCGGGTCCTGCTGGTGGCCCCGCCCTCCGCCTCGGTGCTCGCCCGGTACCCGGAGATCGAGGGCTTCGCCCCGCCGCCGCTGGACGGCCTGACCCTGCCGGGCCCCACCCGTCTCGTCGCCGGCGACGACGACCCGTACTGCCCCGAAGGCGCCCGGACCGTCTTCGCCGACCCCCTCGGCATCCCGTCCGAGATCCTCCCGGGCGCCGCCCACCTCGATCTCGACGCCGGCTACGGCTCCTGGCCCTCCGTACTGGAGTGGTGCCTGGACGGCTCCAGCGCGTTCAGTCCCCGTCCCCGTCCGTAGCCCCGCTCCGTAGCTGCGGGGTCGAGGCCGCCACCGCGGCCACCGCCGCCAGGCACAGCAGGCCCCCGCTGATCAGCGCCGTCGCCCCGGAGGTCCAGCCCGCGACCAGACCGCCGCGCAGATTGCCCAGGTTGGGTCCCGCCTGGCCGACGATCTGTTCGGCGGCCGTGACCCGGCCGAGCAGGGCGTCGGGAGTACGGGTCTGCACGATGGTGCTGCGCGACACCACGGCCAGGGTGTCGGCGGCCCCGGCCAGCGTCAGCAGGCCGAGGCCCGTCCAGGGACCGGTGGTCAGGCCGAACAGGACCAGGGCGGCACCCCAGCCGGCCGAGGCGCACAGCATCACCGGACCCGGACGGCCCAGCCGGGTGACCGCGCCGGAGAACGCGGAGGCGGTCAGGCCGCCCACGGCGAGAGCCGACAGGAACAGGCCGAGGGTGCGCGGGTCGCCCCCGAAGCGCTCCGCGTTGACCAGGGGGAAGAGGCTCACCGGGAACGACAGGACGGTGGCGGCCAGATCGGTGAGCAGCGCTCCGCGCACCACCCGGTGGCCGGTCAGGAACCGCAGCCCGTCCAGCACCCCGCGCAGGCCCGGCCGGGAGCGTTCGCCCTCGGGCGGCAGCGCGGGCAGCCCGAACGCGCCGTAGAAGGAGAGCCCGAAGCTCAGCGCGTCCAGGAGGTAGCAGGTGCCGATGCCCAGCCGGCCGAGCAGCACGCCCGCGACCGCCGGGCCGAGCAGCATCATCGCCTGGCCGGTGATCTGGTTGAGCGCGAGCCCGGCCGCCACCTGCTCCTTCGGCAGCAGCCGCGGTACGAAGACGCCCGCCGCCGGCGCCCCGATCGCGCCGAACGACGACTGGGCGGCGACCAGCGCGAGGAGGACGGCCACCGGGACGTGCCCGGTGAAGCCCTGCACGGCGAGCAGCAGGGAGCAGACCGCCTGGCCGACGGTGGCGAGCAGGTACACGCGACGGCGGTCGGCCCGGTCCACCCAGGCCCCGGCGAACAGCCCGAACGCCGCCATCGGCAGTGCCTGCGCCAGGCCGACCGCACCGCTCCAGACCGTGCTGTGGGTCATGTCCCAGACCTGGAACACGACGGTCACCATGGTCATGAAACTGCCGAGCAGGGAGACGGTCCGCCCTATCAGCAGCCGCCGGAAGACGGGGGAGGAGCGCAGCGGACGTACGTCGAGAAGGGCGTGCGTCAGGGTCATGAGAGGGCGGCGCGGCCGGGCGGATTCACGGCGGGGAGGCTAACCCGTGACCCCGTGTCCCCGCGAGCCGATAAGCGCGGGCGGGGCCTACTCCGACCAAGCGCGGGCGGGCCTACGCCGACTCGTTCAGCAGCCGCCTCAGATGCTCCCGCCCCGGGTCCAGCAGCCCGGGCAGCGGCGCGGCCGCCTCGTACCACCGCTTCTCGTACTCCCAGCACAGCCAGCCGTCCCACTCGTGCCGGGAGAGCACCTCCACGCACTCGGCCAGCGGCAGCACCCCGGCGCCCAGCGCCAGCGGGGTCGTGTCGTCGGTGGACGCGATGTCCTTGACCTGGACGTAGCCGAGGTACGGGGAGAGGGCCGCGTAACTGTCCAGGGGCTGCTCGCCGCCCAGCCAGGTGTGCATCACGTCCCACAGGGCGCCCACCTGCCGGTGGCCCACCAGGCCCAGGACCCGGATCGCGTCGGCCCCGGTGCGGTGCGAGTCGTGGGTCTCCAGCAGGATCCGTACGCCGACGTCGCCCGCGTACTCGGCGGCCGTGCCCAGTCTGCGCGCGGCCGTGGCGTCGGCCTCCTCGGGGGAGCCCTCGGCGCCGCCGGGGAAGACCCGGACGAACGGCGCGCCCAGGTCCCGGGCCAGGGTGAGGAGGTCGCGGACCTCCTCGATCACGGCGTCGTCGTCGCCGGGCGCGGCCACGCGCGCGTACCCCGCCAGAGCGAGGATCTCGACCCCGGCCGCCTTGAACCCGGCGGCCACCTCGGCCCGTTCGGCGGGGGTGAGACCCGGATGCACGGGCTCCTCGGGATGGGTGCGCAGCTCCACTCCGTGATAGCCGTGCTCGGAGGCGAGCCGCCGGACTTCGGCGAGCGGCAGGCCGGGGACACCGAGGGTGGAGAAGGCCAGCTTCATGTCCACCGACCGTACCCGTCATCGCCGCCGACCGCGTCCGCTCCCGCCTTTATTCGCCCGTTCCCGCCCTCACTCGGCCGTTCCCGCCCTCACTCGGCCGCCTCGCGCAGGTCCAGCCGCCAGTCCTGGCCCACGAGGTCCTTGCCGAACGAGCGGTGGGACGTCTCGGCGGCGAGGACGAAGCCGTGCCGCAGGTAGATGCGCCGGGCGGCGGCGAGCACGTCGTTGGTCCACAGGACGAGGTCCCGGTAACCGACCCCGCGCGCGAACGCGACGACCGCCGTGACCAGGCGGTCGCCCAGTCCCAGCCCGCGCGCGTCCGGCTCGACGAGCAGCAGTCGCAGCCGGGCGGTGCCGGGCGCCTCGTCCCGTACGCACATCACGCAGCCCACCGGCCGCCCGTCGAGCTCGGCGATCCACACCCGCTCCAGGTGCGGATCGTGGTCCTCGGCGAAGTCGGCCACGATCCTCGCCACGAGCCCCTCGTAGTCGGTGTTCCAGCCGTACTCGGCGGCGTACAGCGCGGCGTTGCGCTGCACGATCCAGCCGAGGTCGCCGGGGCCCGGCTCGCGCAGCACGACGTCCTCGGCGCGGGGCGCGCCGCGGTCGCCCAGGATCGTACGGATCGTGCGCATGGCCTCCGCCAGACGCGGCCGGTCGGCGGGCGGCACGTCCGCCAGCAGGGCGCCGACCGTCTCCCGGGCCCGCTCCTCCAGCAGTTCGGCGGCCTCCCGGCCGCGTGCGGTGAGGGTGACCCGGCGCCGGCGCAGATCGTCCTGCGCGGCGGCGCGCTCGACGAGTCCGTCCTCCTCGAACCTGTTCAGGATCCGGCTCAGGTACCCGGAGTCCAGGGCGAGCCCGGTGCGCAGGTCGGCCGCGTCCGCGGTGGGGGAGTGGGCGAGTTCGTACAGGACGCGGGACTCGGTGAGGGTGTACGGGGCGTAGAGGTGGCGGCCGTAGTCGAGGGCGCCGATGACGTTCGTGTAGAAGCGGTTGAACGAACGGATGTCCTGGACGGTCATGTTCGATCCCGGTGATCCGATGGCTGACTCAGTCAGGGAAATGGCCTCACCGAGCGTAGAACCTCCACGGCGCCACGACCAGCCCCCCGTGACGCACCGCCACGCCACGGCGGGCCCTTGGACTCCTTGCACCGGCCCCTGCGTACAGACGTTCTGCACATGCCGCGCCGGGCCCGCCCGACCGCCGCACGGCACCGCCCGCCCGAGTCCGCCGCACGGCACCCGTCGGGACGGTCCCGCCCCGGCGGCGAGATCACCTCCGGGGCACCCCGGAGGACCCCCGCACCATCAGTTCCCCCCGGACCGTCGCGATCTCCCCGGGCGGCGGCTCCTCCCGGCCCATCGCGATGCGCCCGGCGCGTGCCCCCGCCTCGGCCAGCGGCAGCCGCACCGTCGTCAGGGAGGGCACCGCGTCGATGCTGAAGGGGAGGTCGTCGAAGCCGGCCACCGACACGTCCTCGGGGATCCGCAGCCCGGACTCGCGCAGCGCGGCGCAGGCGCCCAGGGCTACGGAGTCGTTGGCCGCGACGACGGCCGTCAGGGACGGGTCGCGGCGCAGCAGTTCCAGCGTCGCCTCGTACCCGGAGCGCCGGTCGTAGCGGCCGTGCACCGTCCAGCGGGGGTCCTCCTCGATGCCCGCCGCCGCCAGCGCCGCCCGGTGTCCCTCCAGCCGGTGCCGGGTGGTCGTGCGCTCCTCGGGGCCCGCGATGTAGCCGAGCCTGCGGTGCCCGAGCCCGATGAGGTGCTCGGTCAACTGCCGTCCGCCGCCGCGGTTGTCGAAGGTCAGCGCGACCGCCCGGGTGTCCGGCGCGGGCGGCCGCCCGCACAGCACCACCCTGGTCCCGGCCTCGGTCAGCCTGCGCAGCTTGGCCGCCACGGCCGCCGCGTGCGGCTGGTCCTCCACGGCGCCGCCGGTCAGCACCACGGCGGCGGCCCGCTGTCGCTGGAGCAGGGTGAGGTACGTCAGTTCGCGTTCCGGGGAGCCGCCGGTGTTGCAGACGACGGCGAGCCGTTCCCCGCCGGCCCGCCCGCCGGGACCGCCGATCTCCGCCTGGATGGCGCTGGCCATGATCCCGAAGAACGGGTCGGCGATGTCGTTGACCAGGATCCCCACCAGGTCGGAGGTGGCGGCGGCCAGTGCGCTGGCAGGACCGTTGAGCACGTAGTCCAGCTCGTCGACGGCCCGCAGCACCCGCTCGCGGGTGGAGGCCGCCACCGGGTAGTTGCCGTTCAGCACGCGCGACACCGTCGCGGGGGAGACCTGGGCGCGGGCCGCCACGTCCGCCAGGGTCACCGTCATCTCGTCGTCCTCCGGTCGCGCATCTTGTCGTACCTCGTAGTACCTCGCCGTACGCAGTCGTACGTCGTCGTGGGCACAGGCCATGCGCAGGTCGTACGCAGTGCATGTACAGGGGATGCACAGGCCCACGAGCCACGGCCGCGGTTTCGTGCGGTTCGGGCAGACCTTACGGCCTCACCCCCCTGTTGTTCGCCCCCTCGAACAACTCGAAGTGGACACGGCCTTGTCCGGACCACTGGTCAGAGGCTAGCTTCTTCTTGCGTAGAAAGCGCTTGCTGTGCGGCTTACCAGTACGACAGGGCAACCGGGCGCTCGGCGCCAACGAAGGGACCGACGTGACACGCAAGACGGTGCGTATCGCCATGAACGGCGTGACCGGACGCATGGGTTACCGCCAGCACCTCGTCCGCTCCATCCTGGCCATCCGGGACCAGGGCGGGCTCGACCTCGGCGACGGCACCGTGCTGTGGCCGGAACCGGTCCTGCTCGGGCGCCGCGAGCACGCGCTGCGCGCGCTCGCCGAGCGGCACGGCCTGGAGCACCTCTCGACCGACGTGGACGCCGTCCTCGCCGACCCGACCGTGGAGATCTACTTCGACGCCCAGGTCACCGCGGCCCGCGAGGACGCGATCCGGAGGGCGATCGCCGCCGGGAAGCACGTCTACACCGAGAAGCCGACCGCCACCGGACTCGACGGCGCCCTGGAACTGGCCCGCCTGGCCGACGCGAAGGGCGTCCGGCACGGCGTCGTCCAGGACAAGATCTTCCTGCCGGGCCTGCGCAAGCTGAAGCGCCTCGTCGACGGCGGCTTCTTCGGCCGGATCCTCTCCGTCCGGGGCGAGTTCGGCTACTGGGTCTTCGAGGGCGACTGGCAGTCCGCGCAGCGCCCGTCCTGGAACTACCGCGCCGAGGACGGCGGCGGCATCGTCGTCGACATGTTCCCGCACTGGGAGTACGTCCTGCACGAGCTGTTCGGTCGGGTGAAGTCCGTCCAGGCCCTCACCGCCACCCATCTCCCGCAGCGCTGGGACGAGCAGGGCAAGCCCTACGACGCCACCGCCGACGACGCCGCCTACGGCATCTTCGAGCTGGAGGGCGGCGCGATCGCCCAGATCAACTCCTCCTGGGCCGTCCGCGTCCACCGCGATGAGCTCGTCGAGTTCCAGGTCGACGGCACCGAGGGCTCCGCCGTCGCGGGCCTGCGCAACTGCCGTGCCCAGCACCGCTCCGCCACCCCCAAGCCCGTCTGGAACCCGGACGTCCCCGCCACCGAGGCCTTCCGCGAGCAGTGGCAGGAGGTCCCGGACAACGCCGAGTTCGACAACGGCTTCAAGGCCCAGTGGGAGCTGTTCCTGCGGCACGTCTACGCCGACGCCCCCTACCACTGGGACCTGCTGGCCGGCGCCCGCGGTGTCCAGCTAGCCGAACTCGGCCTGAGGTCCTCGGCCGAGGGCCGCCGTCTCGACGTGCCGGAGGTCACGCCGTGACCCTCCGGCTCCCCGGCCCCGGCGGCGGGCTGCGCTCGTACGAACCGCGCGCCGAACCCCGCGCCGTCGCCCCCGGCACCCCCTTCACCTCCCGTACGGTCTTCTCGGCGGCGCACGTCGTCGCCGACCCGTTCGCCGACGCGGGCCCCGGCTCACCGGCCGCCGTCGACTGGGACGCCACCCTCGCGTTCCGCCGCCACCTGTGGTCCCACGGGCTGGGCGTCGCCGAGGCCATGGACACCGCCCAGCGGGGCATGGGCCTGGACTGGGCGGGCGCGGCCGAACTGATCCGCCGCAGCGCCGCCGAGGCGAAGGCGGTCGGCGGCGAGATCGCCTGCGGCGTCGGCACCGACCAGATCACCGCCGGGTCGCCGCCCGAGATCCGGCGGGCGTACGAGGAACAGCTCGCCCTCGTCGAGGAGTCGGGCTCCCGGGCGATCCTGATGGCGTCCCGGGCGCTGGCCGCAAGCGCTTGCGGTCCCGAGGACTACCTGGAGGTCTACGGCCACCTGCTGCGCCAGGCCGCCGAACCGGTGATCCTGCACTGGCTCGGCCCCATGTTCGACCCGGCGCTGGAGGGCTACTGGGGCTCGGCCGACCTCGACGCTGCCACCGAGGTGTTCCTGGAGGTGATCGCCGCCCACCCGGACAAGGTCGACGGCATCAAGGTGTCGCTGCTGGACGCCGGGCGCGAGATCGCCCTGCGCCGCCGCCTGCCCGACGGCGTCCGCTGCTACACGGGCGACGACTTCCACTACCCCGAGCTGATCGCGGGCGACGAGCGGGGGTTCAGCCACGCCCTGCTCGGCGTCTTCGACCCGCTGGGTCCCCTGGCCGCCGAGGCCGTCCGGGTCCTGGACACCGGGGACACGGCGGGCTTCCGCGAACTCCTCGACCCCACCGTCGAGTTGTCCCGCCACCTCTTCCAGGCCCCCACCCGCTTCTACAAGACGGGTGTGGTCCTGCTGGCCTGGCTGGCCGGCCACCAGAGCCACTTCACGATGGTCGGCGGCCTCCAGTCGGCCCGCTCCCTGCCGCACCTCGCCCGCGCCTACGAACTCGCCGACGGACTGGGCCTGTTCCCCGACCCGAAGCTGGCGGAGGAACGGATGAGGACCCTGCTCACCCTGTACGGAGTGACCCAGTGACCGGACTTGAGCGTTTCTCGATCAACCAGATGACGGTGAAGCAGCTGTCGATGCCCGAACTGGTCGACGCCTGCCTGGAACTGGACGTGCCCGGTGTCGGCCTGTGGCGCGAACCGGTCGTGACGTACGGGCTGGAGGCGACGGCGAAGCTGGTCCGGGACGCGGGCCTCACCGTCACCACCCTGTGCCGGGGCGGCTTCCTCACGGCGGCGGATCCGCAGGGCCGTGCCGCCGCCCTCGACGACAACCGCCGCGCCGTCGAGGAGGCGGCCGTGCTCGGCACGGACACCCTGGTCCTGGTCTGCGGCGGCCTGCCGGCCGGCTCCCGGGACCTGCGCGGGGCCCGGGAGCGGATCGCCGACGCCCTGGCGGAACTGGGCCCCTACGCCGAGTCCCACGGCGTCCGGCTCGCGATCGAGGCCCTGCACCCGATGTACGCCGCCGACCGCTGCGTGGTCTCCACCCTCGCCCAGGCCCTGGACCTCGCGGAACGCTTCCCCGCGCACCAGGTGGGCGTCACGGTGGACACGTACCACGTCTGGTGGGACGACTCGGCTCCCCGGCAGATCGCCCGCGCGGGCGCCGGCGGCCGGATCCACGCCTTCCAGCTCGCCGACTGGACCACCCCGCTGCCCGCGGGCGTCCTCGACGGCCGCGGCCAGATCGGCGACGGCGCGATCGACATGCGGGAGTGGAAGGGGTACGTGGACGCGGCCGGCTACACCGGGCCCATCGAGGTCGAACTCTTCAACGAGGGGCTGTGGGCACGCGACGGCAGGCAGGTGCTGGCGGAGACGGCGGCCCGGTTCGCCCGGCACGTGAACCCGCACGGACCCGCGGCGGACCGCCCGGCCGACGTCCGCTGAGCGGGGCGGGAAACGGCCGGAAAAAAACCGCGGGGACCGTACAACCCTTTCCCCGTCAGCCGTGTCGTATGTGGCATCAGGACTTCTGGAGGGGATCCGGGGGGATCGCGGGGTTCTGATGGGGAGGGAATCCGAGGGGGCCGGGTCGACGGACCGGGCCCCCTCGACGTATCCCCGGGCGTCCGGGGGAACCGGTGGCCGTCCGCGCGAGCACCGGTGGCCGCCCGCCTGGGAAACCGGTGGCCGCCCGGCCTGAGGACCGGTTGGCCGTCCGCGTTGTCGTACCGCGCCGGTACCGTCGGACCATGTCCCATCAGACGGAGGCCTCCCCCCGGCCGGAAGAGCGGCGTACGGCCGTACTCGAAGGCGTGCTCGAACGCGTGACCTACGCCAACGAGGACAACGGCTACACGGTCGCCCGCGTCGACACCGGCCGCGGCGCCGGCGACCTGCTGACGGTGGTCGGCGCGCTGCTCGGCGCCCAGGTCGGCGAGTTCCTGCGGATGGAGGGCCGCTGGGGCTCCCACCCGCAGTACGGCAAGCAGTTCACCGTCGAGAACTACACGACCGTCCTGCCCGCCACCGTCCAGGGCATCCGCCGCTACCTCGGATCGGGCCTGGTCAAGGGCATCGGACCCGTCTTCGCCGACCGCATCACCCAGCACTTCGGCCTGGACACGCTCAGGATCATCGAGGAGGAGCCCGAGCGGCTCATCGAGGTCCCGGGCCTCGGCCCCAAGCGCACCAGGAAGATCACCGAGGCCTGGGAGGAGCAGAAGGCGATCAAGGAGGTCATGCTCTTCCTCCAGACCGTCGAGGTCTCGACCTCGATCGCCGTGCGCATCTACAAGAAGTACGGCGACGCCTCGATCTCCGTGGTGAAGAACCAGCCCTACCGGCTGGCATCCGATGTCTGGGGCATCGGCTTCCTGACCGCCGACAAGATCGCCCAGTCCGTCGGCATCCCGCACGACAGCCCGGACCGCGTCAAGGCGGGCCTGCAGTACGCGCTTTCCCAGTCCGCCGACCAGGGCCACTGCTATCTGCCCGAGGAGCGGCTGATCGCCGACGCGGTCAAACTCCTCCAGGTCGACACCGGCCTGGTCATCGACTGCCTGGCCGAACTCGCCGCGCCGCCCGAGGAGGGCGAGGACCCCGGCGTCGTGAAGGAGAAGGTGCCGGCGGCGGACGGCGGCGAGAGCGTCACCGCCGTCTACCTCGTCCCCTTCCACCGCGCCGAACTCTCCCTCTCCGCCCAGCTCCTGCGCCTGCTGCGCACGGAAGCCGACCGGATGCCCGCCTTCCACGACGTGGTCTGGGACAAGGCGCTCGGCTGGCTGAAGGGGCGCACGGGCGCAGAGCTCGCCCCCGAGCAGGAGGCCGCCGTCCGGCTCGCGCTCACCGAGAAGGTCGCCGTGCTCACCGGCGGCCCCGGCTGCGGCAAGTCCTTCACTGTCCGCTCGATCGTGGAGCTGGCCCGGGCCAAGAAGGCCAAGGTGGTGCTGGCCGCGCCCACCGGCCGGGCCGCCAAGCGGCTGGCCGAGCTCACCGGCGCCGAGGCCTGCACCGTCCACCGCCTGCTGGAGCTGAAGCCGGGCGGGGACGCGGCCTACGACCGGGACCGCCCGCTGGACGCCGACCTGGTGGTGGTCGACGAGGCGTCCATGCTGGACCTGCTGCTGGCCAACAAGCTGGTCAAGGCGGTGCCGCCGGGTGCCCACCTGCTGTTCGTCGGGGACGTCGACCAGCTCCCCAGCGTCGGCGCGGGGGAGGTGCTCAGGGATCTGCTGGCCGACGGCAGCCCGGTCCCCGCCGTGCGCCTGACCCGGGTCTTCCGCCAGGCCCAGCAGTCGGGCGTGGTGACCAACGCGCACCGCATCAACTCCGGGCAGCATCCGCTCACCGACGGGCTGAAGGACTTCTTCCTCTTCGTCGAGGACGACACGGAGGAGGCCGGCCGGCTCACGGTGGACGTGGCGGCCCGCCGCATCCCGGCCAGGTTCGGACTCGACCCGCGGCGGGACATCCAGGTGCTCGCCCCCATGCACCGCGGCCCGGCCGGCGCCGGCACGCTCAACGGCCTGCTCCAGCAGGCCGTCACCCCGGGCCGTCCCGACGTGCCGGAGAAGCGGTTCGGTGGCCGGGTCTTCCGGGTGGGCGACAAGGTCACCCAGATCCGCAACAACTACGAGAAGGGTGAGAACGGGGTCTTCAACGGCACCGTGGGCGTGGTCACCTCGCTCGACCTCGTCGACCAGCGCCTGACGGTCCTGACGGACGAGGACGAGGAGGTGCCGTACGAATTCGACGAACTGGACGAACTGGCACACGCGTACGCGGTGACCATCCATCGTTCACAGGGGAGTGAATATCCCGCAGTCGTGATCCCCGTCACCACCGGTGCATGGATGATGCTCCAGCGGAATCTGCTGTACACGGCGGTCACCCGGGCCAAGAAGCTGGTCGTCCTGGTGGGTTCGCGCAAGGCGATCGGGCAGGCCGTACGCACCGTGTCGGCGGGAAGGCGCTGCACGGCGCTGGATTTCCGGCTCGCGGGCGCCTGATCCGCACCCGGGCGGCACGTCTCGGAAAAAATGATCGATCAAATGAGTCGCGAAGGTCACAGAGCCCTTCCGGTTACGGGTGCAAGGGGGCAGGATGAGCAAGTTGACGGCACTGAGTGCCGCCGATGAGCCCAATGGTCGACCCCGAGTGCACTCTCCTGCGCCAAATGGGGGATGGTAGAGACAGTCAGGGCAACCTCGAAGATGAGGCACAGAGTCGGTGAGGGAAGACGTGAGCGACAACTCTGTAGTAGTGCGGTACGGCGACGGCGAGTACACCTACCCGGTGATCGACAGCACCGTCGGTGACAAGGGCTTCGACATCGGGAAGCTCCGGGCCCAGACCGGTCTCGTGACCCTGGACAGCGGCTACGGCAACACCGCCGCCTATAAATCCGCGATCACCTACCTCGACGGCGAAGCGGGCATCCTCCGCTACCGCGGCTACCCGATCGAGCAGCTGGCCGAGCGCTCCACCTTCCTGGAGGTCGCCTACCTGCTCATCAACGGTGAGCTGCCGACCGTCGACGAGCTCACCTCGTTCAAGAACGAGATCACGCAGCACACGCTGCTGCACGAGGACGTCAAGAACTTCTACAAGGGCTTCCCGCGCGACGCCCACCCGATGGCCATGCTGTCCTCGGTGGTCTCGGCGCTGTCCACGTTCTACCAGGACAGCCACAACCCGTTCGACGAGAAGCAGCGCAACCTCTCCACGATCCGGCTGCTCGCCAAGCTCCCGACGATCGCGGCGTACGCGTACAAGAAGTCGGTCGGTCACCCGTTCGTCTACCCGCGCAACGACCTCAGCTACGTCGAGAACTTCCTGCGCATGACGTTCTCGGTGCCGGCGCAGGACTACGAGCTCGACCCGGTCGTCGTCTCCGCGCTCGACAAGCTGCTGATCCTGCACGCGGACCACGAGCAGAACTGCTCGACATCCACGGTCCGCCTGGTCGGTTCCTCGCAGGCGAACATGTTCGCGTCGATCTCGGCCGGCATCAACGCCCTCTGGGGCCCGCTGCACGGCGGCGCCAACCAGTCCGTCCTGGAGATGCTGGAGGGCATCCAGGCCAACGGCGGCGATGTCGACTCCTTCATCCGCAAGGTGAAGAACAAGGAGGACGGCGTCCGCCTGATGGGCTTCGGCCACCGGGTGTACAAGTCCTTCGACCCGCGCGCCAAGATCATCAAGGCCGCCGCGCACGACGTCCTCTCGGCCCTCGGCAAGTCCGACGAGCTGCTGGACATCGCGCTGAAGCTGGAGGAGCACGCGCTCTCCGACGAGTACTTCGTCGCGCGCAACCTCTACCCGAACGTCGACTTCTACACCGGCCTGATCTACCGCGCCATGGGCTTCCCGACCGAGATGTTCACGGTCCTGTTCGCCCTGGGCCGTCTGCCGGGCTGGATCGCCCAGTGGCATGAGATGATCAAGGAGCCGGGTTCCCGCATCGGTCGTCCGCGGCAGATCTACACCGGCGTGGTCGAGCGCGACTTCGTGCCGGTCGAGGAGCGCTGAACCCCACCAGGGGTTGACACCGCGGGTCTGAGACAGCGGGTCTGAAACAGCAGAAGGCGCCCTGCCGCCGGTCCCCCCACGGGCCGGCGTACAGGGCGCCTTCCCATGTCCCGGTGCGGATTCCCCCCACGGGATCCGGCCGGGCGTCTGAGGCAGCGCCTGAATCGCTGTATTGCTGTGTGCGGTTGTTGAACAGAACGAGCACGTCGTACGTACTGGTCGGTACCTGCGATCTGCCGGGACACCGCACGCTGGGAGGGCCGCTCAAAGCTCCCCGGTGTGTGTGCCCCGGCGACGCATCTCTGAGGAAGTCCCCCAAGACATCCTCAGATGCCAGGAGGCGCCCCCCAAGACGCTCCCTGACATCGACAAACTTAGACCTTCGAATCCCTTCGATGGTTACGTTCACAGCACTGTGATCTGCGTCTCTTGCGGATGTCCGTTAGGTGCGCAAGAGTCCTGATACGCCGATCGGGGCTCAAGCGTAAGGATGATGCGCGAGCCTTGTGAAGAGCTTATGTGAGGCTCGCGCCGGACTCTAGGGGGACTCTTACTTCCGATGCGGTGACGTGATGTTGATCCTCGGTAACGAAGGGTGCGTCAGCGGAAGGCCCGCAGCCGCAGGCTGTTGCTCACCACGAACACGGACGAGAAGGCCATCGCCGCCCCCGCGATCATCGGGTTCAGCAGTCCCGCGGCGGCCAGCGGCAGCGCGGCCACGTTGTAGCCGAACGCCCACACCAGGTTGCCCTTGATCGTGGCCAGCGTCCGCCGGGACAGCCGGATGGCGTCCGCGGCCGCCCGCAGGTCCCCGCGCACCAGCGTCAGATCGCTCGCCTCGATCGCCGCGTCGGTTCCCGTGCCCATCGCAAGGCCCAGGTCCGCGGTGGCCAGCGCGGCCGCGTCGTTGACCCCGTCACCGACCATGGCCACGGTCCGCCCCTCGCCCTGGAGCCGCCGTACCGCCTCGACCTTGTCCTCGGGCAGCACCTCCGCGATCACCTGGTCGATGCCGACCGTGCGGGCCACGGCCTCGGCCGCCGCCCGGTTGTCCCCGGTCAGCAGCACCGGCGTGAGTCCCAGCGCGCGCAGCTCCCGTACGGCCTCGGCGCTGGTCTCCTTGACCGCGTCCGCGACCGCGAGGACCCCGTGGACCGCTCCGTCCCAGCCGACCACGACGGCGGTACGGCCGCCCCGCTCGGCCTCCTCCTTGGCGCGGGCCAGCTCCGCGGGCAGGGCGGCGGACAGCTCGGCGAGCCGCCCCACGGCCACCTCGTGTCCCTCCACCCGCCCGCGGACGCCCCGCCCCGGGACGTTCTCGAAGTGTTCGACCGCGGGCAGCGTCCCGATCCGCTTCTCGGCGCCGGCCGCGACCGCGCGCGCGACGGGGTGCTCGGAGGCGTGCTCCAGGGCGCCCGCGAGCCGCAGCACCTGCTTCTCGTCGGCGCCGTCGGCGACGTACACCTCCTGGAGGGTCATCCGGCCCGTGGTGACCGTGCCGGTCTTGTCCAGGACGACCGTGTCGACCCGGCGCGTGGACTCCAGCACCTCGGGGCCCTTGATCAGGATGCCCAGCTGCGCCCCGCGTCCGGTGCCGACCATCAGCGCGGTCGGGGTGGCCAGGCCCAGCGCGCACGGGCAGGCGATGATCAGCACGGCGACGGCCGCGGTGAAGGCGGCGGCCGTCTCGCCGGTGGCGAGGAACCACCCGCCGAAGGTGGCGGCAGCCAGCAGCAGCACCACCGGCACGAAGATCCCGGAGATCCGGTCGGCGAGCCGCTGCACCCGCGCCTTGCCGTTCTGCGCGTCCTCGACCAGCCGGGCCATCTGCGCGAGCTGGGTGTCGGCGCCGACCCGGATGGCTTCGACGACGAGCCGCCCCCCGGCGTTGACGGTCGCGCCGGTCACCGTGTCCCCCGCCGTCACGTCCACCGGCACCGACTCGCCGGTCAGCATGGACGCGTCCACCGCAGAGTTCCCCTCGACGACCGTGCCGTCGGTCGCGATCTTCTCCCCGGGCCGTACGACGAACCGGTCGCCGACCGCCAGCCGGGCCACCGGGACCCGCACCTCGCGCCCGTCCCGCAGCACGGCGACGTCCTTCGCGCCGAGCTCCAGCAGTGCCCGCAGGGCCGCGCCGGCCCGTCGCTTGGAGCGGGCCTCCAGCCAGCGGCCCAGCAGGATGAAGACGGTGACCCCGGCGGCGACCTCCAGGTAGAGCGTCGAGGAGGGGTCCGTACGCGAGAGGGTGAGGTCGAAGCCGTGCCGCATGCCCGGCATGCCCGCGGTGCCGAAGAACAGCGCCCACACCGACCAGCCGAACGCGGCCAGCGTGCCGACCGACACCAGCGTGTCCATGGTGGCCGCGCCGTGCCGCAGGTTGGTCCAGGCGGCCCGGTGGAAGGGCCATCCGCCCCAGACGGCCACGGGGGCGGCCAGGGTGAGCGAGAGCCACTGCCAGTTGTCGAACTGCCAGGCGGGGACCATCGCGAGCAGTACGACGGGCAGCGCGAGCGCGGCGGAGACGAGCAGGCGGTGACGCAGGGACGCGAGCCCGGGCTCCGGCGCCTCCGGCTCCGGCGCCGTCTCTTCCTGCCGTACCGGCTCCGGGGGCGCGGGCTCCTCGGCCGTGTACCCGGTCTTCACGACGGTCGCGATCAGGTCGGCGACCTGGATACCGGCGGGGTAGACGACCTTGGCCCGCTCCGTCGCGTAGTTGACCGTGGCGGTGACGCCGTCCATGCGGTTGAGCTTCTTCTCGACGCGGGCCGCGCAGGAGGCGCAGGTCATCCCGCCGACGAGCAGTTCGACCTCGGCGGTCGCGGTGGTGCCGGCCGGGTCGCCGGGGGCGTCTATCGAGGTGTCCGTGGCGGTGCTGGTCATGTGTCCGTGCTCCAGAGGACGGAACGGGCCGTGCACCACCAGTGTCGGCTGGTCGGCACGGCCCGGTCGGGAAGCGGGTACGGGAACGGGGCTCTCAGGCCCTGCCGACCAGCTCGAAGCCGGCCTCGTCGACGGCGGCGCGCAGCGTCTCCTCGTCCAGCGGGCCGACCGAGACGACGGTGACGTCACCGGCGGAGGCCACGGCCGTCACCGAGGTGACGCCGGGGATCTGGGAGATCTCGGCGCTGACGGAGCCCTCGCAGTGTCCGCAGCTCATCCCGCTCACCTTGTAGACGGCGGTCACGGTACCCGGGGTGTCGGTCTGGGCGGTCATGTCGTTGCTCCTCGCAGAGGCGGGTGGGGCCGGCGGGGCCCACGGGGGTCCACTGTCTCCAGACTATACCCCTAGGGGGTATGAATCCAGGAGGAGCCCGGGCGGGTCGGCGAGCGGGGCGGGCGGTCGCGGACGGCCTCGGCGGGGAGTGGGTCGGTGGCCCCGGTGGCCCCGGTGGTCGGCGGTCGCCGGTCCGGCCGGGAGGGGGAGCCGGTGGCCGGCGGCCCGGTCGCGGCAGGGGGAGGCGGTGGACCGGACTGGACCGGACCGGGCTGGACCGGACCGGGCTGGACCGGGGTGGAAGTGGTGGCGGGCGGCCCCCGGTCAGGAGGCCGGGGTCTCGGGGTGGCCGAGCCGGTCGCCGACCAGCGGGGCGAGATACCGGATCAGCGCGTGCTTCAGTTCCTGGACGTACGCGGCGCGCTCGGTGCCCTCGTGGCCGAGGACCAGCTCCAGGCCCGCCTTGTACAGGCCCAGGCACATGTGCGCGGTGCGGGACAGGTCGGCCGGCGCCGCGTCCGGCAGGAACGAGGAGAGCAGGCCCTCGATCCGGGCGAGCAGCGTGGCGTGCAGCGCGTCGTGGTCCTCGGTCATCCGGCCGGGGATGTCGGGACCGTGCATCAGGGCGAAGAACACCGGATGGTCGCAGTTGAACGCGATGAAGCGGTCGACGGCGGCGCCGACCGCGTCCTCCAGCGGGGTCGCGGGGTCGACCGGGGCGAGTGCCTCGCCGTAGGTCTCGCGCATCTCGTGCATGAGCCGGTCGCCCAGCTCGATGGCGATCGCCTCCTTGTTCGGGAAGAACTGGTAGAGCGTGCCGGGCGAGACGCCTGCCTCGCGGGCGATGGCGTTGGTGCTCGAGGCCGTGTACCCGGTCGAGCAGAAGACGCTGGCCGCGGCCTCGAGCAGTTGGGCGATACGGCGCTCCCCGCGCGCCTGTCGGCGGCGAGGCTGCCCCTGCTCGGAGGGCTGTCCCTGCTCGGAGGGCTGTCCCGGCTCGGGGGGCCGTCCCTGCTCGGAGGGCTGTCCCGGCTCGGGGGGCCGTCCCTGCTCCGGGGTGTCGGACTTGTCGGGCACGCGTTATCCCCAGCTCTCGGCACGCGATTGACAAACGCGAGCGGTCACTCGCATTCTGGAGAAACGCGAGCGACGTCTCGTGTTTGTCAGTCTATGGCAATGACCGACCCATGCTCCTGCCTGCGTACAGCACGGATCACGGATCACGGTGAAGGGGACACCGCACAATGACCGAAGTCAACAGGCCACCCCGCGTCGGAGGATGGACGCGTCTCGTGACCGCGCGCCCACGCCTGTCGCTGCTGGCCGCCCTGGTGCTCACCGTGCTCGCCGTGCTGGCCGGCAGCGGGGTCGCCGACCGGCTGGGCAGCGGCGGCTGGGAGGACCCGGACGCGCAGTCGACCTACGCGACGAAGGCGCTGGAGCGCGAGTTCCCCGGCTCCCAGCCCAACCTCCTGCTGCTGATAGACACCGGCGCCGCCTCGGTGGACGATCCGGCCGTCGCCGCCGAGGCGAACCGCCTCACCGCACGGCTGGCCCGGGAGAAGGGCGTGACCGGCGTCGGCTCCTACTGGGCTTCGAAGGCACCGGCCCTGCGCGCCGAGGACGGCCACGAGGCGCTGATCGCCGCCCACATCACGGGCGACGAGAAGGCGATGGGCGACACCCTGGACCGCATCGCGCCCTCCTACCGGGGGACGCGGGGCCCGCTGACGGTGAAGGTCGGCGGCATCGTCGCCGTACGGCACGAGATGCAGACGATCATCCGCGAGGACCTGACCCGCGCCGAGATCATCGCCCTGCCGATCACCCTGGTGCTGCTGGTGATGGTGTTCGGCAGCGCGGTCGCGGCCCTGCTGCCGCTCGGCATCGGCATCGTCGCGATCCTCGGCACCAACGCGGTGCTGCGCGGCCTGTCCGAGTTCACCGACGTCTCGGTCTTCGCGATGAACCTCACCACGGCCCTCGGCCTGGGCCTGGCCATCGACTACGCCCTGTTCGTCGTCCGCCGCTTCCGCGAGGAACTGTCCACCGGCGCCGAACCGCTGACCGCCGTCGCCACCACCCTGCGCACGGCCGGGCGCACGGTCCTGTTCTCCGCGCTCACGGTCGCCGTGTCCCTGGCGGCGATGCTCGTCTTCCCGCAGTACTTCCTGCGCTCCTTCGCCTACGCCGGCATCGCGGTGGTGCTGCTGGCCGCCGGGGCCGCCCTGATCCTGCTCCCGGCCGCGCTGGTCCTGCTCGGCCACCGGGTCGACTCGCTCGACCTGCGCCGGATGCTGCGCCGCGGCCGGACCCCGAGGAGTTCAGGCGAGGAGGGCACGGCCTGGGCGCGCACGGCGACCCTGGTCATGCGCCGGGCCCCGTTCTTCGCGCTGGCCACCGCGGCCGTCCTCGTCCTGCTCGGCCTGCCCTTCCTGGGCGTGAAGTTCGGCACCGCGGACGACCGCCAGCTGCCCGCCACCGCCGAGTCCCACGTAGTGCAGCAGCACCTCCGCGACGATTTCCCGGGCAACCCCGGCGGCGGCCTGGAGATTCTCGCCGAGGGCGCCGCGACCCAGCCGCAGTACACCGTCTACAAGGAGCGGATCGCCGCCCTGCCGGAGGTGGCGGGCGTCGATGGTCCCCTGGTGCGGGGCGACTCGGCGTACTTCACGGTGCTGCCGAAGGGCGAGGCGGTGGACGACGCCGCCCAGCGGCTGGTCGGCGACCTGCGCGCGCTGGACGCCCCGTTCGACACCAAGGTCACCGGCACGGCCGCGGTCCTGGTCGACTCCAAGCACGCGCTCGCCGAGCGCCTGCCCTGGGCGGTCGCGTTCATCGCGGTCGTCACCCTGCTGCTGGTCTTCCTCCTCACCGGCAGCGTGCTCATCCCGGTCCAGGCCGTCCTGCTCAACGCGCTCAGCCTGACGGCGATGTTCGGCGCGGTGGTCTGGGTCTTCCAGGACGGCCACCTCTCGGGTCTGCTCGGCTTCACCGCCACCGGATCCATCGAGACCACCCTGCCGGTCCTGATGTTCTGCGTGGCCTTCGGCCTCTCCATGGACTACGGAGTGTTCCTGCTCTCCCGCATCAAGGAGGAGTACGACCACACCGGCGACCACCGCGAGGCGGTCCGGCACGGCCTCCAGCGCACCGGCGGCCTGATCACCGCCGCCGCGGTCATCCTCGCCGTGGTGATGGTGGCCATCGGCACCTCCCGGGTGACCAACACCAAGATGCTGGGGCTGGGCATCGCGCTGGCGGTGCTCATGGACGCGATGGTCGTCCGCAGCCTGCTGGTCCCGGCGATCATGCGGCTCACGGGCCGTGCGACCTGGTGGGCGCCGGCCCCGCTGCGCCGGTTCCACCGGCGGTTCGGACTGAGCGAGGGGGAGTCCGCGCAGACCGCCGAGCTCCTGCCGGACCGGGACAGGGCCGGCGTGCCCGGATAGCGTTCCGCCGGGGCGGCGCGGGAGCCCCGGAGCGGCCGGCCCAGGGGGCCCGGACCGGCGGAAGCGGAACAGGGAAGAGGGCGGGCACATGCGGGCTGTGGTCTTCGAGCGGTACGGCGAAGCGGCCGAGGTGCGGGAGGTGGCCGATCCGCGCCCCGCCGAGCACGGGGTCGTGGTGCGGGTGGCGGCCACCGGGCTGTGCCGCAGCGACTGGCACGGCTGGCAGGGCCACGACCCGGACATCACCCTCCCGCATGTGCCCGGCCATGAACTCGCCGGTGTCGTCGAGGCGGTGGGCCCCCGGGTGGCCGCCTGGCGTCCCGGCGACCGGGTCACCGTCCCGTTCGTCTGCGCGTGCGGCACCTGCCCGGCCTGCGCGGCCGGGGAGCAGCAGGTGTGCGAGCGCCAGACCCAGCCGGGCTTCACCCACTGGGGCTCCTTCGCCCAGTACGTGGCCCTGGACCACGCCGACGTGAACCTGGTCGCCGTCCCCGACGGAATGTCCTTCGCCACCGCGGCCTCGCTCGGCTGCCGGTTCGCCACGGCGTTCCGGGCGGTGGTGCAGCAGGGCCGGGTGGCGGCGGGGGAGTGGGTCGCGGTGCACGGCTGCGGAGGCGTCGGCCTGTCGGCGGTGATGATCGCGGCCGCTTCGGGGGCGCGGGTCGTCGCCGTCGACGTGACACCGGGCGCCCTCGATCTGGCCCGGAAGTTCGGCGCGGCGCGGTGCGTCGACGCCGGCCGCACGGCGGACCCGGCGCAGGCGATCCGCGAGCTCACCGACGGGGGCGCCCACCTCTCCCTGGACGCCCTCGGCTCCCCGGCCACCTGCGCGGCCTCGGTGAACGGGCTGCGCCGCCGCGGCCGGCACGTGCAGGTCGGCCTGCTGCCGTCGGCGGACGGCACGACCCCCGTCCCCATGGCCCGCGCCGTCGCCCTGGAGCTGGAACTGCTCGGCAGCCACGGCATGGCCGCGCACGCCTATCCCGCGATGCTCGGGCTGGTCGGCGCGGGCGTCCTGCGCCCCGATCTGCTGGTGACGGCGACGATCCCGCTGGACGCGGCGCCGGACGCGCTCGCCGCGATGGGGACACCGGCGGCCTCGGGCTGCGGGGTCACGGTCATCGAGCCGTGGAGCTGACCGGACGGCCACCGCTGCTGTGCCCCGCCCTCGGGCGGGGCACAGCAGGCCGGTCCGCGGGGGCGGACCCGGCGGGTCGCTCAGTCCGCTCTCCGTCCCCGGTTGCCGGGCCTGGACGCGACCCAGGTGCGTACGGTCTCGGCGTACCAGTAGGGCTTCCCGCTCTCCACATGATCGGGCGCAGGCAGCAGTCCGTGCTTGCGATAGGACCGTACGGTGTCCGGCTGCACCTTGATGTGCGCCGCGATCTCTTTGTACGACCAGAGCCTTCGGTCGGTCATGGGTTGCACCTCCCTGCGCGCGCCGCAGCGGCGGCCGGGGGGTGGCCGTCTGGGGAGCCGGGCGCTGCGCTGGCGATCACGAGCCTGTGTCCCGTGAACGACGCGGAGTGACGACCCGGCCCCGCCCGTCGACCGGGTGTGACGGGAAACCCGCGTACACGCGACATCTGTGACATGACGGAGGCATTTGTGACAGAGGTGAAGCAATAGCGCCACAGGGAAGGGGCGCGCCCTCTCCGGGGAACGCCTACGCCCCGCAGGACCTCAGGAACGCCCGGGTCCGCCGGGCGATCGGCAGCGGCCGGTCCGGCTCGCACGGGTACATGTCCTGCTCGACGATCGCGAAGAGGTCCACGTCCAGCTTCCGTGCCGCCTCCAGCACCGGTCCCAGCGCGGGCACACCGGACGGGGGTTCGCACATGACACCGCGGGCCACGGCCGGTCCGAACGGGATCTCCCGCGCCCGCACCTCCGCCAGGATCTCCGGGTCGACCTGCTTCAGGTGCAGATACCCGATGCGCTCGCCGTAGGTCTCGATCAGCTTGACGCTGTCGCCGCCGCAGTACGCGTAGTGCCCGGTGTCCAGGCACAGCGACACCAGCGCGGGGTCCGTGCCGTCGAGGAAGCGGGTGACGTTCTCCTCGCTGTCGATGTGGGTGTCGGCGTGCGGGTGGACGACGATCTCCAGCCCGTACCGTTCGCGCACCTCGTGCCCCAGCCGTTCGGTCAGCGAGGTGAGATCGCGCCACTGCCGTGCTGTCAGGGTGTCCGGCTCCAGCACCTCGCCGGTCTTGTCGTCACGCCAGAAGGACGGGATGACGACCAGGTGGGCGGCGCCCGTCGCCCGGGTCAGCGCCGCGATGTCCGAGACGTGCGCCCAGGTCCGGTCCCACACGTCCGGACCGTGGTGCAGGCCGGTGAAGACGGTCCCGGCCGACACCTTCAGGCCGCGCCGCGCGGTCTCCTCGGCGAGCACGGCCGGATCGCTGGGCAGATATCCGTACGGCCCCAGCTCGATCCACTCGTAGCCGGCGTCGGCGACCTCGTCGAGAAAGCGCTGCCACGGCACCTGCCGCGGGTCGTCCGGGAACCAGACCCCCCATGAGTCGGGCGCCGAACCGATCCGGATACGGGAGAGTGAGGACTGCGGCGACAACGAAGTCATGGCCGTCAGCGTGCGGTTCCGGCAGACGGGTGTCAAGCACTGGTCCGAATGTCCGGACAAAACATTGACAGGGCTCGGGGTCCGGCACTACAACCGGGAGGAGCCGAAGCGAAGGGAAGCCGATGGCGTACGACCTGATCACCATGGGGCGGATCGGAGTGGACCTCTATCCGTTGCAGGCGGGCGTGCCCCTGGCCCAGGTGTCGGCGTTCGGGAAGTTCCTCGGCGGCTCCGCCACCAACGTCGCCGTCGCCGCGGCCCGGCTCGGCCGGAGCACCGCCGTGATCACCCGGACGGGCGACGACCCCTTCGGCGCCTATCTGCACGAAGCCCTGCACGGCTTCGGCGTGGACGACCGCTGGGTCACTCCCGTCCCCGGACTGCCGACCCCGGTCACCTTCTGCGAGATCTTCCCGCCGGACGACTTCCCCCTGTACTTCTACCGGCAGCCCAAGGCGCCCGACCTGGAGATCCACGCCCGCGACCTGGACCTCGACGCCGTCCGCGACGCGCGCGTCTTCTGGATCACCGGCACCGGCCTCAGCGAGGAACCGAGCCGTACGGCGACCCTGGCGGCCCTCGCCCACCGGGACCGGGCCGGTGCCACGGTCTTCGACCTCGACTGGCGCCCCATGTTCTGGAAGGGCGCCGACGGGAGCGCCCCGGCCGCCGTCGCGCGCCCCTTCTACGCCGAGGCGCTGCGCCACGCCACCGTCGCCGTCGGCAACCTCGACGAGGTGGAGGTCGCCACCGGGCTGCGCGAGCCGCACGCCGCCGCCCGCGCCCTGCTCGCGACCGGCGTCGAGCTCGCCGTCGTCAAGCAGGGCCCCAAGGGCGTCCTCGCCGTCGACCGGGCGGGCGGCTGCGCCGAGGTGCCGCCGCTGCCCGTGGACGTCCTCAACGGTCTGGGCGCCGGCGACGCCTTCGGCGGCGCGCTCTGCCACGGTCTGCTGAGCGGCTGGGACCTGGAGCGGACCATGCGGTACGCCAACGCGGCCGGCGCCATCGTCGCCTCCCGGCTGGAGTGCTCCTCCGCCATGCCGACCCCGGACGAGATCGACGCCGCGCTCACCGCCGGGGAGGTGCGATGAGGGCCGGCCGCGTCGGAGAGGCCCACCGCGAAGGCGGAGCCGGCGTCGCGTACGCGCGCGTGGACGTCGCGGAACTCGTGCGCATCCGCACCCGGCACCCCGAGCGGATCGCCGAGGCCGCCGCCCGCCGCCGGCGCAGACCGCTGCTCGGCGACCGCGGCCGGCTGATGATCGTCGCCGCCGACCATCCGGCCCGCGGCGCCCTCGGCGCCGGCGGCCGCGGCCTCGCCATGGCCAACCGCGCCGACCTCCTGGAGCGTCTGTGCCTGGCGCTGTCCCGGCCGGGTGTGGACGGCGTCCTGGCCACCGCCGACATCCTCGACGACCTGCTCCTGCTCGGCGCCCTCGACCACAAGGTCGTCATGGGCTCCATGAACCGCGGCGGCCTCCAGGGCGCGTCCTTCGAACTCGACGACCGCTTCACCGGGCACCGCCCCGAGGACATCCACCGACTCGGCTTCGACGCGGGCAAACTGCTGCTGCGCATCGACTACGACGACCCGGGCTCCCTCACCACCCTGGAGTCCACCGCCCGCGCCATCGACGAGATGGCCGCGCGCCGACTGCCCGTCTTCGTCGAGCCGTTCATCAGCCGCCGCGCCCCCGACGGCAGGCTCCGCAACGACCTGTCGGCCGACGCCGTCACCCGGTCCCTCGCCATCGCCTCCGGCCTGGGCGGCAGTTCGGCCTACACCTGGCTGAAGGTGCCGGTCACCGAGAACCCCGACGACATGGCCCGGGTGATGGAGACCTCCACGCTGCCCGCCGTCCTGCTCGGCGGCGAGGTGGGCGGTCTGGTCGAGGACCAGGTCGCCGCCTACGAGAAGTGGCGCGGGGCCCTGCAACTGCCCACCGTCCAGGGCCTGGTCGTCGGCCGCTCGCTGCTCTACCCGGCGGACGGGGACGTGGCCGCCGCCGTGGACACCGCCGTAGGACTGCTGTGAGGGCCGGATGACGGACGACGAGCCGCACACCACGACAAACGCCCCGACCGGCACCGGGACAGCAGCCGGTGCAGACGCCGGGACCCGGCTGTACGTGCCCGGGGGCAGTACCGCCGACGCGCGACACGTGCTCGACATCGGCCCCGAGCGGGCCGGTTGGGCGTACAGCAGTCTGCGGGTCGTCGAGCTGACACCGGGCGGAACGCATACGTTCACCAGCGCGGGAAGCGAATGGATCGTGCTTCCGCTGGAAGGCGGATGTACCGTGCGGACAGAGCGGAGAGAGTTTCAACTCCTGGGAAGGGAAAGCGTTTTCAGCGGGGTCTCCGACTTCGCCTACGTGCCCCGGGACGCCCAGGTCCAGATCGCCTCCGGCGCGGGAGGCCGCTTCGCCCTGGCAGGAGCGAAGTGCGAGCGACGACTCCCCGCCCGCTACGGCCCCGCGCCGGAGGTTCCCGTCGAGCAGCGCGGCAGCGGCACCTGCGCCCGCCAGGTGCGCAACTTCGCCTCCGCCGACGCGTTCGACTGCGACCGGCTGATCGCCGTGGAGGTCGTCACACCCGGCGGCAACTGGTCCTCGTACCCGCCGCACAAGCACGACGAGCACCGGCCCGGCGAGGAGTCGGAGCTGGAGGAGATCTACTACTTCGAGATCGACGGCCCGAACGGGTTCGGCTACCAGCGCGTGTCCCCCTCCCGAGAGGGCGGAGCCGACGTCCTCGCCGAGGTCCGCACCGGCGACGTCGTGCTCGTCCCCGACGGGTGGCACGGTCCGTCCGTCGCCCAGCCGGGGCACGCCATGTACTACCTCAACGTCATGGCGGGTCCGGGCGCGACCCGGGAGTGGCGGATCCGCTTCCACCCGGACCACGTGGACCGCACAGGAGGCTACCGATGACCTCGCCGACCGCGAACACTTCGCCGGCCTCGCCCGCCCCGGCGGTCAGGCTCACGGTCGCGCAGGCCCTCGTGCGCTTCCTGTCCGTCCAGTACACCGAGCGGGACGGCGTCCGGCAGCGGCTGATCGGCGCGACCTGGGGCATCTTCGGGCACGGGAACGTCGCCGGGATCGGCCAGGCCCTCGTCGAGCACTCCGACGCCATGCCGTTCCACCAGGGCCGCAACGAACAGTCCATGGTGCACGCGGCGGTCGGCTACGCCCGCCAGTCGAACCGGCTCTCGACGCACGCCGTGACCACGTCCATCGGTCCGGGCGCGACCAACCTCGTCACCGGGGCCGCGCTGGCCACCGTCAACCATCTGCCGGTGCTGCTGCTGCCCGGCGACACCTTCGCCACCCGGGTGGCCGACCCGGTCCTGCAGCAGCTCGAAGTCCCGTACGCGGGCGACGTGTCGGTCAACGACTGTCTGCGCCCGGTGTCGCGGTACTTCGACCGGATCACCCGTCCCGAGGCGCTGATCCCGGCCGCCCTCCAGGCGATGCGCGTGCTCACCGACCCGGTGGAGACGGGCGCCGTCACGCTCGCCCTGCCGCAGGACGTGCAGGCCGAGGCGTACGACTGGCCGCGGGAGTTCTTCGCCGAGCGCACCTGGGCGGTCCGCCGGCCCGGCGCCGACCCGGCGGAGCTCGCCGAGGCGGTCCGGGCGATCCGCGCCGCGCGCCGGCCGCTGCTGGTCGCGGGCGGCGGGGTCCACCACAGCCGGGCCGAGGACGCGCTCGCGGAGTTCGCCGCGGCCACCGGCATCCCGGTCGCCTCCACCCAGGCCGGCAAGGGCTCCCTGCGCCACGACCATCCGCAGGACGTCGGAGGCGTCGGCCACACCGGCACGGCGACCGCCGACGACCTGGCCCGCGGCGCCGACCTGGTGATCGGCGTCGGGACCCGGTACACCGACTTCACCACCGCCTCCCACACCCTGTTCACCGGCGACGGCGTGCGCTTCCTCAACCTCAACATCGCCGCCTTCGACGGCCACAAGCTCGCCGGGCTGCCCCTGATCGCGGACGCCCGCAGCGGCCTCCAGGAGCTGACCGAGGCCCTGGCCGTGCACGACCACCGGGTCGCACAGGCGTACGTCGACGAGTACACCGAGGGCAAGGCGCGCTGGGAGGCGCGCGTCGACGCCTGCTACCGGGCCGCCGAGCCGGACCTGCGGCCCACCCAGGCGCAGGTGCTGGGCGCGCTGGACGCCGTCGTCGACGGGACCGACGTGATCATCAACGCGGCCGGGTCCCTCCCCGGCGACCTGCACAAGCTCTGGCGGGCCCGCTCGCACGACCAGTACCACCTGGAGTACGGCTACTCCTGCATGGGCTACGAGATCCCGGCCGCCATCGGGGTGAAACTCGCGGCGCCGGACCGCCCGGTGTGGGCACTGGTGGGCGACGGTACCTATCTGATGATGCCGACCGAGATCGTCACCGCCGTGCAGGAAGGCATCGCGATCAAGATGCTGCTCGTGCAGAACCACGGCTACGCGTCCATCGGCGGTCTGTCGGAGTCGGTCGGCGCCGAGCGGTTCGGCACGGCGTACCGCCTGCGGTCCCCCGCGGACGGTTCCTACACAGGGGCGCCGGTGCCGGTCGACCTCGCCGCCAACGCGGCCAGCCTCGGGATGCGGGTGCTGCGCGCGGGGACGGTCCGGGAGCTGCGCGAGGCCCTCGCGCGGGCGCGGGCCGCCGACACTCCCACATGTGTCTACGTGGAGACCGAAACCGCAGACACAGTGTCGGGCCCGCCCCCGGCACAGGCCTGGTGGGATGTACCTGTGGCCGAGACCGCGACCCGGACGTCGGCGGTCGAGGCGCGTGAGCTGTACGAACGGCACGTCTCCACCCGACGCCGCCATCTGTGAAGGAGCAACTGGCCATGACGAGGATCGTCAACCACTGGATCGGCGGCAAGGCCGTCGAAGGCGCGTCGGGTACGTTCGGGCCGGTCACCGACCCGGCGACGGGCGCGGTCACCACGAAGGTCGCGTTCGCGACGGTCGACGAGGTGGACGCGGCGGTGGCCGCGGCCAAGGACGCCTGGGCGGACTGGGGCACCTCGTCGCTGGCGAAGCGGACCGCGATCCTGTTCAAGTTCCGCGCCCTGCTGGACGCGCACCGCGACGAGATCGCCGAGCTGATCACCGCCGAGCACGGCAAGGTGCACTCGGACGCGCTGGGCGAGGTCGCGCGCGGCCTGGAGATCGTCGAGCTGGCCTGCGGGATCACCGTGCAGCTCAAGGGCGAGCTGTCGACCGAGGTGGCCTCCCGGGTCGACGTGTCCTCGCTGCGGCAGCCGCTGGGTGTCGTCGCGGGCATCACGCCGTTCAACTTCCCGGCGATGGTCCCGATGTGGATGTTCCCCATCGCCATCGCGTGCGGCAACACCTTCGTGCTGAAGCCGTCCGAGAAGGACCCGTCGGTCTCCCTGAAGCTGGCCGAACTGCTCGCCGAGGCCGGACTGCCGGACGGTGTCTTCAACGTCGTGCAGGGTGACAAGGCCGCCGTCGACCGTCTGCTGGAGCACCCGGACGTCAAGGCCGTCTCCTTCGTCGGCTCGACCCCGATCGCCCGCTACATCCACACCACGGCCGCCGCCAACGGCAAGCGCGTACAGGCGCTCGGCGGCGCCAAGAACCACATGCTGGTCCTCCCGGACGCCGATCTGGACGCGGCCGCCGACGCCGCCGTGTCGGCCGCGTACGGCTCCGCGGGCGAGCGCTGCATGGCCATCTCGGCCGTCGTCGCGGTCGGCTCGATCGGCGACGAGCTGGTGGGCAAGATCCGCGAGCGCGCCGAGAAGATCAAGATCGGCCCCGGCAACGACCCGTCCTCCGAGATGGGCCCGCTGATCACCAAGGCCCACCGCGACAAGGTCGCCTCCTATGTGACGGGCGCGGCGGCGCAGGGCTGCGAGGTCGTCCTGGACGGCACCGGGTACACCGTCGAGGGCTTCGAGGACGGCCACTGGGTCGGTCTCTCGCTGCTCGACCGGGTGCCGACCTCGGCCGACGCCTACCGGGACGAGATCTTCGGCCCCGTGCTGTGCGTGCTGCGCGTGGACACCTACGAGGAGGGCGTGGCGCTGATCAACGCCTCGCCCTTCGGCAACGGCACCGCGATCTTCACCCGGGACGGCGGTGCAGCGCGCCGCTTCCAGCTGGAGATCGAGGCGGGCATGGTCGGGGTGAACGTGCCGATCCCGGTGCCGGTGGGCTACCACTCGTTCGGCGGCTGGAAGGACTCGCTCTTCGGCGACCACCACATCTACGGCAACGACGGCACGCACTTCTACACCCGCGGCAAGGTCGTCACCACGCGCTGGCC
The DNA here is from genome assembly GCF_053597355.1 of Streptomyces sp. NPDC001443. Lineage (NCBI taxonomy): Bacteria > Bacillati > Actinomycetota > Actinomycetes > Kitasatosporales > Streptomycetaceae > Streptomyces > Streptomyces sp. NPDC001443. Next base: position 212,791 of record NZ_JBSFIA010000001.1, read on the forward strand.
GGACCCGTCCGAGGCCCCCACGGGCGTCGACCTCGGCTTCCCGCGCAACCACTGAGCCGCAAGCCCCGGCTCCACGGCTCGCGAGGCCCCGCCCGCCCGGCACCGGGAGGGCGGGGCTCCGTCGTCACGGTGCCGGGCGGGGCCGGGCTCAGTTCTGCGTCGACTGGGCCTTCTTGAGCTGCTCGGTGACGTCGCCCACCTGCGAGGCCGGCGGTGCCTTGACCGCGGCCGTGGCGCCGAACTTCTCGAAGTCCATGGTGACCGTCGCCGTCCCGAACTTCTCCTTCATGCGCACGGGCAGGTCCTTGTCGCCGACCCAGACGTCCATGGTGATGGACTCGGCGCCGCCGGTCATGGAACCGAAGAGGTTGTCCTTGTCTCCGTAGGCGTCCTTGAACTTGCCCATGTGCGCCTTGTCGATCACGGCCCGGTAGTGGGTCGCGCTCTGCCCGTCGACGGTCTCCTTGCCGAGGTTCTCGACGTCGTTGGCGTACTTGAGGCCCTTCATGGACGCGGAGGGGCTGCCGCCGCCGCTGCCGCTGAGCGCCTGCGCGCCCTGCTTGCCGAAGACCGCCGACGCGTCGACCTTCATCCACTCCTTGCCCTTGAGCGGGCCGGAGGGCTGCGGGTCGACGTCGTAGTAGTAGGCGCCGTCGACGAACAGCATGCGGATCTTCGGGGAGGACGTCAGCTGCTGCATCTGGGCGGCCTTGGTGTCCATCTCGGTGTCGAAGGCGAACCCGTCGCCCCAGGAGTAGGTGCCCTCCATGGTGACCGGGGTGCCCGTGCCCATGTCGGTGGACATCTTCACGTGCGCCGAGCCGAGCTGTTCGGTGCGGTCGGACGCCCGGGTGAGCGCCGCCATGATCTTGTCGGAGTTGTCGGCGACGTTGTCGGCCGCCTTCTTCGCCGTCTGACCCGCGCCGCACGCGGAGGTCGTCATCAGCGCGGCGGCGGTGAACCCCACCCAGGCCGCCGTGTACCTCAACTTCATCTGTCCCCACCCGTTACCCGTTGCTGTGATTCGACTGTGCTGTCGACTCTAGTGGGGCCCACTGACACCGCCGCGACCCAATTTGCCGTCCGGAGACAGGATCGGGACGTTTCAGGCGTCCGGATTCCGGACATCTTCGCGCGATTTTGATGAGTGTGCTGCGATTCTCGTATCGCCCCGAGGCTGGGAAGGGTCCGGCAGAAGTGCTGTATTCGCGATCAATAGCGGCTCCGATCTACGAATTCCGTAGGTAAACAGCTATTGACGCACCGGTTTTCGTCGGGGTTCCATGCGGGCATCGGGAGCGGACGAAGACACGTACGACGCGAGCCGCCGGAGGCGATAGCGCTCCCGCCCGTAGTTCCCGCACCAGTCGAACGGAACCGCCGCATGACCGACACGCTCCGCCCTGTCGCCCCCGACCTCACGGAGGGCCCCGACAGCAGTCCCCGGACACTGAAGCGTTCCATCGGAGTCGTCGGCGGCACGCTGCTCACGCTCTCCTGCGTCACCCCGGCGTCCACGCTCTTCGTGGTCGTTCCCGACCTGTTCGGCTCGCTCGGCACCGCCACCGCCCTCACCATCGCCATCGGTTCCCTCCTCTGTATCGCCGTGGCGTTCTGCTACTCGGAACTGGGCACCCTCATCCCCAGCGCCGGCGGCGAGTACGCCATGGTCTCGACGATGGCCGGACGCCTCGCGGGCTGGCTGGTCTTCGTGATGTCCCTGCTGGTGGTCATGATCGTCCCGCCGGTGATCGCCATCGGCACCGCCGACTACCTCGCCCCCGTGGTCCACCTCGACCCGGCGATGACCGGAGCAGGCGTGATGCTGCTGGCCACCCTCGCCGGCCTGCTCGACCTGCGCGCCAACGCCTGGATCACCGGCATCTTCCTGGTCCTGGAGGTCGTCGCCGCCGGTGTGGTGGCCCTGCTCGGCTTCACGCACAGCCAGCGCGGCCTCGGCAGCCTCACCTCCATGCAGGTCGCCGGGAGCGGCGGGCACACCGACGCCGTCACGGCCATGCTCGTCATCTCCGGACTCGCCATCGCCCTCTTCGCCACCCAGGGCTTCTCCACCGCCGTCTACCTCTCCGAGGAGCTGGAGAACCCGCGGCGCAACGTCGCCCGCACGGTGCTGGCCACCCTCGCCATCTCCACCGTCGTCATCCTGGTCCCGGTCGTCGCCATCACCATGGGCGCCTCCGACATCGGCGAACTCACCGGCGGCGACATCAGCAGCATGGTCACCGCCTGGTCCAACTCGGCCGTCGGCACCTTCGTCAGCCTCTGTGTCGCCCTCGCGATCATCAACGCGGGCATCGTCATGGTCATCCAGAACTCCCGCGTCCTGTTCGCCTCGGCCCGTGACAAGGCGTGGCCCGAGCCGGTCAACAACGGTCTGTCCAAGCTCGGCCGGTTCGGCTCCCCCTGGGTCGCCACGCTGCTGGTGGGCGTCCCCGGCGCGGCCCTCTGCTTCGTCAACCTCGACACCCTGTACGGCGTCACGGGCGTGTCGGTGACCGCCATGTACCTGCTCGTCGCGGTCGCCGCCCTGCTCGCCCGGCGCGGCCACCACCGCCACACCCCCGCCTGGCGGATGCCGCTGTGGCCCGCGATGCCGATCCTGCTGATCGTCGTCCTCGCCTACGTCCTCACCCAGCAGGAGACGGAGTACCTGCTGTGGACCGGCGGCATCACCGCCGTCGCCACCCTCTACTGGGCCTTCTACCTGCGCCCGCGCCGCGACACCCGCTGGCTGGTGTCCATCCCGGAGGACGCCCAGGCCTGAGCCGCCCCCCGACGGGCGCCCGGGCGGCCCCGTCACCCCGCGCCCGTCCCGTCGTCCTCGCCACCCGCTCCCCGGCAGGTGGCGAGGACGACGTCGTTCCCGCGGCGCCCCGGAGACCCGGCCGCCGGCCGCGCGTACCGCGCTCGCGGTACGCGGCACCGGTCCCGTACGCCCGGGGGAGGGCCGGGTGCTCCGACCCGGGACTGCTTCGGATGTCGGTGGCGGACCGTACCGTTGACGCATGGATCTTCGACTGCCCGCGCTGCGCGGGCTGCGGAAGCCGCGGCGGCTGCTGGCCGCCGCGGCCGCCGTCGTCGTGCTCGCCGGTGCCGGGACATGGACCGCCGTCGCCTCCGACGACGCGCCCCCGGTGCGCCGCGCCGACCGGGTCCTGGCCGTGGACGGCGTGCGCCTGGACACCTCGTACTTCACCGCCGACACCCCCGGCCGCCGTCCCGCCGTCCTGCTCGCGCACGGCTTCGGCGGCAGCAAGGACGACGTCCGCCGGCAGGCGGAGGACCTGGCCCGCGACGGGTACGCGGTACTGACCTGGTCGGCGCGCGGCTTCGGACGGTCGACGGGCCGGATCGGGCTGAACGACCCCGAGGGCGAGGTCGCCGACGTCTCGAAGCTGATCGACTGGCTCGCCCGGCAGCCCCAGGTCCGGCTCGACAAGGCCGGCGACCCGCGCGTGGGCGTCGCGGGCGGCTCCTACGGCGGCGCGATCTCCCTGCTGGCCGCCGGGTACGACGACCGGGTGGACGCCATCGCCCCGGCCGTCACCTACTGGAACCTCGCCGACGCGCTGTTCCCCGACGGCGTGTTCAAGAAGCTGTGGGCCGGCGTCTTCGTCAACACCGGCGGCGGCTGCGCCCGGTTCGAACCCACGCTGTGCGCGATGTACCAGCGGGTGGCCGAGTCGGGGACACCGGACGCCAAGGCCCGCGAACTGCTCCAGGAGCGCTCCCCGGCCGCCGTCGCCGACCGCATCAAGGTCCCCACCCTGCTGGTGCAGGGCCAGACCGACTCGCTGTTCCCGCTCGGTCAGGCCGACGCCGCCGCCAAGGCCATCCGGGCCAACGGCGCCCCCGTCGACGTCGACTGGATCGCCGGCGGACACGACGGCGGCGACTGGGAGAGCAGCCGCGTCCAGGCCCGCGTCGCCACCTGGTTCGACCGCTGGCTCAAGAACGACAGGAACACGGACACCGGCCCCGCCTTCCGCGTCACCCGCACCGGGGGCCTCGACTCCACCGACGGCGCCGCCCGGCTGCGGGGCGCGAGCGCGGACACCTACCCCGGCCTGGACAGCGGCGTCCGGACCCTCGCGCTGACCGGCCGCGAGCAGCGCTTCGACAACCCCGCCGGCGCCACTCCGCCCGCGGTCTCCGCGCTGCCCGGCCTCGGCACCGGCGGCGGACTCGCCCAGCTCTCCAGCCTGGGGGTCGGCGTGTCGCTCGACTTCCCCGGCCAGTACGCCGCCTTCGAATCGGCGCCCCTGACCCGCGACCTCACCGTCACCGGATCCCCGACCGTCACCGTCCACGTCACCTCGACCAGTGACGACGCCGTGCTGTTCGCCAAGCTCTACGACGTCGGCGGGGGCGGCACCGGACAGGTGCTGCCCGCCCAGCTCGTGACACCGGTCCGGGTCGAGGGCGCCCGGTCCGGCAAGGACGTGACTCTCACCCTCCCGGCCGTCGACCACCAGGTCCAGAAGGGCCACCGGCTGCGCCTGGTCCTCGCCTCGACCGACCTCGCCTACGCCTCCCCGGCCGCCCCGGCGACGTACACCGTCTCGCTCAAGAGCGACCTGCGCGTACCCACCGCCCCCGAGGTCACCACCGCGCCCGCCGCGCTGCCCGCCTGGGTGTGGTGGCTGCCCGTGGCCGGTGCCGCCCTCGCGCTCGCCCTGCTGCTGACGGCCCGCAGGCGAGGCACCGTCCCCGCCCCGGATCCCGCCCTGGCCGAGGTCCCCCTCCAGATCACCGGTCTGACCAAGCGGTACGCGAGGTCGAGCGACCGGTACGCGGTCTCGGACCTGTCCTTCCGCGTGGAACAGGGCCAGGTGCTGGGCCTGCTGGGCCCGAACGGCGCGGGCAAGACCACCACCCTGCGCATGCTGATGGGCCTGATCACCCCCGACGGCGGCGAGATCCGCGTCTTCGGCCACGCGATCCGGCCCGGTGCCCCGGTGCTGTCCCGGGTCGGCGCCTTCGTCGAGGGCGCGGGCTTCCTGCCGCACCTCTCGGGCCGGGAGAACCTGGAGCTGTACTGGGCGGCCACCGGCCGCCCGCCCGAGGACGCCCACCTGGACGAGGCCCTGGAGATCGCCGGCCTGGGCGACGCGCTCGCCCGCGCGGTACGCACCTACTCCCAGGGCATGCGCCAGCGCCTCGCCATCGCCCAGGCCATGCTCGGCCTGCCCGACCTGCTCATCCTCGACGAACCCACCAACGGTCTCGACCCGCCCCAGATCCGCGAGATGCGGGAGGTGATGATCCGGTACGCGGCCGCCGGCCGCACGGTCATCGTCTCCAGCCACCTCCTCGCGGAGGTCGAGCAGTCCTGCACGCACCTCGTGGTCATGGACCGCGGCCGGCTCGTCCAGGCGGGCCGGGTCGGCGACATCGTCGGCTCCGGCGACACCCTGCTGGTCGGCACGGCCACGCCCGTCGACGAGCCCGTGGCCGAGAAGGTTTCCGCGCTGCCGGGCGTCGCCTCGGCCGTGCGCACCGACGACGGACTCCTGGTCCGGCTCGACGAGGACGGCAGCGCACGCCGCCTGGTCGCCGAACTCGTCCGGCTCGACGTACCGGTGGAGTCGGTCGGCCCGCACCGCCGGCTCGAGGACGCCTTCCTCACCCTGATCGGAGGTTCCGCATGAGCACGCTCACCGAGCGTACGCAGCCCGCGGAGGCCGCCCCCGGCTACCGGGCGGGCCGCACCCTGCCGCTGCGGGTCGAGCTGGTCCGCCAGCTCAAGCGGCGCCGCACCCTGGTCATGGGCGGGATCCTCGCCGCCCTCCCCTTCGTTCTGGCCGGCGCCTTCGCCATCGGCGGACAGCCCGGCGGCCGCAACAGCCAGGTCACGCTGATGGACACGGCCACCGCGTCCGGCGCCAACTTCGCCGCGGTGAACCTGTTCGTCTCCGCGGGCTTCCTGCTGGTGATCCCGGTGGCCCTGTTCTGCGGGGACACCGTCGCCTCGGAGGCGAGCTGGTCCTCGCTGCGCTATCTGCTGGCGGCCCCGGTGCCCCGCGCCCGCCTGCTGTGGTCCAAGCTCGTGGTCGGACTCGGCCTCAGTCTGGCCGCCATGGTGCTGCTGCCGCTGGTCGCCCTCGCCGTCGGCACGGCCCGCTACGGCTGGGGCCCGCTGGAGATCCCCACCGGCGGCGAACTCGGCGCCGGCGTCGCCGCACAGCGCCTGCTGATCGTCGTCGCGTACGTCTTCGTGTCCCAACTGGTCACCGCCGGACTGGCGTTCTGGCTGTCGACGAAGACGGACGCACCGCTCGGCGCGGTCGGCGGCGCGGTCGGCCTCACCATCGTCGGCAACGTCCTGGACGCGGTGACCGCCCTCGGCGACTGGCGCGACTTCCTGCCCGCGCACTGGCAGTTCGCCTGGGCGGACGCCATCCAGCCCCGCCCGGAGTGGTCCGGCATGATCCAGGGGACGGCGCTGTCGATAACGTACGCCCTGGTGCTGTTCGCCCTGGCCTTCCGGGGTTTCGCCCGCAAGGACGTGGTCTCCTAGGTCACCGGAAGATCACCCGCCGGTCTCGACGGGCCCCCGCCGTGCCCTGTTCGAGATCCATCCGCAACGCTCCGTGCCGCACGTTCCGGCGCCCCACGCCGTCACAGTCACAGAAGCCGCCGTCCACCGAGGGCGGCGGCCACGGACCGCAGGGGGGCACGGGAGATGGGGACTTGTCGAACACGGCGGCCGCGCGGGGCACTGCTCGTCCTGGTCGCCACGGGCCTGCTGCTCACCGGCTGCGGCGCAGGAAACGACCGGAGCATGGGCAGCTCGGACCGCTCGAACCACTCGAACGGTTCCAGCGGCGGGTTGCCTGCCCCCGCCCCGTCCTCGGGCGGCGGCGAACAGGGACAGAACGATGGCGCCTCCGCCGAAGCCCGTGACATCGCCCCCTCGCCCGACTACCTCTCCACCTTCGCGCTCGACGTGGACACCGCGTCCTACGGCTACGCGCGCCGCTCCCTCGCCGAGGGCCGCCGCCCCGATCCGTCGACGGTCCGCCCGGAGGAATTCGTCAACAGCTTCCGCCAGGACTACGAGCGGCCCGAGGGCAACGGCTTCTCGGTCACCGTCGACGGCGCCCGCACCGGCGAGGACGACTGGTCCCTCGTCCGCGTCGGCCTCGCGACCCGCGCCGCCGACCCGGCCGGCGAACGGCCGCCCGCCGCGCTCACCTTCGTCATCGACGTCTCCGGTTCCATGGAGGAGCCGGGCCGGCTGGACCTCGCCAAGGAGTCCCTCGGCGTGATGACGGACCAACTGCGCGACGACGACTCCGTCGCGCTCGTCACCTTCAGCGACGAGGCCCGGACCGTCCTGCCGATGACCCGGCTGGGCGGCCACCGCGACCGCGTCCACCGGGCGGTCGACCAGCTTCGGGCGCAGGAGTCCACCAACCTCGGCGCGGGCGTGCGCACCGGTTACGCCACCGCCGTCGAGGGCCTGCGCAAAGGGGCCACCAACCGGGTGGTGCTGATCTCCGACGCGCTCGCCAACAACGGCGACACCGACCCCGACTCCATCCTGGAACGCATCTTCACCGCCCGCCGCGAGCACGGCATCACGCTCTTCGGCGTCGGTGTCGGCAGCGAGTACGGCGACGCCCTGATGGAGAGCCTCGCCGACAAGGGCGACGGTCACACCGCGTACGTCTCGGACGAGGACGACGCCCGCAAGGTGTTCTGCGACCAGCTCCCGCAGAACATCGACCTCACCGCCCGCGACGCCAAGGCCCAGGTCGCCTTCGACCCACGGACGGTCGCCGCGTTCCGTCTCGTCGGCTACGACGACCGGCGCGTCGCCGACGACGACTTCCGCGACGACCGCGTGGACGGGGGCGAGGTCGGACCCGGCCACACGGTGACCGCGCTGTACGCCGTCCGGCTGAAGCACGGCGCCGGCGGCCACCTGGCCACCGCGACGGTCCGCTGGCTCGACCCCGCCACCCGCGCCCCGCACGAGGAGTCCGGCCAGTTGGAGACCGGCTCCCTCGCCCGCTCGGTGTGGAGCGCGAGCCCCCGCTTCCAGGTGGCCGCGACCGCCGCCTACTTCGCCGACGCGCTCCGCGAGGGCGACGACCGCTGGAGCTCGCTGCCCGGCGCCCCGTCCCTCGGCGAGCTGCGCAGGCGCGCCGCGCGGCTGGCCTCGACCACCGAGGACGCCGACGTGGAGCAGCTCGGCGAGAGCATCGCGGCGGCGGCCCGGCTCGACGGATAGCACGGGGCCCTTTCGGTGGCGTGGTCCGCGGGACGGTCACCGCGAGGTGGTCACCGCGGAGGGCGAACGACAGAGCGGCGGGCCACCGGAGGAACCGGTGACCCGCCGCACGGAGCCGTACGACTCAGTGGTTGCCCATGCCGTTGCCCGACAGGACCGGGATGTCGTCCAGGATGTGCGACAGCGGCTCGTCGCCCTTGGCCTGGGTGGAGTTCTCGACGCACTGCTGGTTCTGCGGGGAGGACAGGACGTTGATGTCCTGGAGCGCGACCGGGATCCCACCGATGAGCGAGCCCACGTTGGCCTTGAGCGGCAGACCGACACAGGGCTTGTTGAGCGAGCCCTGGACGAGCGCGAGCTGCGGGCTCATGTTGCCGAAGGTCGCCGAGTTGCCGAACGCCTGCGAGGCGCCGTTGCCGCTCGCCGAGTGGGTGCCGTCGTTGCCGGTGGCCATGGCCGGCGTGGCGGCCGCGGCCGCCACACCGGCGACGGAAGCGGCGACAGCCGCGGTTGCCCACAGCTTCTTCATGATCTTTCCCTTCGAAAGGCGGACTCCAGGGGGAGTTGCGTGATCGTCAACGGGTCGACCGGGCCGCGGGTTGCGATGTGTTACCCGATCGGCCCAGCGCAGTCGGATCAGTTGACGAGCGCCCCCGACCCGCGCTCCGGCGCGCCGACCGGACGGCCCTGGGTGTGAGCGGACATACGAGAGGCCGGACATACGAGAGGCCGGACATACGAGAGAGCGGGCCGCCGGGAGTTCGGCGGCCCGCTCTTCGACGCGGAGAAGATCAGTTCCCGGGCTCAGGACAGCAGACCGGGATCACGCTGTGGGGCTCAGTGGTTGCCCGTGCCGTTGCCCGACAGGACCGGGATGTCGTCCAGGATGTGCGACAGCGGCTCGTCGCCCTTGGCCTGGGTGGAGTTCTCGACGCACTGCTGGTTCTGCGGGGAGGACAGGACGTTGAGGTCCTGCACCGAGATCGGGACGACGCCGAGGAGCGAGCCCGCGTTGACCTTGGCCGGCAGGCCGATGCAGGGCTTGTTCAGCGAACCCTGGATGAGGGCGAGCTGAGGGCTCATGTTGCCGTAGGTCGCCGAGTTGCCGAACGCCTGGTAGGCGCCGTTGCCGCTGGCGGACGAGGTGCCGTCGTTGCCGGTGGCCAGTGCCTGCGGCGCGGCGGCGGCGGAGACGCCGACCACGGAAGCGGCGACCGCGGCAGAGGCCAGAACCTTCTTGATCACTTGCTAATCCCTTCTGAGGAAACGCCCGTCCACCGGAGCGCTGCCCGGCACAACTGGAACCCTCCTGCTTGGTTCCTGGAATTCACTCCAATGGCCCAGCGCCGGACGGACTTTTCGCTCATTGGGTGAACGCCCGCAACCAATCGCGGTGAATGCGGTTGTTGCGGAGGCAGGAACACACGTCTTGGCTCGAAAGCCAGGAAAGGAAGCAAAATGCTGAAGAAGGCAATGGCTGCGGCGGCGATCGCCGCCTCCGTCGTCGGCGCGTCCGCGGCGGTCGCCCCGCAGGCGCTTGCCACCGGCAACGACGGCACCCACTCCGCCAGCGGCAACCTGGCGACCTCGCAGTTCGGCAACTCCGTGACCAAGGGCAGCATGAGCCCGCAGGCCACGCTGGTCCAGGGCTCGCTCAACAAGCTCTGTGTCGGTCTGCCGGCCAAGGCCAACGTCGGTCCGGTGCTGGGTGTGCTGCTGCCGATCGCGGCCCAGGACCTCAACGTCCTCTCGGCCCCGCAGAACCAGCAGTGCGCGGAGAACTCCACCCAGGCCAAGGGCGACGAGCCGCTGTCGCACATCGTCGACGACCTCTCCGTCCTCGCGCACAACGGCGTGGGCAACCACTGACGTCCGTCCCGGACGGCGCCTGAATCGTCGTCCGGTCCGGGTCCCCCCACCAAGGTCGCTCGGGCCGTCCCGCTTCGCCTGCGGGCAGCCCGAGCACTTTCGGTATTCCGGGCTCTTTTCCTGCCGAAACCATTCTCCACCGCTCGGGCGAAGAGTTGCGCTCAGGTGGATGCTGTGCATCGATTAACTGGATGCGTTCGAGTGAATTCCCTGCCGGTCCACGTTCCGTAGTTTCTCTGGCTGTCTATCTCTCGTTTGCAGCCTGCGGGTCATGGTGCGAGCCGCTCCGACTGCGCTCGCTCGGTTTTTCGACCGTCACAGGAACATGACCGCTGAGAAGGGAAACTCCATGAAGAAGACTGCCGCTGTCGTCGCCGGCCTGCTCCTGGCCCTGGGCGGGGCCGCTCCGGCCTTCGCCGACGCCGACGCCGGGGGCCTCGCCTTCGGTTCGCCCGGCGTCCTGTCCGGCAACGTGATCGAGATCCCGGTCCACGTCCCGGTCAACCTGTGCGGCGACAGCGTCGACATCATCGGTCTGCTGAACCCGGCCGGCGGCAGCGCCTGCGACAACGACTGACGGTGTAGGCACCTCAGCCCGACACGGCTGTCTCAAGGCCGGCCCTGGACCAAGGCTCTTCGCCCCGGGGCCGGCCTTTTCCCACTCCGCTTCGAGCAGGAAGACCACGAGATTGCGCCAGTCCCTGAGCAGGGGAATGGTCGCGGCCGCGGCCGCGACGAGCATCCTGTCCCTTTACGGTAGTCCCGCCCTGGCCGACGCGCACGCGGGCGGGTCCGCCTCCGGCTGCCGCGACACGGTCGCGGTCGCCGAGCTCGACCCGGCGGTCGGCGACCTGTGCGCCCACGAGTCGGGCGCACACCGGTCTGAGCGGCAGGACGCGTCCCACGACGACTCCGGTTACGGGTCCCGCAAGGGGGACTCCGGGTACGGGTCCAAGGAGGACACCGAGAAGGGGTCCCACGACGACTCCGGTTACGGGTCCCGCAAGGGGGACTCCGGGTACGGGTCCCACAAGGACTCCGGGTACGGGTCCAAGGAGGACTCCGGGTACGGGTCCCACAAGGAGGACTCCGGGTACGGGTCCAAGGAGGACTCCGGTTACGGGTCCCACGACGACTCCGGTTACGGGTCCCGCAAGGAGGACTCCGGGTACGGGTCCAAGGAGGACTCCGGTTACGGGTCCCACAAGGAGGACTCCGGGTACGGGTCCCGCGAGGACGGCAAGAAGGGGTCCCACAAGGACTCCGGTTACGGAAACGACGACGACCACTCGGGCTACGGCGACCACAGCACGCCTCCCTCGTACGGAGGGGACGACTCCACTCCTCCGCCGTACGGAGGGGACGAGACCACGCCTCCGCCGCACGACGACGAGACCACGCCTCCGCCGCACGACGACGAGACCACGCCTCCGCCGCACGACGACGAGACCACGCCCCCGCCGCACGACGACCACACCAAGCCTCCGCCCTACGGGGGCGAGGACACCCCGCCCTACGGCGGCGAGGACACCCCGCCCTACGGTGACCAGCACGAGGGCCCGCCCACCATGGCGCACACCGGCAGCGAGGCCATGCTCGCCGCCTCGGGCATCAGCGCCGCGCTGATCGCGGCCGGAGCCTTCCTGTTCCGGCGGGGCAGGGCCCGGCGATGACGTGCCGGGTGCCGGTCGCACTCCCGCCCGGCACCCTTGCCCGTCGGCCCCGTACCCGTCAGGCTCCGGCCGCCCCACCCACCTCGTTCGTCGAGAGCGGGGCGGGCGGGGACGGGACGGTGGGCGGGGGCGCCTGGCGTACCACGCGCGGCCGGACCTCCGGGTCCTGCCGCGCGTGCCCGCCGCGCAGCCGGTCCAGCAGCCGGTGCGAGACATGACGGCACCACAGTCCCCACATCGCCCGCCCGGGACCGCGGTCGTCCGAGGCGTGCCAGGCCAGTTCCCGGCGCACCCGGGCGGGCCGCAGCACGGTCAGCGGTGCGTAGTTCTCCACCATGAACTCCCGTCCGGGCAGCGGCGCCCCGTCCGGCAGCGGACGTTGGGTCAGATCCAGGTGCAGGGCGCGTACGACGTCCAGCCCGGCGGTGTCGCGGAAGAGCCGGAACTGGGCGCCGGGGCGCGGGTTGAAGTCGAGCAGGTGGTAGCGGCCCGTCGTACCGCAGCGGCGGAAGTCCAGGTCGAGGATGCCGCGGTAGCCGAGCTCGCCGATGAGCCGTTCGGCGAGCGCCTGCACCTGGGCGTCGGGGGTCCACCGGCCGACCGCCGTCAGGCCCGCGCCGCGCGGCCAGGCGTGCAGCTTGCGGCCGGTGCCGCCGCCGTGGACGGCACCGGTGCGGTCGGCGTACCCGTGGAAGAACCAGTCGCGGTCCGGGCCCGGCGGCAGGAACTCCTGGAGGAGCAGACGGCTGCCCGCCTCCTCGGAGCGCGCGTACAGCTCGCGGGCCTCCCGCATGGAACGCACCACCGCCGTGCTGCGCAGCCCGCGGCCGGTGGGCAGCAGCCAGGGCCGGCTCCACTTCGCCACCACCGGCAGACCGAGCCGCCAGGCGGCCCCGGCGGCCTGCGCCGCGCTGTCCGGGGTCACGGTGACGGGATGCGGCACGTCCGCGGCGGCGCACAGGGCGGCCAGCTCCGCCTTGTCCGCCACCTGTTCGGCCAATGCGCCGGGCTGTTGCGGCAGCAGATACGAGGGCGTCAGTTCCTCGCGCAGCCGGCCCACCGCGACGGCGCTCGCGTCGTCCATCGGGATCAGCACGGCGGGGCGCGCGATCCGGGCGGCCACCCGCCGCAGGGTCGCGGCGATCTCGGCCGTGGACGCGCCGGGCGGGGGCGGCAGGTGCAGCCGGGTCACATACCGGGATCCACGGACCGGGCTGCCGGCCAAGTCGGCGACCACGTGCACCTCCACGCCGGTCCTGCCGAGCGAGCGCACGGCACCGAGCGTGCCGTGGTGGAAGGGGTTCCGGTCGACCCGCAGCAGCACGGCGGGGACGCGGATGTCGAGCAGTGGCACGGGCTTCTTCCCTCAGGTCGGTTTCACCTGCGCGGCGGAGCAGATCACCCGAAGGCTCCGCCGCACTGGCCGGATTCATCTGTATATGTCTGATTGTCATTGTCTGAAGTAGGCCTTCAGAGGAAGCGTCAGGAGCCGGTGCGAGCATGAAGAGCGGAGCAGGCATGGCCCCACAGCAGTCGCCCGCCCGGTCCCGACGGCTGGCCGCCGTCGTGGGCGCGGTCGTCGCGTCGGCGGCCCTGGCCTCCGGTACGGGGGTCGCCGCGTCCGATCCGGTCCTCCCGTCCACGGCGGCCGCCCGGGCGAAGCCCGCGACCCCGAAGGCCGCCCCGGTGAGGCCCGCCACCCCGCAGTCCGCGGCCCGGAACCCCGGGCCGCGGCAGGCCGGGAAGGACGTCCCCGCCTTCGGCGCCTACCTCGACTACGGCGCCCGTGGCGTGGACCGGATCGCGGACTTCAGCAACTGGCTGGGCGGCGCGGAGGTGCGGGTCGGGCACACCTATCTGCCGGGCGACATGTGGAGCAACATCGAGGGCGACGTCGGCTTCCTCGACGCGTGGGCCGACTGGCGCAGACGGAAGAGCGACCGGATCTTCGTACTCAACGTCCCGATGCTGGAGCACAACGAGGCCGGCGTCCCCGACGAGCAGGTGCGGCAGCTGCTGCGCGAGGGCGCCGCCGGGCAGTTCGACCAGCACTTCCGTGCCCTCGCCGAACGGCTGGTGGCGCTCAGGGTGCCGGACACGGTGATCGTGCTCGGCTGGGAGATGAACGGCACCACGTACACCCATCGCTGCGGACCGGACCCGGAGGCCTGGAAGCAGTACTGGAACAGGATCGTCACCACCATGCGGTCGGTGCCGGGCCAGCGGTTCCGGTTCGACTTCACGCCCAGCCGGGGCCGGGACGCCGTCCCCTGGACGCAGTGCTACCCGGGGGACGCCACCGTCGACATCATCGGCATGGACTCCTACGACCAGCCGTCCGGGCTGTCGTTCGAGGAGCAGGTGAAGGAGCCCTACGGCCTTCAGGCGCACGTCGACTTCGCCAAGGCGCACGGAAAGCCCGTCTCCTATCCGGAATGGGGTCTCTTCCGCAACGGGGACGACACCGGGTACGTGCGGGGCATGCTCGCCTGGATGGACGAGCACCGGCCGGTGTACAACACGCTGACCGACTACTGTCCGCACGGCGTGTGGCAGTGCTCGGGCAACCCCGCGTCGTCCGCGACCTACCGCGCCCTCCTCGCGTCGCCCACCGGACAGACCACCCCGACCACCCCGACCGGACCGACGGCTCCGACCACCCCGACCACTCCCACGGGGCCGACCGTCCCGACGGCCCCGGCGGCCGAGCCGGCCCCGGAACCCGGGGCCGGCTGCGTGCCGCTGGAGCTCGGCGACTGGATCGAGTACCGGATCGGCGGGAAGATCTGCACCCGGATCGGCGAGCTGCCGCGCACCTAGGGCGGGTATCCGCGGGGGGCGGCAGGCCCGGTCAGGACCTGTCTCCACCGTCGCGCTCCCTCAGCCGGTTCAGCAGTTCCTTGCCCCGCCGCCGCGCGGCGACGTCGCACACCACCGCCGACAGCAGCGGGGCGGTACGCCGCCGGGCCAGCAGCAGCCGCTGGTTGACGACCGGTTCCGGCCGCCAGTGGTGCTTGTACGGTTCGTTGCCGCGCAGCAGGCTCAGCGTGCCGCGCCCGCCCGCGCGGGTGTGCTCGGCACACGCGTCGAGCAGCATCACCGCCACGTCCGCCTTGCGTTCGCGCAGCCGGGGGTGGGCGCCGTAGAGGTAGCCGCCCGCCAGCCGTTGCGACAGCAGGGTCAGATCCACGGCGACCACGTCGTCGTCGAGCCGGAACTCGGTGACCACCGCGTCCCCCGAGCGCACCATCGGCCCCACCGACCGCACCAGGTGTTCGCAGAACCGCGTCTGGAGGTGCTCGGACGTCACCTTCCGGTCCTGCCACTGGAGCCGGTGCAGTTCGAGCAGCCGGCGCAGCGCGGGGTCGACCTCGTCCGGCCGGACGAGGTGGCGCTGCACGCCCAGCGCGGTCAGCTTGCGCAGCTTGGCGCGCACCCGCTGGGCCTTCGCCGGCGGCAGCCGGGCCACCAGTTCCTCCATCGGCACGGCGGGCAGTTCCAGGCACAGCGAGTCGCTCACCCGGCGACGGGGCCCGGTCCAGCGGTCGTAGACCCGTTCGGCCGCGCCGCCGGGGCGTACCTCGCGGAAGTCGATCAGCGCGGTCCGGGCGGCGGCCGTGAGACCGGCGGTGAGCGCGGCCACGGCCGCCTCCCCGCGCTCGTCGTCGAGGAGGACGTCCCCGTAGTCGGAGATCGCCCCGCCGAGCGGCACCAGCGCGGACACCGGACGGCGTACGGCCGTCAGCGGGGCGACGGCCACCAGTTCGCCGCCGTCGCGCACCAGCAGCAGCCGCAGCCGGCCCGGCCGGCCGTAGGACAGCCACCACGAGTACAGCCAGGCATGGCTCTGGAACGGGGTCGCCGTCCGGGACCGCGCGTACAGCCGGTCCCAGGCGGGGGCCAGCGCGGCGAAGGTGCCCTCGTCGGTGACCAGGTCGGTGGTGTACGCGGGTTTCACCCACGTCCGTGCGGTCACAGCTTTCCGTGCAGGTCGGCGGCCAGGGCCGGTCCGGGTACGGAGGCGGACCGGGGCGGTTCCTGGAGGGTCCGCCGGGGCCGCACCAGCAGCAGCAGTCCGCCCAGCAGCCCGCCCGCGCTCGCGCCCACCAGGCCGGTCACCACGGGTGACGCCGAGGACGGGGAGCCCGGCCGGACCGCCCGGGCGAACTGCTGGAGCTCGACATGGGTGGCGTCCTTGCTGTCGTCGGCGTGCCGGGTCAGGGCGAAGGCGACGGCGTTGGCCATGTCGGCGGCCTGGGCCGGACGCGAGGAGGTGGCCGTGACGGCGACCATCGGGGCGTCCGGCGAGGTTGCCGTCTGCACGCTGGCCTGCAGCACCTTCGCCGACACGCCCGCCCTGACCTGCGCGTCCCCGAGCACCGCGAGCTGTGTGGCGACCCGTCCGTACGCCTGCGCGAAACCGAGCGCGGCCGCCGGGTCGGACTTCTCCGTCGGTACGGCGACGACGTAGGCGGTGGCCGTGTACGACGGTGGTTCGACGACGCCGTACGCGCCGCCGAGCAGGCCGCCGGCCAGGACGCCGGACGCGAGCAGGGTCCAGACGGGCAGGGAGCGGGGGCGGGAGTGGACGGAGGCCGGGCGGTGTGGTCCGGTCTGGTTCTCGGTCATGAGGTGCTGGCTTCCTGAGGCGACGGGGACTGCGGTGGCTGAGGTGACAGAGAAGGCAGATGAGACAAAGGAGGCGGAGGCGGCAGGGGAGGGAGCGTGGCGGCCCCACCGGAGAGGGCCGCCGTGTAGACGCCCATGAGTCGGGCGGAGCTGCGGTCGATGCCGTAGTGACGGGCGGCTTCGGGGACGGTGCGCGGGTGCGGACCCCGGGCGCGGGCCTCGGTGATCGCCCGGGCGAATGCCTCGGAGCCGCCCGTCACCCGCACGGCGCCGGGCGCGGTCCGCGGCGGCAGGTCCTCGATCGCCGGGCAGGAGGCGTAACGCACGGGCAGCCCGCAGGCCAGGGCCTCGACGACCGCCAGTCCGAACGTCTCCTCGGGGGACGGCGAGGCCAGCAGGTCCATCGCGGCGGTGAGCGAGGGCAGGTCGGGTCCGGGGGAGCCGTCGGGCACACAGGGGCGTTCGCCGGTGAACAGCACGCGGTCCGCGACCCCGGCCTCGTACGCGATGCGGCGCAGCACGCTCTCCTCGGGGCCGCCGCCGACCAGCAGCAGCCAGCAGTCGCCGGGGAGCGCGGCGAGCGCGCGGACCAGGACGTCGAAGCGCTTGCCGGCGACGAGCCGGCCGACGCCGCCGACGACGTAGGCGCCTTCGGGCAGGCCGAGGCGCCGCCGGGTGCGCTGCCGCTGGACCGGGTCGAAGCGGAAGCGGGCCAGATCGATGCCGTTGGGGACGACCTCGATGCGCGGGGCGGGCACGCCCCAGTGCTTCAGACGGTCGGCGACCGTGGGGGAGACGGCGACGGTCGTGGTGCCCAGCCGCTCCCCGGCGAGGTACAGGGCGCGCACCCCGGGGGTCAGCCTGCGGCCCTCGATCCGGGAGTCGCCGAGCGAGTGCTCGGTGGCGACGATCGCGCGGACGCCCGCGAGCCGGGCGGCCAGCCGGCCGTAGAGGCAGGCGCGGTAGAGGTGGGTGTGGACGAGGTCGTAGCGGCCCCTGCGGACGACCCGCACCAGGCGCGGCACGGCCGCCAGGTCGCGGTTGCCGCTCATCCCGAGGTGGACGACGCGCACCCCGTCGGCGACCAGTCCGTCGGCGACCGCGCCGGGTTCGGTGAGCGTGACGACGTCGCAGTCGACGGGCAGATGGCGCAGCAGCAGCCACAGCTGCTGCTCGGCGCCGCCCACGCCGAGTCCGGTGATGATGTGCAGGGCCTTCATCACAGCCCCTCGACGGGCCGGCGGCGCAGCCGGTGCAGCCGGTGCTTCAGGAACAGGCGTACGGCGCCGTCGTCCTGGCCGACGTGGACGCGGGGCAGGGCGAGCCGGCCCCCCAGCGGGCCCGGGTCGATCGCGCAGGCGTAGTCGTATCCGGCGTCCCGTACGGCGTCGACGGCCCGCCGGTCGACCGTGCCGTACGGGTAGCAGAAGCCGTCGACCGGAGCACCGGTCAGCTCCGTGAGCGCCGCTCTGCTCTCGACGGTCTCGCGCTTCAGGGTGAGGTCGTCCGCCGTGGTCAGGTCGACGTGGGTCAGCCCGTGCGAGCCGATCTCGACGCCCTCGGCCGCGGCGTGCCGGATGCCGTCGGCGGTCAGCAGCGGTTTGCGCGGGCCGAGCGGGTCCCAGGCGTTGTCGCCGCCGAGCCGTCCCGGCAGTACGAAGAGGGTGGCGCCGAAGCCCCGGCGGCGCAGCCGGGGAAGGGCGTGCTCGACGAAGTCGGCGTACCCGTCGTCGAAGGTGAGACCGACCAGCCCCCGGCCCCGCCCGCGGCCCCGGGCGGCGAGCAGGGCGGCCATGGACACGCCCGTCAGACCACGCCTGCCGAGCCACTCAAGCTGCCGCTCCAGCCGGTCCGGGGTGACGGTGACGCGGTAGGGGTCGTCGGAGCAGTCGCCCACGGAGTGGTACATCGCGACGAACGGGACGGGGGCGGCACCGGTCCGCCCGGCGTACGTGGTCCGCCCGGCATCCCGGGCGGGCCCGGCGGAGACGGCGGGTTCGGTCGGGTCGGCGGAGTCAACGGAAGAGGCCATGGGCAAGCCTTCGGGTCGCGGAAGATACGGATCGCAGTGCGGGGGCGAAGCCCTGGGCGCGCAGGGCCAGCCCGACCAGGAAGAACACGCAGACCACGGTCGCCGCGCCGGCCGCGAGACCGGCCGGCACGGAGGCCGGGCGGCTCGCCGCGAACACGCCGGCCGCCGTGGCGACCGCCGCGGCGCGTACCGGCTTGGCCAGCTCGCACAGCACCCGGCGAGTGCGCACCGGGACACTGCGCGGGCCCAGGCCGGCCAGCAGCAGCGCGGCCGTGACGGTGATGCCGAAGGCGTTGGCGGCGGCGATCCCGGTGACCCCCCAGCGGCCCACCGCCCACGCGCCGGTCCCGATGGTCGCGGCCAGCCCCGCGGCCATCGCGCCGAGCGGGTACCAATTGGCCCGCCCCGCCGAGAAGTACGAGCGCACCAGCGCGCCCACCAGGGTCTGGCCCAGCAGCCCGAGCGCGTACACCCGCAGCACGGCCGCCGTCGCCGAGGTGTCCGGCGCGGTGAACGCACCCCGCTGGAAGAGCAGTTCGATCAACTGCGGAGCGCACGCCACGACGGTGGCGGTGCCCAGCAGCACCACGCACGCGGCCAGCACCAGGTCCCGCTCGACCCGGCCGCGGGCCCGCTCGGTGTCGCCGTCGGCCAGGGCCCGCGCGACCACCGGGAAGGTGACCGTGCACAGCATCAGCGACATCGTCATCGGGATCTGCGCCACCTTCTGGGCGTAGTTCAGGTGCGAGATGGCGCCGGCCGGGAGGCCGGAGGCGAGGAAGCGCTCGACGACGACCTGCGACTGGCGGCACAGGGCGAAGAGCAGGACGCTGGCGAGCAGGGCGGAGCCCATCGGCCGGTCGCCCGGCCCCGGCAGAGACCCGGCCCTGTCCCCGCCCCGGTCCTCAGCCCTGTCCTCGCCCTTGCCTCTTCCGTCCTTGCGTCGCAACTGCCCGAGCAGCGAAGGCAGTTGCGCCAGCACCATCAGGCAGCCGCCGGCCACGACCCCAGCCGCCGCCGAACGCACCCCCCAGCGCCCGCCGAGGACGAACATCCCGGTGATGATGCCGGTGTTGTAGGCGACGTAGATCGCCGCCGGTGCCAGGAAGCGGCGGTGCGCCCGCAGGGCCGCGCTGGCGTACCCGGCGAGTCCGAAGCTCAGGACGCAGGTCGCGGTCAGCCGGGTGCAGTCGACGGCGAGCGCGGGATCGGGCAGGCCGGGCGCCAGGACCTCGACGAGCCGGGGGGCGGCGGCGATCAGCAGACCGGAGACCGCGGCGAAACCGAGCGCCAGCCGGGGCAGCGTGGTGGCGACCAGCGCCCGCACCGGGTCGCCCGGCGTGCCCTGCGACCGCCGGGCCAGCGCCAGGCTGAACGCCGGGATCAGCGCGATCGCCAGCCCGTCCTCGATGAGCAGGGTGGCCGCGAACTCCGGCACGGTCCAGGCGACCAGGAAGGCGTCCGTCTCGCTGCCCGCCCCGAACAGCCGGGCCAGCGCCTGGTCGCGCACCAGTCCGAGCAGTGACCCGGCGATGGACAGTGCCGCCGTGACGAGCGCGGCCCTGGCGAGGAACCGCCGGGTGGCGGAGGTGTCGTCGCTCCGGTGCGGGCCGGCGGGCGCGGACCGGGCCGCCGGCACGGACACCCCGCTCTCCGTGTCACCCCTGCTCTCCGTGTCACCCCTGCCCTCGGCGTCGGTCCTGCCCTCGGTGTCGGCCTCGCCCCCGGTGCCGTCCCGGCGCGACCGGCCGGTTCGGCTCGACCGGTCGGTCCAGCGCGACCGGTCGGCCCGGCGCGGCCCGGAAGGTGTCACCGTCATCGCGCCCCGGCCTCCTCGGCCGGCCGGCCCGCGAGCGCCGGCGGGTACGCGGGACGCCGCTCGCGCTCGTCACCGGCCAGCGCCCACCAGGCCACCAGCCCGAAGCAGACCGCCGTCAGCACGGTCGAGGGGCCGCCGATGTCGGCGTACAGGAAGTCGACGAGCTGCCACACCAGCAGCCCGCAGGCGACCAGCGCGCAGTCCGCGCCCGGACCGGCCGCGCGCACCCGCAGCAGCCCCCGCAGCCCGCACACCAGCAGCGCCAGCCAGCTCCCGGCGAGCGCCAGCAGCCCGATCAGCCCCTGCTCGGCCAGCACCAGCAGGTACATGTTGTGCGGGGACAGCAGCGGCTGCCTGCGGAACGCGACGCCCGCGCCCTCCGTGTCGCTGCCCGACGACAGCGCCAGCGAGGCGTGCGCGTCCCGGTGGTCGGGGAAGCCCTTCAGCCCCACACCGGTCAGCGGCCGCTCCCGCCACATGCCGATGGCCGCCGCCCACAGGGTGTACCGGTCGGTCACCGACTGGTCGGGCGCGTCCGCCACCTGGGTGATGCTGCTGATCCGCTCCTGGAGCATCGCCGTACCGACCCCGAAGCCGCCCACCAGGATCACGCCCGCGGCGGCCACCGCGGCGCCCACCCGCAGCGCGCGCCGCAGCCCGGCCAGGAGCAGCTGTACGACGCAGGTCAGCGCCGTGGCGATCCACGCCCCGCGGCTGAAGGACAGCGCGAGCGGCAGCAGCAGCGCCAGCGCGCAGCCCGCCGCGATCACCCGCTGCCGCAACGGGGTGCGCCCGAGCGCCAGACCCAGCGCGCACACCAGACCGAAGGAGACGACGGTCGCCATGCCCATCACGTCCTGCGGCCCGAAGGTGCCGACCGCGCGGATCTCCTCGCCCTGGTACGAGGCGCCGGTCCCGGTGACGTACTGGTGCACGCCGACCGCCCCCTGCCACCCGGCGAGCGCCACGAACGACCAGGCCAGCAGCCGGAAGTCGGACCGGCCCCGGATCAGCAGCACGACGGCCGCCGGGACCAGCACGAAGACCTGGAGGTAGCGGCCCAGGCCGGTGGCCGCGGCCCCCGGCGAGGACGCGCCCAGCGCGGCGACCGCCAGCCCGACGACCGGCAGCCCCAGCACCACCGCGGCGACCGGCGACAGCGGGCGCCGCCGCTGCCGTACGAGACGCACCACGCAGAACACGACCACCAGCGCGGACAGCGCGTCGGCCGGGCCCGCGCCGCTCTCCCCGCCGGGGGAGAGGGGCAGGGCGAGCAGGGCGAGCACGACCACCACGGGCAGCACAGGGGAGACCTTCGGGGAGAGCTTCCCGAAGGTCTTGGGGGACAGCCGCGGGGAGCGGACCGGGGTCGGGGCGAGGCTCATCGTCGTCAGCTCCCGGTCGGACGCACGAGCGCGGCCGCGGTGCGCAGCAGGATGCAGATGTCCTGCCACAGCGACCAGTTGTCGATGTACGCGTTGTCGAAGCGGGCCCGGTCCTCGATGGAGGTGTCGCCGCGCAGCCCGTTGACCTGGGCCAGTCCGGTGATACCGGTCGGCATCCGGTGGCGGGCCGCGTAACCGGGGTGGTGCTGGCTGAACTGGGCCACGAAATAAGGGCGTTCGGGACGCGGACCGACCAGGCTCATGTCGCCGGACAGCACGTTGAACAGCTGGGGCAGCTCGTCCAGCGAGGTCTGGCGCAGGAAGCGGCAGAAGCGGCTCATCTCGGGTTCGCCCGCCACACTCCAGCGGGTGGCCGCCTCGTGCTCGTCGACGGGACGGTGGGTGCGGAACTTCAGCAGCGTGAAGGGGCGCCCGTCCTTGCCGATGCGCTCCTGCCGGAACACCACCCCGGGTCCCTCGCTGATCCGCAGTACCACCGCGCACACCAGCAGCAGCGGGCCGACCAGCAACAACGCGGCCCCGGACAGCAGCACGTCGACAGCCCGCTTGCCGAGGCTGCCCCGGCGCCGGACGCCCATGTCCAGCCGTCGGCAGGAGTACCCCGCGAGCTGGTCGCGGGTCGCGTACGACGGGGAGTCCGGGTCGACCTCCCGCACCGTGCAGCCCGACTCGGCGAGCGCCCGCAGCAGGGGGCCCTGCGCGGCGCGCACCGAGGGGTGGACGGCGAGCACCTCGCGCACCCCGTTCTGGATCAGCGCCCGCTGCACCTCCTGACCCGTCGTCAGCACCGGCAACCCCTGGTGTCCCTGGGGTCTCCCGGTCCGCTCGGCGACGATCCCCACCGGCCGCACCCCGCACCGCGGATGGCGCAGCACGGCCGCGGCCACCCGCTGCGCGGTCGCCGCGGGCCCGATGACCAGAGCGGCGCGCGGGCGCCGCAGCAGCGCGGCGCGCCGCCGCCCGTGCGCGATCCCGCGCCCCAGACAGGCCGCCGCCGACTGGACCAGGACGCCGAGGACGAGCGTGCGCGCGGACAGCACGTGCTCCGGCGTGTACGCCGCCACGAGCGCCGCCAGCGCCAGCCAGCCCACCGTGATCCGCCCGCAGACCGCGGGCAGTTCGTCCAGCACGCCCCGCACGGGGCCGGTGCGTCCGGCGCGCAGCAGTATCGTGGCGCCCACCAGCAGGGCCACCACCAGCGGTGTGCGCTGTGCCTCGCCGAGCACAGAGGCGCCGACGAAGGCCGCGGCGAGGTCCGCGAGCCGCAGCGGGAGCGAGGAGGCGGGCCGTGCCGGGGGCCGGCGGGCGGGGAACCGGAAGCCGGTGCCGCGCTCGCGCGGGGGCATGACCGAGACGGGCGAGGGTCCGTGGTCCCGTGGCTGCGCGCCGGGGGAGGGGACGGTACTTTCCGCAGTCACGAGTGGATGGACTCCCTGCACTCGGAGGGCACCACGCGCCCTGTTGCCTGGTTCCGACCGGCACCGAGCAGGTCGTCGTAGACGGCCGCGACGGCCTCGGCCGTGTGCCGTACGTCGTGCGCGGACAGGACGTGCCGACGTCCCTGCCGGCCGAGCGACGCGCGCAGCGGCGGGTCGAGGAGCAGCCCGGCCACGGCGGCGGCCAGCGCCTCCGGGTCCCCGGGCGGGACGAGACAGCGCCCGGTCAGGGCGGGCGGCAGGCTCTCGCGGGCGCCGTCCACGTCCGTCACCACCACCGGCCGGCCGCAGCCCATCGCCTCCAGCGGGGCCAGCGCCATCCCCTCCCAGCGCGAGGGCAGCACCACCAGGTCGGCGGCCCGGTACCAGGGCACGGAGTCGGCGACGGCCCCCGCGAACAGCACGGACCGCGGTGCGCGGGCGCGCAGCCGGTCCCCGTCCGGGCCGTCGCCGACCAGCGCCAGCCGGGCGTCCGGCACCCGCCGCAGGACGGCGTCCCAGGCGTCCAGCAGGATGTCCTGGCCCTTCTGCCGGCACAGCCGCCCCACACAGACGACCAGCGGAGACTCCGGACCGACGTCGGCCGCTTCCGGAACGGCTCGCTCGTGGTCCTTCGCGGCCGGGCTGAAGCGCTCCGGGTCGATCCCGTTGGGGATCACCGACCACCGCCCGGCGATACCGGCGCGCACGCCGGTGACGCGTTCCGCCTCGCTCACGCACACCACCCGGGAGGCCCAACGGGCGCCCCACCGCTCCCACTTCAGCGCGAGCGCCGCCGCGGTACCGCCGACCGCCTCGAACGACCAGGCGTGCGGCTGGAACACGGTCGGGATCCGTCCCCGTACGGCGATCCGCCCGGCGAGCCCGGCCTTCGCGCTGTGCGCGTGCACCAGGTCGGGCCGGACCTCGTCGAGCAGCCGGGCGAGCTGCCGCACCTCGCGCACGAGGGCCGGACCGGGCGACCTGGTCGCCCGCCAGTGCCGTACATCGGCGCCCGACGCGCGCAGCGCGCCCGTCAGTTCGCCGTCCGGGCAGGCGACGGTGAGGTGCAGACCGGCCGTGAGCTGGGCCCGTACGAGGTCGGACACCACTCGGGCGACCCCGCCGTCCACGGGTTGGGTGAGGTGGAGGACCCGTGGTCGAGGGTCCCTTGCTGGCAGGTGCATTGCGCGGTTTTCCTCGCTCACGATGGCGCTCGGTTCGTGTGGGAACGCGCCGTCTCACCGCTGTGCGTCGACGGCGACCGGGAGTGCGCCGGTCCACGCCGCGTCCCGCTGGGGAACGAGCCGGGCAGTCAGCTGGTCACCACGCCGCAGCACGGCCTGGACCGGATCGAACATGCCGCAGTCGTGACCGAGAGTGTTCGCGCACCCGGGCGCGCGCCGGGTGCTCGGATCGCGGTGGGGTGCGCGGTGCGGAGCGGGACGCGCACCGTCGCGCGGCGCGGCGGCGGACCCAGGGAATGGCACATGACCGGCGTTGCCCTTTCGAGGAGGTTCGTCGACCGGAGGGTCAGCGGAATCCGACGCCTGCCGTAAAAGTGCGGAGAGGTCCGCAACTCTAGCTGCTATACGTGCTAATCCGCGTAAAGCGGACAACTGTGTCGAAGTCGTGAAACCGCTCCCCTGGGGATCACCCCAATGGCGGCACAACTCGCGTGCGCCCGGCGCGTTGACACAGCGCCGGGCACCCCCGTCCGGCCGCTTGTGTCAACCCCCTCCAAGGAGCACCTCTCCATGTCGCGTATCGCGAAGGGCCTGGCCCTGACCACCGTTGCCGTCGCGGCCATCGCCGGGACCGCCGGCATCGCCGCCGCCGACAGCGACGCGCACGGCGCCGCCGCCAACTCCCCGGGTGTGCTGTCGGGCAACGTCCTCGAGGTTCCGGTCCACGTCCCGGTCAACCTCTGCGGCGACACCGTCGACGTCGTCGGCCTGCTGAACCCGGCCTTCGGCGGCCTCTGCTTCAGCGACTGACGTCGGGCGCATCCACCGCGACCGGCCGCCCTCCGGGACGGAGGGCGGCCGGTTCCGCGTTTACTGGACACGGAGCGTGACCGTTCTGTGGTGCGGGAGGGCCGCCCCCGCCGGGCGCCCCCGGTGGTGTTACTCCGAACGGGGGACCGGGTTCGAAACGGCGGCCCGCCGCACGACGCGGGCTTCGCGCCGGGCGACCGCGCCACGCGGGCTTCGCGCCGGGCGACCGCGCCACGCGGGCTTCGCGCCGGGCGACCGCGCCACGCGGGCTCCGCGCCGCGACCGCGCCACGCAGGCTCCGCGCCGCGACCGCGCCACGCGGGCTTCGCGCCGGGCGCGAGGAGTCTTCGCGCGGGGCGCAGAAAGTCTGCGTGCGCGGGGTTTCCGCCCCGGTCAGGAGTCGTTAGGCACGACGTCAGACATCAACGAGGCGACGTGAGTTGCCGAAGAGAGGAACACGATGAAGTCGCTGAAGGCCGCCGCTGTCGTCGCCGGGTCCCTTGTCATGGCCGGTGCCGCCGCGCCCGCGTTCGCCCAGAGTTCCGCCGACCTCACGCCCTCCAGCCTCAACGGTGCCGTCGACACGCTCGCCAGGCATCCCCTGGAGCTGCACGACGTGATGCCGCTCCAGCACCAGTCGGACGCGCTCAGCACCGAGAACAAGGACTCCGTACTGCACACGGTGAAGGGCGCGGCCACCGCGCTCAACACCCACAACCCGCTCCTCGGCGGCCTCCCGCTCCAGAGCTGACGCGCCGCGTCCGTGGCCGGCGAAGGGGGCACCGGCGGTGCCGCGCCGAACGGATCCGGACGTCCGGTGCTGTTCGAGACGCGTCGCCGCACGGCGTCCCTCGTTCGTGTGGAGCGCCTCCGGAGCGTCGCCCGGTCGGGTGAGAACGGCCCCGGCGGCCTTCCGGAGCGTCGGTAAGGTCGCGCGGTGACCTCAACCTCAAGCGAAACCAGCCCCCTTCGCGTCGCCGACCTCGGCACGCTCGTCGTGCTCCCCTGGAGCGGCGAGACCTCCGACGGTGGCGACATGCCCTACCTCCTCGCCTACTCGCTCGGGGACGCGCCGGCCGGCCCCGAGGCCTCGGCGGCCGCCGTCGCACAACTGCTGAACGGCAACCGCCTGCCCGTCGGCGGGGAACTGGTCGACGGCAACGCCAGGCCGAGCCTCCCGGTCAGCCTGCTCGTCGAGGCCGGTCAGGCCGTCGTCTCCATGCCGCCGCACCTCAACGCCCAGTGCACCCCGCCGCCGGAGTGGCTGGAGGCGGTCGCCGCCCGCGGGTACGCCTACTTCGTGTTCACCACCCGCCCCTGGCCGCAGGCCGCGCCAGGCCTGCCCGTCACCCCGGAGGCGCTGGCGGCGTTCGCCGGCGCGGACGAGACCCTCGCCGCGGCGGCGCACATCGTCCTTCCGGCCCGCAGTCTGCGCGCTTGACCACCAGGACGGCGGGCGCCGGCCGCGGGTTCGCCCTGCTGCTGGTCCTCACCGGAGCGGCCGGACTGCTGGCCGCCTGGGTCATCACCCTCGACAAGTTCAAGCTGCTGGAGGACCCGCACTTCGTCCCGGGCTGCAGCCTGAACCCGGTCGTCTCCTGCGGCAGCGTCATGAAGAGCGCCCAGGCCTCGGTGTTCGGGTTCCCCAACCCGATGCTGGGACTGGTGGCCTACGGCATCGTCGTCTGCGTCGGCGTGAGCCTGCTGGCCGATGCCGTGTTCCCGGGCTGGTACTGGCTGACCTTCGACGCCGGGTGCCTGTTCGGCGTCGGGTTCGTGTCCTGGCTCCAGTTCCAGTCGCTGTACCGGATCAACGCGCTGTGCCTGTGGTGCTGCCTGGCCTGGGTCGCCACGATCATCATGTTCTGGTACGTGACGTCGTACGTCGTACGGAAGAGGTTCCTTCCCGCACCGGAGTCGGTGCGGAGGTTCCTCGAGGAGTTCACCTGGGTGCTGCCACTGCTGCACATCGGCGTCGTCGGCATGCTGATCCTCACCCGGTGGTGGGAGTTCTGGACCGGGTGAGCGCCGGAGCGGGAACGGGACCGGGGACTGGGCCGCGAGGGCGCGCGGTACGGCCATGTGGAGCCCGGTTCGGCCGCCGCGGGTGACCAGGCGGCCCGCCGGACGGTTACCTCTGGGGACAACCGAACCGGACCGAGGAGCACGACATGGTCGTCAGCGTGGGCGGCGCAACGGTGGTGAGCGCCGGGTGCGGACCGGCGAACCCGGGGAGACCCGGACAGGAAGCACGACAGGAAGCACGACAGGAAGCACGACAGGAAGCACGACAGGAAGCACGACAGGAAGGACAGGAAGGACAGGGGCGACGGAGACAGGCGGGAACACGACGGGACCTGCTGCGCGGGTTGCCGGCCCTCGCGGCCGCCCTCGTGCTCGCTCCCCTCGTCGCGGCCTCCCGGCCCCCGCAGGCGGCCGGCGGCCCCGGCGGCGCCGCCTTCGACGAGACCTACCGGGGCCGCCGAATCCAAGGCGTCCCGCTCTCGGCCGGGCGTCGCACGGCCATGCCCGGCACGGCCATGCCCGGCGCGGTCACGTCCGGCGCGGTCACCTGGCAGGTCACCGTGGACGGTCGGCCCCTGCACCTGATGCGCCGGGCCGACGGCACCTGGCTGAGCATGGTCGACCACTACCGCTCGTACGCCACCCCGCTGGAAGCGGCGCGCGCGGCGGTCGACGAGCTGGGGCCGGGCGAGCGGCTGCGCGCGGAAGCCGCCCCGGCCCACGGACCGGGGCAGGGCGCGGAACAGGGGCAGGGCCACAGCGGACACACGGGGGGACGGCATGGTCTACACACGTAAGGACGCCGCCACGCTGACGGCCGCCGAGAAGCGGCGGTTCGTGAACGCCATGCTGGAGGTCAAACGGCGCGGCGAGTACGACGAGTTCGTACAGACGCACATCGACCACTACGTCGCCGACGGCGAGACCGGCCTGCGCACGGCCCACATGGCACCGTCCTTCCTGCCCTGGCACCGCCGGTTCCTGCTGGAGCTGGAGCAGGCGCTGCGCCGGGTGGACTCCTCCGTGACGGTGCCGTACTGGGACTGGACCCGCGACCGGGGGACGACGTCGACGCCGTGGACCGGGGACCTCCTCGGCGGCAACGGGCGGCGCTCCGACCACCAGGTGACCACGGGCCCCTTCGCGTACGCGGCGGGCAACTGGACGATCCGGGTGGGGGTGACCGACGGGGAGTACCTCGCCCGGGACCTCGGACGCGCCCGGGCCCCGATCTCCCTGCCCACGAGGAACGACGTGGAGTGGGCGATGTCCGACCCGGTCTACGACGTCTC
The DNA here is from genome assembly GCF_053597355.1 of Streptomyces sp. NPDC001443. Lineage (NCBI taxonomy): Bacteria > Bacillati > Actinomycetota > Actinomycetes > Kitasatosporales > Streptomycetaceae > Streptomyces > Streptomyces sp. NPDC001443. The sequence continues at coordinate 241,208 of NZ_JBSFIA010000001.1, forward strand.
GCCCTGGGACTCGACCACCACGAAGGGCTTCCGCAACAGGCTGGAGGGGTGGGGGCGCGGGAGCGGCAGCGCCTCCTGGCGCAACCACAACCGGGTGCACCGCTGGGTCGGCGGGGCCATGCTCGGCGGGGCGTCCGTCAACGACCCCGTCTTCTGGCTCCACCACGCCTTCGTCGACCTGCTGTGGTCCCAATGGCAGGACCGGCACCGCGAGCACCGCTACCTGCCCGCCAGGCCCCCGGGCCCGGGCACCCCGCAGCACGGCCGGGTCGTCGCCCGGAACGAGATGCTGCCGCCGTGGGACGTGACACCGGACAGCCTGGAGGACCACCGAGGGGTGTACCGGTACGCGTGAGCGGCCACGGAAAGAGCCCCGGCGCTCGAGGTGCCGGGGCTCTTTCCGAGTACGACCGTGTCAGCGGCGAGTACGTCCGTGTCAGCGGCCGTAGCCGTAACCCGACTGGTGGCTGCTGTGGTGGCTGCTGTGGTGGCTGCTGTGGTGCCCGGTCTGCTGGGGGACCCCACGGAGGTGGCCGGTGTCGGCGCAGGTGGTGCCGAAGGCCGGGTTCAGCAGCCCGACCACGTCGATGGTGTTCCCGCACACGTTGACCGGCACGTTGACCGGGACCTGGACGACGTTGCCGGACAGCACGCCGGGCGAACCGACGGCCGCGCCCTGGGCACCCGCGTCAGCCATGGCCAGACCGGCTCCGCCGAGCGCCACGGCACCCGTGCCGAGAGCGACCACAGCCGCCTTCGCGATGCGAGACATGCGTTCTCCTTCTTTTGCTTGGGCGAGTGCGGCGGCAGGACTCGCGCCGCACTTCCCGTTCAACGCGGCGATACGAGCGGGGACACGGCGTACGGCGCACATCATTTTTTATTTCGACGAGGCACGACAGGCACGACAGGCACGACAGGCACGACAGGCACAGTCGGCACGGACCACCCGCGGCAACGGACGCGGCCGGCCGGCACGAGGCTTACGACAAGCTCGAGGGAGGGCGAGGGGTGGCGCCCCCGCAGGATTCGACCCGGCTCGGACTACTCGTACGTGGCCGCCGCTTGCAGAGCTCTTACAACGCTCACGGGATCAGGAAAGCCACCCAGCCTCGTGAAGCGCGTCGAAAGCCAGCTCGTCGACGGCCGAGACTCGGTCCCGATCGGCATGGCGGAACCAGGCCTTCTCGGCGATCTCCCCCGACGGGGTCAGCTCACCGCGGTGATCGGCGGTGTAACAGATCATCCGGAAAGGGTCGTGATCAGGATGGCCCTCACCGATCTCGAAAGTGCCGAAGTGCACCATTGAGCGGGGGTCGATCGACGCCTTCAGCTCCTCGTCGATCTCCCGCACCAGGGTCTCGTCGTCGGACTCGCCCGGCTCACGATGGCCGCCCGGCAAGTAGAAGCGGTCTTTGCCGTGACTGCGCGCCACCAACACCCGGTCGTCCCGAACCAGGATCCACGCCACCTTCTCCGGCACACTGCCGCCATTCGCCATGGCCCGGGACCGTATCGGAGGGCATCGTCCGCGTCAGCGCCATTCGGCCTCGGCCGCGCTCCGGACGACGTCGTGGGACACCCCCGTGCCCGGGGCTTCGTCGTGTCGAGCGGCACCCGCTCCGACCAGCAAAAAGCCCTCCCGAAAGGGAGGGCGAGGGGTGGCGCCCCCGGCAGGACTCGAACCTGCGGCCAAGCGCTTAGAAGGCGCCTGCTCTATCCACTGAGCTACGGGGGCCTGGTGTGGTGGCCTCGTGCGTGGTGCCCGGGTGCGGGCTGATCCGCGACGATGCCGGGGACAAGGATAGGGCTCCCGGATCCTTCTCCCTGTTGCTTCGCCTCCGTGGCTCGATGTGGAGGTTCGGTGAAGCGGTCCTGATAATCGCAGGCAGGTACGAATCGTGCATCGCTTTTGGGGTCTCGCGCTACGGGTGTTGTGCACTCGTTATGCCTGGGCTGTGTCCTTGTCCCAGTCGTACCTTCCGTCCCTTGTGTTCGGTCGGCGCGCAGGCATGCCTATATGCTTCAGAAATCCCCCGAAATTGGGCATTCTTCGCATGTGGTGACCTTGGACGTACGGCCTCAGCTGCTCGACGCACTCTCCGCCCTGCGCGACCGTGTCGCCGCCGCACGCTTTCCGCTGCCCCTGGCGGGGGCTCCGCGCGCGCGTGCCAACCGCGACGAACTGCTCGCCCAGCTCGACGACTACTTGGTGCCCCGGTTGAGAGAGCCCCATGCACCCGTGCTGGCCGTGATCGGGGGTTCCACCGGCGCCGGGAAGTCGACGCTCGTCAACTCGCTCGTGGGGCGCCGGGTCAGCGAGGCGGGGGTGCTGCGGCCGACGACACGGACTCCCGTGCTGGTGTGCCATCCGGAGGACCACCACTGGTTCAGCGGCATGCGCGTCCTGCCCGGCCTCACGCGCGTGTGGGTGCCCCACCAGGACTCCGGTGAGGAACTGCTCACGTCCGGGGAGGACGGCAAGCGCATCCTGCGCATCGAGACCGCCGAGACCCTGCCGCGCGGCCTCGCGCTCCTCGACGCACCCGACATCGACTCCCTGGTGGCGGAGAACCGGGTCCTCGCCGCCGAGCTCATCTGCGCGGCCGACATCTGGGTCATGGTCACGACGGCCGCCCGCTACGCCGACGCCGTGCCGTGGCATCTGCTGCGTACCGCCAAGGAGTACCGCGTCACCCTGGTGACCGTGCTCGACCGAGTGCCGCACCAGGTGGTGTCGGAGGTGTCGCGGCAGTACGGTGCTCTGCTCACCAAGGCCGGGTTGGGCCATGTGCCGCGCTTCACCGTGCCCGAGCTGCCCGAGTCGGCCTGGGGCGGGGGCCTGCTCCCGGGCACCGCGGTGGCTTCCCTGCGGACCTGGCTGGTCCAGTGCGCCCAGGATCCCGTCGCCCGGCAGGACGTCGTGGCCCGTACGGCGCACGGCGTCCTGGACTCCCTCAAGTCGCGGATGCCCGAGCTCGCCGGCGCCGCCGCGGCCCAGCACGCGGCGGCGCTGCGGCTCACCGCCGCCGTCGACGGGGCCTACGACAGCGAGTACACCCGCGTACGGGGACGGCTCCAGGGCGGCGCCGTACTGGCCGGCGGCGCCCTGAAGCGGTGGCGGGCCTTCCCGCTCGACTGCACGGCGGGTGAACTCTTCGACGCCCTCGTCGAGAGCCTCGGCTCACTCCTGCTGTGCGCCGTCACCGCCGCCGACGAACGTATCGACGAGGCCTGGCGGCGCGAGCCCGCGGCGGGCGCCCCCGGGTTGGCGGAACGCGACCCGGCGCCGGAGCGCGCCGAGCACCGGATCGGGGTGGCCGTACGGCGCTGGCGGCGGGAGCTCGAGGAGTGCGCCGAGGACGAACTGCGCGATCTCGACCGTGGTGCCGCCGTCGATCCGGAGGCGGTCTCCGTGCTGGTCGCCACCGTCCTGCTGGGCGGCCGCAGGGCGCGCACCGCGGGCGAGCGGCTCGCGGAGCGGATCGGCGCGCACGGCGCCCTGCGGCTGCGCGACCGGGGCGGGCGGCTGCTCACCGGGTACGTGGACCGGGTCCTCCAGACCGAACGCGAGCGCCGCCTCGCGCCCCTCGACGGGCTCGACATCCACGTGGAGCCCCAGGCCGAACTCATCGCCGCGCTGTCCGTACTGCAGAAGGAGAGGTGACCGGTGACCGCCGTCGCCGACCAGGACCACACGGAACATGCCGATCACGGCGGGGGGCAGGGCCCCGGGCAGCCGTCCGGGCCGCCCGCGCGGGAGGGGGCCGACAGACGCACGGGCGAGGCGGATCGTGTGGATCACGCGGGTCGCACCGATCACACCGATCACACCGATCAGACCGATCACACGGATCGCGCAGGTCGTGCAGGTCGTGCAGGTCGTGCGGACCCCTTCAACCGCATGGATCACCTGATCGACATGGTTCACGTGGACCATGTCGATCCCGTGGTGCGTGCCGGTCAGGGGGGCGGTGCGGACCGCGATGACCGTCACGGCCCCGACGGCCCCGAAGGCCCTGAGGAGCGCCGGGACCGTACGGGCCATGGAGGTCCTGCGGGCCGGAGCGACCGGGCGGACGACGAGGAGCGCGCCGATCGGGCCGAGCGCGCGGACCGGGGGGATTCCTCCGGTGCCTGGGACGACGGGCTGATCGCGCGCCGGGTGACCGAGGAGACCGCCGCCGAGGCCGCCACGGCCGCCGTCGGCGCCGTCGAGAAGCGGCCGCAGTCGGCGCGGATCCCCGCTCCGCTCGCCTACGACGGCCCGCTGCGCTCGCGGCTGGACGCGCTGCGGGAGCTCGTGGGGCTCTCCCGTGCCCGGCTCGACAACAGGACGCTCGCCGAGGCGGGCCGGGTGCTGGACGAGTCGGCGGCACGGCGCAGGCTCTCCGGGCAGCACACGGTCGTCGCCATCGCGGGCGCCACCGGCAGCGGGAAGTCGCAGCTGTTCAACGTGCTCGCAGGGGCGACGATCTCGGAGACGGGCGTACGACGGCCGACCACCGCCGCCCCCATCGCGTGCAGTTGGAGCGACGGCGCGTCGGGTCTGATCGACCGGCTCGGCATCCCGGGACGGCTGCGGCGGCGCCCGGTGCAGAGCGCGGAGGCCGAGGCGCAGCTCCACGGGCTGATCCTGATCGACCTGCCCGACCACGACTCGGCGGCCGTGCAGCACCGTGAGCAGGTGGACCGGGTGCTGGCGCTCGTCGACGCGGTCATCTGGGTCGCCGATCCCGAGAAGTACGCCGACGCCGTCCTGCACGAGCGCTATCTGCGGCCCATGGCGGGGCACGCGGAGGTCATGTTCGTCGTCCTCAACCAGATCGACCGGCTGCCCGAGGAGGCGGCCGACCTGGTCCTCGACGATCTGCGGCGGCTGCTCGACGAGGACGGGATCGCTCTCGGCGAGTACGACGAACCGGGCGCGACCGTGCTCGCCCTCTCCGCGCTGACCGGCGACGGGGTCGGTGAACTGCGGGAGGCGCTGGGCCAGTTCGTGGCGGAGCGGAGCGCGGCGGCCCGCCGGATCTCGGCCGACGTCGACGCGGCCGCGGTCCGGCTGCGACCGGTGTACGCGACGGGACGGCGCAGCGGGCTCAGCGAGGAGGCGCGGGAGGAGTTCACCGCCCGGCTGGCGGACGCCGTGGGGGCCGCGGCGGCGGGAGAGGCGGCCGAACGGGCCTGGCTGCGCAACGCCAACCGCGCGTGCGGGACGCCCTGGCTGCGGCTGTGGCGCTGGTTCCAGGGCCGGGGGGAGCAGGTCCCCACGGGGCGCCTCGGGCAGCGGACCCAGGCCGACGAGGAGGCCACGGCCAGGCAGCGGGTGGAACAGGCGGTGCGCAGGGTGTCCGAGCGGGCGTCGGACGGGCTGCCCGCACCGTGGGCGCAGGCGGTGCGCGAGGCCGCCGTGCGGGGGTCCCAGGGGCTGCCCGAGGCGCTGGACGAGCTGGCGGCGCGGGCCGGGCTGCCTCCCGGGCGGCCGCCGCGGCCGGGCTGGTGGCCGCTGGCCGTGCTGACCCAGGCGGCCATGACACTGCTTCAGATCGTGGGCGGGGCGTGGCTGGTGGGGCAGATCGCCGGGGTCATGGCGCCGAATCTGGGGGTGCCCGTGTTGCTGATGCTGGCCGGCATCGTCGGCGGCCCGCTGATCGAGTGGAGCTGCCGGCTGGCGGCGCGCGGACCGGCGAAACGGTACGGACTGGAGGCCGAGCGGCGGTTGAGAGAGGCTGCGGCGGGCTGCGGGCGGGCCCGGGTCCTGGATCCGGTGGCCGCGGAACTGCTGCGCTACCGGGAGGTCCGGGAGCAGTACGGCCGGGTCGTGGGCGCGGGCGCCGGGACGCGGTGAGGCCGGCGCCGGGCGTCGGGGTACGGATCGGATCACCCGTCCGGGTGAGGGGGTTCTCCACAGGCGGGCGGTGATCCACAGGGCTCGGCGGGCTCGTCCCGGCGGAGGCAGTCTGGTGCCACGGCGATCGCGACGGACGCGGTCGCCGTGGCGGTGGCGGTACGCGAGAGAGCGTGGCCGACGCGCCGGACGCAGCCGTACGGGACGGGCCCGTACGTGTGCCGGACCGGGCCGGGCGCCCGGGTGAGGGAGGGGTTCGTGATGAACGAGACGATCGTGTGCACGGTGGGAAACGTGGCCACGCAGCCGGTGTACCGGGAGCTGGCCTCGGGGCCGTCCGCGCGGTTCCGGCTGGCGGTGACCTCGCGTTACTGGGACCGCGAGAAGAGCGCCTGGGCCGACGGGCACACCAACTTCTTCACGGTGTGGGCCAATCGCCAACTCGCCACGAACGCGGCGGCGTCCCTGTCGGTGGGCGAACCCGTGATCGTGCAGGGCAGGCTGAAGGTGCGTACCGAGGTGCGCGACGGGCAGAGCCGGACGTCGGCGGACATCGACGCGGTGGCCATCGGCCACGATCTGGCCCGGGGCACCTGCGCGTTCCGGCGTACGGGCCGGCCGGAGGCGGGCACGGCCGGCCCGCCGGACCGGCCGGAGCCCGCTTGGGAGACCCCGGCCGAGGGCGGCGGCCCGGAAGCGGCGCACCGGCCTGCGGAACCGGTCGCGGTGATGTGATGTCAGTCGATGCCCCGACTTGGTCGAGCTGTCGCTTATCGGGGAATTCATCCAGGGCCCGCCCTGAACTGCACGGTTGATTTGTCGATAAGTCCGGCTCTGGGGTGATCTCGGCGATAACGATTGCGAGTCGGATCAGCTGTCTGACGATATGACGAGAGAAAGGCGGAGTGGCTCTTCCTTAAAATGCCGGGCAGAGCTGTCAAGGCTGCTGATTCTGCTGGTGGGACCGGTACCCCCCACGTCAACGGGTCCTGCTCGAAGGGGAATTCTGTGTTTTCTTCGCTCTCCGCGTCGTCTCTGCGTCGGCGGCGAGGGGTGGTCCGGTCTGCCGCCGCGGTGCTCGTGTCCGGTCTCGTCGCCGCGGGTGCGGTGACCGTCGCCGGTCCGGCCGTCGCGGCCGAGGCGGCGCAGAGCCAGGGCGGAGCGATCGCCACCATGGGCGGTCTGAAGACGTACGGCGGCGCGGTGGTCCACGGCGACAACGGGGACCAGCAGGTGTCGGCAGGGCTGTTCGAGATGTCCGTCGAGGGCGGCGGCACCCTCCAGACGTACTGCGTCGACCTCCACAACCCCACCCAGCGGGACGCCAGCTACCACGAGACGCCCTGGAGCGGCACGTCGCTGGGCGCCAACAAGAACGCCGGCCGGATCAGTTGGATCCTCCGGAACTCCTACCCGCAGGTCAACGACCTGGCCGCGCTCGCCGAGGCGGCAGGCATCGGCTCCGGCCTCACCGAGCAGGACGCGGCGGCCGGCACCCAGGTGGCCATCTGGCGCTACTCGGACGCCGCCGACGTGGACGCCGTCGACCCGCAGGCCGAGAAGCTCGCCGACTACCTCCAGAAGGCCGCCCGCACCGTCGCCGAGCCCGCGGCGTCACTGACCCTCGACCCGCCCGCGGTCTCCGGTCACCCCGGGAGCCTGCTCGGCCCGGTGACGGTGCACACCGACGCGGACAGCGTGACGGTGACCCCGTCCTCGGACCCGGCCGTGAGCGGGGTGCGGATCGTCGGCAAGGACGGCAAGGCCGTCACGTCCGCGCGGGACGGCAGCCAGCTCTTCTTCGACGTGCCGGAGGGAACCGCGGACGGGTCGGCCGACCTGACCGTGCAGGCCTCGACCACCGTCCCGGTCGGCCGGGCCTTCGCCTCCGAGTCCAGGAGCCAGACGCAGATCCTGGCCGGCTCCAGCGAGTCGACGGTCTCGGCGACGGCGAGCGCGGCCTGGGCGGCGCTGGGCCCGATACCCGCCCTGTCGGCGGTGAAGAACTGCGCCAAGGGCGGTGTGGACGTCACCGTGGCCAACGAGGGCGACGAGGTGTTCACCTTCGAGCTGCTGGGTGCCGAGTACAGCATTGCCGCGGGGGTCTCGCGGACCGTGACGATCCCCCTCCAGGAGGACCAGGCCTACGGCTTCACGATCGACGGCCAGGCCGGCTTCCAGAAGCGGTTCACCGGCGTCCTCGACTGCAAGACCCAGGGCGCCGTCGGCGGGAACGACGTACACACCCTCAGCGAGCCCAGCCCGGCCACGGTCGGCGGCACCTCCACCGGCCCGAACCTCGCCGAGACCGGCGGCTCCGGCGCGACCCCGCTGATCGTCGGTGTGGCCATCGGCCTGGTCGTCATCGGTGGCGCGGCACTGATCCTCGTCGGCAGGAAGCAGGACCCGACCCGGGGCTGACCGGGGCGGACCGGCCGAGGCATCGTGGCACCCCGAGAAACGCCAGGTCATGAGACGGAGTCGGCGTCCGCAGGCCGTCGCGAGCGGCTTGGCTGCGGAACAGAAGGCTTCCGACGTCCACGGCTGACGACGAGTGGCGAGACGCCCCTTTCGCCGGATGGCCAAGGGCCGTCCGCTCGATCAAGCAAGATTTCTTTGTCGTGTACATACCCGGATGAGTCGCGTGGGCAGATTGATGACCATGGCGCTGCGGGTGAGGGTGTGACACGATCCCGCGGATGAGGCGCCTTTCCGTGATCAGTGCCCTGGCCTGCGTGTTAGTCCTTGCGGGATGCAGCAGCAACAGCCCGACCACTTCGGTGGTGGCACCGCCGTCGGCGTCGGTGCCTTCGGCAGCCATGCGTGCCTGGTATGCGAAGAGCGGCAATACGGACGTCAACGTGCTCACCATGGACATCACGGCTCTCACGTCTGCCGGTAGCGGCGGGGGCGACGTACTGAACGACTGTCTCGGAACCGGCGAGGACGTGAAGGCTGTTCAGTCCCATGCGCCGATCCCGGACGCCGACTGGGAGGCCGCATGGGAGAGCGCGCTCACGGCCATGCACAACGGCTCCCAGGACTGCGCCGAGGGCTTCGGCGGCAAGGGCAAGGCGGAGATCGGGTCCGCAGCGGCGACCCTGACGGCAGTGACCAAGGAGTTCGGACTCTGACTGCCCCCTCCCCAAAGGGAGAAGGCTTCCGACCCGGGCCGCGCAACGCGTTTCGAGCAGTTCCCACCGGACCCCGGCTGTACGGCAGTGAAGTACAACCTGCGGCCTGTACGACCTCCAATGACCGATCTCTGCAGAACCACGGATCAGAAAAACGTACCCCGCCAAGCGGCGAGGTCGTCCGCCCAGTGAAGGCCGCGACCCGGCGTGCGACAAGGGTCGGCCGCCTCATCACTCGGATCCGTGCCGGATCCGTGCCAGGTGGAGCGGGGAGCCACGAGGAATGGCGGGTACCGGACCGTTGACGTTGAAGCAGTGCGGAACAGTCAGCCGCAGGTCAGGCGCCTGACAGGTCCTGGAGCACATCAGCTTCCCGAGCTGAGAGCTCGGTCGGCACCGCAGGCCGGTCACGCTGGGCAGGGTTTGCCGGGTGCGCTACCTGATAGCCGACGCGGACGCGGAGGAGTTCGGCCGACTCGTTGCCACGGCTGAGGACCCGTCCACCGCGCTGATTGCTGCCAAGGAGGCCACGGGGGCAGTGCCGGGGAGGTGGGTCAACGCGAGCATGGTCCAGGATGAGTACTCCGACTTCGTTCGAGCGGGCCGGCCTGCGGACCAGTCTCCCGACGGACTCCCCTGGCCAAGTCGCGCAGCCCGCGGCTGACTTTGCAGCACCGAGTGTCTAACTGCGTGACAACGCGGACGAACAGCGGCGGTCGGCCGCTACGTCCGCGGCCCCTCGGCATCCGTGCGGCTGGACACGACGTGCCGCGCGATCGTGGACAAGGCCAGCTCACGATCCTCGTCGACCACGAGCCAACCCTTGCCCAGGAGCGATTGCAGCACTGGGCGAACCTCGTCACCCAGCTCCTCCGCCAAGTCGTCATCCGTGGGGGAGAGACCGTCCTGGACGAGGCTCGCCACGTGGAACACGACGGCTTCCTCCCCCGCGGTGATGTTGAAGTCCATGACGTGAAGGTATGCGAGCCCCTTGGCCGCAACACGCCGAGGGCCCTGTCGTCACGGACCGGCCGTCACGGCTTGCTCTGGTCGACGGCATCGACGGCATCGACGGCATCGACGGCATCGACGGCATCGACGGCATCGACGACGGGGTGTGCCGAAGGTGCCGCTGTCGGTCGAGTGCGCCGGGGCCGGGCCGCCCCTGGGCCGTCCGAGGGGCGCCGAGGACGACCGATGGCGACCGACAGTGACAGGTGGGCTACAGAGATCGGCGACGGAACCCCAGGTCGGAGGCTCCCGGCCGAACGCGTTTCCCCCAAGGGGTAGCCGTCAGGCAAGATGGGGTGTATCTGCCCTCTGCCCATTGCCAGATTTCAAGCGCCGGACGGTTTCTCTTGGCTGAGTACATCTACACCATGCGCAAGACGCGCAAGGCTCACGGCGACAAGGTCATCCTTGACGACGTGACGCTGAGCTTCCTGCCCGGCGCGAAGATCGGCGTGGTCGGCCCGAACGGCGCCGGTAAGTCGACCGTCCTGAAGATCATGGCGGGCCTCGAGCACCCGTCGAACGGTGACGCGTTCCTCTCGCCCGGTTACAGCGTCGGCATCCTGATGCAGGAGCCCAAGCTGAACGAGGAGAAGACGGTCCTGGCGAACGTCCAGGAGGGCGTCGCCGAGGTCAAGGGCAAGCTCGACCGGTTCAACGAGATCGCCGAGCAGATGGCGACCGACTACTCGGACGCGCTGCTGGAGGAGATGGGCAAGCTCCAGGAGGACCTGGACCACGCCAACGCCTGGGACCTCGACGCCCAGCTCGAGCAGGCCATGGACGCCCTGGGCTGCCCGCCCGGCGACTGGCCGGTCAACAACCTCTCCGGTGGTGAGAAGCGCCGCGTCGCGCTGTGCAAGCTGCTGCTCGAGGCGCCCGACCTGCTGCTCCTCGACGAGCCCACCAACCACCTGGACGCCGAGTCCGTGAACTGGCTGGAGCAGCACCTCGCCAAGTACGCGGGCACCGTCGTGGCCATCACCCACGACCGGTACTTCCTGGACAACGTCGCCGAGTGGATCCTCGAGCTCGACCGCGGTCGCGCCTTCCCGTACGAGGGCAACTACTCCACGTACCTGGAGACCAAGGCGACCCGTCTCAAGGTCGAGGGGGCGAAGGACGCCAAGCGGCAGAAGCGCCTCAAGGAAGAGCTCGAGTGGGTGCGTTCCAACGCCAAGGGGCGCCAGGCCAAGTCCAAGGCCCGTCTCGCCCGTTACGAGGAGATGGCCGCCGAGGCCGACAAGATGCGGAAGCTGGACTTCGAGGAGATCCAGATCCCGCCGGGCCCGCGTCTGGGCAGCGTGGTCGTCGAGGTCAACAACCTCAACAAGGCCTTCGGCGAGAAGGTCCTCATCGAGGACCTGAGCTTCACCCTCCCGCGCAACGGCATCGTCGGTGTCATCGGCCCGAACGGCGCCGGCAAGACCACGCTCTTCAAGATGATCCAGGGCCTGGAGGAGCCGGACTCCGGCTCGATCAAGGTCGGCGAGACCGTCAAGATCTCCTACGTCGACCAGAGCCGCGAGAACATCGACCCCAAGAAGACCCTGTGGGCCGTGGTCTCGGACGAGCTCGACTACATCAACGTCGGCCAGGTCGAGATGCCCTCGCGGGCGTACGTCTCCGCCTTCGGCTTCAAGGGCCCGGACCAGCAGAAGCCGGCCGGCGTCCTGTCCGGCGGTGAGCGCAACCGCCTCAACCTCGCGCTCACCCTCAAGCAGGGCGGCAACCTGCTGCTCCTCGACGAGCCGACCAACGACCTCGACGTCGAGACCCTCTCCAGCCTGGAGAACGCGCTGCTGGAGTTCCCCGGCTGCGCCGTCGTGGTCTCCCACGACCGTTGGTTCCTGGACCGGGTCGCCACCCACATCCTCGCCTACGAGGGCGAGTCCAAGTGGTTCTGGTTCGAGGGCAACTTCGAGTCGTACGAGAAGAACAAGGTCGAGCGCCTCGGTGCGGACGCCGCCCGTCCGCACCGTGCCACCTACAAGAAGCTGACCCGGGGCTGATCGATCTTGCGGCACATCTACCGCTGCCCGCTGCGCTGGGCGGACATGGACGCGTACGGGCACATCAACAACGTGGTGTTCCTGCGGTACCTGGAGGAAGCCCGTATCGACTTCCTCTTCCGTCCGGACAAGGACTTCCAGCAGGGGTCGGTGGTGGCGCGCCACGAGATCGACTACAAGCGCCAGCTCGTCCACCGGCACACGCCGGTGGACATCGAGCTGTGGGTCACCCAGGTCAGGGCGGCGTCCTTCACGATCACCTACGAGGTCAAGGACCCGGACCAGGTCTACGTCCGGGCCTCGACGGTGATAGTGCCGTTCGACTTCGCCCAGCAGCGGCCCCGGCGGATCACCGCGGAGGAGCGCGAGTTCCTCCAGGAGTACATGGACGACCACGAGAACGCCGACGAGGGCGAGGCCGTCGCCGCATGACGGTGCTCCACCTCGCCGACGAGGGGGAGGCCGCGGACCTCGCGGCCTTCCTCTCCCGACTGCTCCACTACGACCGTGGAGCGGCGGTGCGTCTCCAGGCGGCCGGCACGGCACTCGCCGTGTTCGGCCGGCCGCCGTCCTTCGAGGTACTGGCCATCCGCGCGGTGCGGCTGGCCAAGCCGTACGAGAACGGGCTCGACGTCACGCTCGACGTGACCGTGTCCGCCGGTGAGCTGCTGGAGTCGGTGGACGAGAAGGCGGTCACGGCCGCCGTCCCGGCCGCCGTGACCGGGCCGCCGTGGGCCGGGGTGCTGCCGCCGCGGGGCGGCTGGCGGGCCGAGCCGGGGCTGCCGGCGCCGGACGGCCTGTGCACGCTGGTCGCCGCGGCCGTCACCGAGTTCCGTTCCCGTACGGACGAGCTGCCGGACGTCCGGCGTACCCGCACCGAGCTCGACCGGATCGGGCGGGAGATCTGGTCCCGGACGGTGGGCGAGACCCGGCTGCCGGTGCGGGTCGTGCACGCGGCCCAGTCACTGGGCTTCCTGCGGGCGGTGAGGACGTCCGCCGAGCCGGAGCTGGGGATGTTCTCGTCGGGCGCGTGGCTGAGGCTGCGCACGCCGTACGGGTCGATCGCCGTACGGACGGCGGGACTCGGGACGCTGGGCGTCAGCGTCCGCTGACCCGGGCGCGGGAGCACGGGCACCGGCCGGCCCCCGGCAGGGCCCGCCCGTCACCCGGGCCCCGTCACCCGGCCCCTGTCACCCCTGACCCGTCATCTCGCGGGTCTCACTCCGGCGTGTTCACCATCGAGGCCGCCGCGTACGTCAGGTAGTTCCACAGCGTCGTCTCGTGCTCCTCGGACAGGCCGAGGTGGTCGACGGCGTCCCGCATGTGCCTGAGCCAGGCGTCGTGCGCGGCCCGGTCGACGGTGAACGGGGCGTGCCGCATGCGCAGCCGGGGGTGACCGCGGTTCTCGCTGTAGGTCGTGGGACCGCCCCAGTACTGCATGAGGAACAGCACGAGCCGCTCCTCGGCCGGGCCCAGGTCCTCCTCCGGATACATGGGCCGCAGCAGCGGGTCCTCGGCCACTCCCTCGTAGAAACGGTGGACGAGCCGACGGAAGGTCTCCTCCCCGCCGACCTGCTCGTAGAAGGTCTGCTCCTGAAGCGTGCCGCGCCGAATCTCTTTCACGACCCCATCGTCTCAGACGGGGTGGCGGAGGACTCAAGGCTTAGGACCCGGCCTCCGGTGACCCGGCCAGGTCCTCGGGAGCCGGTTCGCCTCGGGCGCCGTCGCGCAGGACAGTGGAGCTATGAGCACGCGAGCGCTCGACCGGGACCTGGACGACCTCGCCGCCTCGGCGAGGGCCGCGTTGGTGCGCGAGATCGAGGCCAGCGGCGCCTTCGACACGGATCCGGCCTGGCGGGAGGCGTTCGCGGCGGTCCCGCGGCATCTCTTCGTGCCGTACTACTACATCGGCGCCCTGGGCGGTTACGAACGCTGCTGGGGCGAGAGCCCCGACCCGCGCGCCCGGGAGCGCTGGGTGCGCGGCGCGTACGACGACGCCCCGCTCGCCACCCGGCTGCGCGACGGCGAGCTGGTCTCCTCCAGCAGCCAGCCGTCCCTCATGGCGCTGATGCTGGCCGAGCTGCGGGTGGCGGACGACAGCCGGGTCCTGGAGATCGGCGCGGGCACCGGATACAACGCGGCGCTGCTGTCGTACCGCCTCGGCGAGGACCGGGTCACCACCGTCGACCTGTATCCGGAGATCACCGAGTCGGCCCGGCAGCATCTCGCGACCGCCGGGTACCACCCCGCCGTCGTCACCGGCGACGGCGCGCGCGGGGTGCCCGAGCGTGCCCCGTTCGACCGGATCATCGCCACCTGCACGCTGACCTCGATCCCGCCCGCCTGGCTCGCCCAGTGCGATCCGGGTGCCCGGATCCTGGCGCCGCTGGCCACCGGCCTGATCGCCCTGACCGTACGGGACCCCGAGCGCGCCGAGGGACACTTCCTGCACACGCCCGCCTACTTCGTGCCGCTGCGTGGCGAGGGCCGTCCCCGGCCGGATCCGGCGGGCCCGCCGAGCGGGCTGCCGCGCGCGGCCCGGGACCACGAACTGCTGCGGTTCCTGCTCACGCTCACCCGCGGCAGCCTCGATCCGCAGGAGGCGTACGCGCTGTGGGACCGCGAGCACGCCCCGCGGCGCGAGCGCTACGGCGTCACGGTCGGCGACGGCTCGGCGTGGGCATGGCTGGACGACCCGGAGGGGCCGTACGTATGGCCCCTGCCGGGCTGATGCGCGGACCGGAGGCCGGTCCGCGCACCGGCGGGCTCGTTCAGCCCCGCCGGATCGTGATCGTCGTCCAGGCGCCCACGTGCACCTGGTCGCCGTCCTGGAGCGGTACCGGCACGAAGGGCTGAATCGGTTCCTCGGAGTTGTTGACCGTCGTGCCGTTCGTCGAGTTCTGGTCGACGACCGCCCAGCTGCCGTCGGGCTGCTGCACCAGCACGGCGTGCTGGTGCGAGACGCCCGGGTCCTCCGGCGGCACCGAGAGGTCCACGTCGGGGGTCTCGCCGGTGGAGTGGCGGCGGCGGCCGATGGTGAGCTGGTTGCCGGTGAGCGTGCGCTGCTGCTCGGGCGAGTACGCGGGCAGGTTCAGGCCCGCGGCCTCGGGTCCGGAGCGCTGCATCATCGCCATGAAGTACGTGCGGTCCGGACCGATGGTCGCCGTCCAGGTCGTCGGCTGCTGCGGGAAGCCGGAGCCGGGCGGCGGGCCCTGCGTCGCACCGGGCTGCGGGTAGCCGTAACCACCGCCGCCGGGCGCACCGGGACCGCCCGGAGCACCGGGGGCGCCGGGGGCGTTGCCCGAGGGCGGGGAGATCACCCAGTCGTCGTCGGCGAAGGACGGCCCGCCCTGCTGGGGACCGCCCTGCGGCGGACGGCCCGTCTCCTGCGGGAACATCGGCGGGGCCTGCGGGCTGGACTGCTGGTACATCTGCGGGGCGCCGTTCGGCGCACCGGGACCGGGCCCACCAGGACCCCCGGGGCCGAAGCCGCCGGGACCGCCGGAGGTGGGCGGCGGACCGGGCCGCGAGGGGTCCGGTCCGAACCCGGGGAACCCGGGCGGGCCCTGCTGGCCGGGGCCCTGCTGACCGGGCTGGCCGGGCGGCGGTCCGGGCCGCCGCGACGGGTCCGCGCCGAACGGCGGAGCCGACGGCTCGCCGCCGAACGGCGGGATCGGCTCGGCCGGCCGGTTCACCTGCGAGGGCCGGGAGCTCTGGTAGTCGAAGGAGTCACCGCCGCCGTAGGAGGGACCCGGGCCGCCGGGACCCCCCGGGCCGCCGGGCGGCTGCTGGAAGCGGACGGCCGGCCCGGGCGCGGGCGGGCGCGGGGCGGCGGGAGTGTAGGAGGTCGCCGTGTTGGTGAGGAAGTTCCACCGGCACTCCTCGCAGAACGGCGCACCGTTCTCGCGGGGCGTACGGCACTGCGGGCAGAGCTCCGGCTCGGCGTTCGGCACCGAGGACAGGTGCCGGCCGCCGTGGCCCTGCTGGCCGCCGGGACCGGGGGGCGGCGGGAAGCCGTAGTCGCCCGGCGGGGGCGGCGGCGGAGGGGGCGGAGGCACGGCACCGGCCATGCGGTGACCACAGACCTCGCACCAGTCGTCGGAACCCGACTGATGTCCGTTCGGGCAGGTCGGCATGTCGGCGCTTCCCCCTCTCCTTTTCCGGCCGCTCTGACCGGATTTACTCCGACCCCGAGAGGGGCCAGGCTCGCTGCTTGCGGTGTCCCGCTAGGTCACTTCTTTACACGAACAGTCTTTGTGGACCGAGTTTCGAGAGTCATCTCGTCGGCCTCCGCGACCTTTGCCTTCAATCGCACAGTACCTGTCGTCGCGTCGACCACGTCCACCACCTTCGCAAGCAGTTTCGCAGTATCGGCGTTCCCGGAGGCGCTGGCGAGCTGAACGGCACGGCCCAGTTTGGCCGTTGCGCCGTCGAAATCGCCCACTTTGCGAAGGTCGAGGCCCTGCTGGATCGCACGGGCCAGTTCCGCCTGACCCGTGTAGTGCGCCACCTGCGGATTGATCGAGGTCGACGCCGTCATGTCGTCGGTCCACACGGCCCGCACGAGGCCCTGGGCGCCCGGGTTCGGAGCGGTTCCCCCCTCGGGCTGCGGGACGACCAGGGAGACCCGGGCGGCCAGCATCTCCTGGCCGATGCCCGCCGACGGGACCTCCACGCACACGTGGTAATCGCGGGACTCGTCGCCCCAGGAGCCGGTGGGATAGTCCCCGGCGCGCGGTCCGGCCTCGACTCTGCGGTCGGTCAGCTCCTCGACCGTGGGCGCGACTTGCTTGACGTACTTGATGGACGTGCCGACCGGGGTCCACAGCCGCAGCGCGACGTCGGCGACCTCCTTGCCCATGGCCGTCTCCATCATCCGCGTGAAGTCGGCGGCGAGGGCGGCCGGGTCGGCGACGATGTCGGCGGTGCCGAGCAGCGCGGAGGCGATCCCTGTGACTTCTTTCACTTCCCAGTCGGTGCCGACACCGCGGGCGTCACAGGTGAAACGGCCCGCGCAGTGGTCCAGGGACGCCTTGAGGTCCGACGCCGACTCGTGCTCGTTGCGGCCGTCGGTGAGCAGGATGCCGTGGCGTATGGCGACATCGGCCGAGGACAGCAGACGCTCGGCGAGACGCAGCCAGGTGCCGATGGCCGTGCCGCCGCCGGCGCTCAGCTTGCGCAGCGCCTGCCTGGCCTGGTCGCGGGTGGCGGTGGAGGCCACCGCGAGGCGGCCGCCGCCCGGATAGACCTCCTTGGCCACATGGGTGCCGCCGATCACCGCGAAGTGCACGCCGTCGCGCAGGGTGTCGATCGCGGCGGCCGTGGCGTCGCGGGCGTTGCGCATCTTCGCGGCCGGGTAGTCCATCGAGCCCGAACAGTCGACCATGATCGCCACGCCCGCGGACGGGCCCTGCCCCGGCGCGTACAGCTGTGGGGCGGAGACGGCGCTGCCGACCGTGCCGCCGCCCGTCGCGGTGACCGTGACGATCGCGTTGACCTCGCGACCGCCCTCCGGGAGGTACTCGTTCTGGTAGACGTCCACCGAGAACTGCGGCACGTTCGACTTCGAGAAGTTGGCCATACCTGCTCAGATCCCCCTATGAGCCCCCACGTCCGCAGGGGTGATGTCTCGGTACGGACCGGTCCCCTCCGGTCCGTCGGCGCACACGGGTCTTCGTCCCGGTTCGCGGCCCCTCAGGCCGATCCTGCCCCGGACGACGGGGCGGGGAACGGCAGAACGGCCACTGTTACGTTGTCGTGGCCCCCGCCGTCCAGCGCGTGGCCGACCAGGACCCGGGCGCCGTGCAGCGGCCGTGCGGCGGCGTCGAGGGGGAGCACCTCGGCCATCTCCTCGGCCGCTTCGGCGTAGTTCCACAGGCCGTCCGTGCACACCACCAGCACACCCGGCCGGTCCGGCTTGAAGGCGGCGGTGTGCGGCTCCAGTTCGTAGGCGTCGGCGCCGAGCCAGCCGGTGATGGCGTGGGCGCGCTCGTCGGCGTAGGCCTCCGCCTCGTTCATCAGACCCGCGGCGACCATCTGCGCGGCCCACGAGTCGTCCTCGGTCAGCCGGGCGGGCGGTGAGCTGCGGTCGGCCGGGACCCAGTAGACGCGGCTGTCGCCGACCCAGCCGACGACCAGCAGTCCGGTGGTGACCACGGCGCCGACCAGGGTGCAGGCGGGCGCGTTCTGGTGCGAGGCGTGCTCGCGGGCCGTCTCCGGTTCCCCGGCCAGCGCGTCGACCGCGTGCGACGCGGCGACGATCGCGTCGTGCATCGCCTGCTGCGGGTGCGTGCCGCGCGGCAGGGCGGCCGCCAGGGACTCGCCCGCCGCGCGGGAGGCGGCGAGCGAGGCGTCGTCGGGACGGGTCGCGGAGGAGACGCCGTCGCAGACGATCGCGACCAGCGCGGGGGAGCCGTCGGGCAGCGCGCTCGCGCGGACGGCGAACGCGTCCTCGTTGCGGTGGTGGCGCAGGCCCCGGTCGCTGACGGCGGCGATCGGACCCGACTCCTGCTCCATGTGGTCGCGTTCGCGCGGCTGGGCGTGCCCGCAGACCTCGCAGTAGCCGTCGTCGTCGACCCGGCCGGTCCGGCAGGCGACGCACACCTTGGCCTCCTCGGCCGGCGCCGTGAGCTCGGCGGCCACGCGTGGGTCGGGCGCCTGGAGGGCGTACTCCTCGGGCTCCGGCGACCGGTCGAAGCGCACCCCGGTGGCGGGGACGGCAGGACGGGCCGAGGGCACCGGGGCGACCGCGGGAGCCGGCGGGACCGCGGGGGCCGGCGGAGCCGCGGGGGCCGAAGGGGCCCGAGCGGCCTCGGGGGCCGGCTGCGTCGGCGCGGCGGCCGGGTGCGCCGCCGGGCTGTTCATGGTGAGCGTCGGATGGTCGTCCGGCTGCGGCGGCACGGCGGACAGGTCGTATCCGCACGCGCCGCAGAAACGGTCGCCCGGTTCGAGCGGCTCCTCGCAGCCCGGGCACCGCGCCAGGGCGGCCTGCTGGGACATCTGGGACATCACCTACACCCACGTCCGGGGGCGGTAACGATTGGCACGTTCCACCAGGTAGATCCTCTCCTCGCCGCCGGTCGCCAGCCGGGCCAGCGTGCGGTACGAGCGCTCCAGGCCGAACCTGAGGCCCCGTTCGTCCAGGCCGCTGCCGAGCAGCGCCCGCTCCCCGGAGGCGGCGGGGGCGGAAGCCCGCCCTCCGGAGAGTATCCAGTCCAGCGCGCAGCCGAGCACTTCCGTGGACAACTGCTCCCGCCGCGTCGGGTCCAGACCGTACGCGTCCAATGCCTCGACCTGGGCCGCGGCGGCGCCGAGATCCTCCGGGAACGACACGTCAGCGGAGGTCGCCGTCCGCTGCCGCAGCCGTGCGCGCACCGCCGCCACCCGGCCGGCCGTGTAGTGGATGGACGACTCCGGCACCGACTCCAGCGTCCGTACGGCCGCACGGCGGTCCCCGGTCGCGAGCTGGACGCGGGCCAGGCCGAACGCGGCGCTCACATAGCTCGGGTCGGTCGACCACACCAGGCGGTAGTACTCGGCCGCGTTGTCCAACTGCCCCAGCACCTCGGCGCACAGGCCGAGCGCCAGCTTGGGCGCGCTCTCGCCCGGGAAGGCGTCGTAGACCGCGTCGAAGGAGAGCGCGGCGCCCTCGTGGTCGCCGGTCACCAGCGCGGCCACGCCCCGGTACCAGACCACCCGCCAGTCGTCCGGGCGCTCCTCCTCCAGCGCGCCCAGCGAACTCAGCGCGGCCCCCGGGTCACCGTGCTCCAGCCGGGCCCGGATCTGTCGCAGCCGGGTCTCGACGGACGGGGCGGGCACGGCCGACAGCGCGCTGATCAGCTCGGCCGGGGCCGAGGCCGTCAGGCCCGCCAGGAAACCGGCGTTGGGGTCGGTCGGGTCGACGTGCGGGACCGGCAGGGCGAGCGCGGCGAGCGGGGTGGCGACCGGCTTGACGAGTCCGGCCACGGGAACCGGACCGGCGCCGGGCCCGGTGACGGGGGCGGACGCGGTGACGGCGGCGGATCCGGGGGCGGATCCGACAACGGAGGCGGCCCCGGGGCCGGTTCCGGGCGGCCCGGCGGGGGCGGAGCGCCGCACCGGCGCCGGCCGTGCCCCCAGCCGTGACACATCCCCGTCCAGTCGCGGGAACAACTCCGTGTCCGTCACCCTCAGTTCGGGCCCGAACAGGGTCGACAGGGCAGGTCTGGCCTGTCCCGTCTGGAGGGAGACGACCTCCCGCAGGACACCGGTGAGCTGCTCCGCCATCTCCTGCGCGGACGCGAACCGGCGCGCCGGGTCGGGGTCGGTGGCGCGCACCAGCAGCCGGTAGAACGACTCGTACCGGCGGAAGACCTCGATGTTGTCGGGGTCGGGCAGGGAGTCCACGAACACGCTCGTGTAGCCCTGGAAGTCGAAGGTGAGGACGGCGAGCGTGCGGCCCACCGTGTAGAGGTCGCTGGCCACCGACGGACCCACGTCCGCCACCTCCGGCGCCTGGTAGCCCACCGTGCCGTAGATGGCCGACTCCTCGTCGTCCACCCGGCGCACCGCGCCCATGTCGATCAGCTTGAGCTGGTCCTCGGTCTGGATCGCGTTGTCGACCTTGAAGTCGCAGTACAGCAGGTTGCGGCTGTGCAGATGGCCGAGGGCCTCCAGCGCCTCGATGCCGTACGCGCACGCCTGCTCCACCGGCAGCGGGTCGCGCTTGCCGTCGGCGGTGCGCCGGTCGTTGGCGATCTCCTTCAGCGACTTGCCGCCGACGTACTCCATGACGATGTACCCGTCCAGCGATCCCGTCCGCTGGTCGAGGTGCTCGACGAAGTTGTAGATCCGCACGATGTTGGAGTGCTCGATCTCGGCGAGGAAGCGCCGCTCGGCCACCGCCGCGGCCAGCGCGTCCTCGTCGCCGGTGTCCAGCAGGCCCTTCAGCACCACCCAGCGGTCCGACACCGCGCGGTCCACGGCCAGATAGACCCAGCCGAGACCGCCGTGCGCCAGACAGCCCATGACCTCGTACTGGCCGTGCACGATGTCACCGGTGTGCAGCTTCGGGACGAACGAATAGGGGTGCCCGCACTTCGTGCAGAAGCCCTCCGTGCGCCCCGCCCGGTCGCCGCGCGAACGCCCCACCGGCGCCCCGCAGTCGGAGCGCGAGCAGAACCGCTTGCGCTCGGGCACCTCCGGGTTCTCCAGGACCATCGCCCGCGGGTCGGGCCGTGGCACCTGCGGGACCGAGACCAGCCCGGCGCCGAGCCTGCTGCGCGCCGAACTCCCGGTGCCCGTACCGGAACTGCGCACCGACACCGAGCGGCCCGTGCTCCGGCCCGACACCGAGCGCGAGAGCCGCCCGGAGACCGAGCGACGCGACTTCGACGACTGCGACGACGTCCGCGTACTGCGGCCGACGCGCGCGCTGGAGCCCGAACCGCCGCTGCCCGCCGAGCCCTTGCCGCCGACCGCGCCGGAGGCCGCTGCCGCCGGGACGACCGGGGCGAGACCGCAGGTGCCGCAGTACAGCTCGCCGCCGCCCATGTCCTCGTACGACCCGTCGCAGCCCGGCCGCTGACACGCCTGACCTGCCTGACTCATGGCTACTGCTCCCCCCTGTGGTCCTGCGGTCCACGCTGCTGCGCCGCGCCCGGGACGCCGAGCAGCTCGACGGCCGCGTGCTGGTAGCGCAGGACGGCCTGCTCGGCGACGCGCAGGTCGCAGGGCGCGCTCCACAGCATGCGGCGGGCCGCGTCGTACCGCTCGATCAGGAACGGGTCCTCCGCGAGGCCGTGCCGCGTGACCTTCGCCCGGTAGGCGTCGAGGCGGCCGCGCAGCTCCGCGCGGACCGCCAGGGGCGCGGTGACCGCCGTCAGCGACTCACGGGCGCGCAGCAGCTCGTCCTCCGCCCGCTGCTCCAGGGACTCCAGCAGCGGCGACAGCCGGTTCCACTGGCCGCGCCTGCGGTACTCGGCGGCCGTCGCGAGCTGTTCCTGGAGCGCGGTCGGCGGTCCGCTGACCACCGGCACCTCGGTGGCGGCGATCTTCGCGAGGACCTCGCCGCGCGCGGTGCGCGCCTCGGCCAGGGTACGGTCCGCGCGGGAGAGCACGTCGCGCAGTCCGATCAGCCGCTGCTCGGCGTCCTGGCGGACGGTCAGCACGGCGTCGATCTCCCGGCGCACGTCCTCCAGCGCGCGCGCCTCCCGGTCGTACACGGTCGTGTCGGGCCTGCCGCCGCCCGGGGCCGAACTGCCCCGCGTCGGCTGCCAGTAGGCGAGCGGGTCGGACACCACCTGCTCGCGCAGGGCGGTCAGGGTGTGGGTGATCCGCTCCAGGTCGTCGCCCGCCGGGTGCTCGCCGGGGCGCACGCCCACGGAGTGCGCGAGCTTGCGGGTGCGCTGGAGTTCCGCGGCCAGTAAATCGATCCGGGCGGGCAGCGCCGACCAGACCGCGTCGGCGGCGACGACCATGTCCAGCGAGGACGCGTACAGGTCGTTCATCCGCTCCACGAGGGTGACGAGCGAGAAGCTCTCGCTGAGCCGGCCCGGACCGGACAGCGTGGGCGCGTTCGCCGTGGCCGTCGAGCTGCCGGCGATCGTGACGGATTCGCCGCGCAGCAGTTCGGTCAGCTCCACCAGGTCCTCGCGGCTGGACCAGCGGCGGCGGGAGCGGATCTCCCGGGCCGAGCGCAGCGCGTCGGTGTAGGCGTCGAAGTACGCCCACAGCAGCGTGATCGACGCCTCCGCGGACGTCCAGCGCTCCCGGGTGGTCCCGGTGAGCGCGGCGCCTTCGAGGAGCCTGCGGCCCGCGTGGTCCTGGAGGGCGAGCAGCGAGGTCTCGATCGCCTCGTGCTCGGCGCCGAGCCGCGCCAGCGCACGGTCCACCTCGTCCCGGTCCATCACCGGCCCGGCGGGGTCCGTGACGCCCATCGATCACCTCTCGCTGCTGAATAGGGTTTCGGGTCTGCTGCCTTCGTGTGCCTTCGTGGTCCTCGTGGTGTCCGTCGGCGTGCGGTCAGCTCGTGCGCAGGTACTGCGGTGCGGGCGGCCTCGACGCCGTCGCGTCCTTGCCCAGTGTCGCCGACAGCCAGGTGTCGTACGAGGCCTGCCAGCCGTTGCCGCTGTAGCCGACCAGGATCTGGTTGACCCGGCGCACCAGGTCGTCGGCGTCCTGCCGCATCGCCACGCCGTAGTACTCGGTGGTGAAGGGGGCGCCCTTCAGCTCGACCGTGGGGTCCTGGGCGGCCTGGCTCGCGGCGAGCGCGCCGTCGGTGACCACCGCGTCGACCTCGCCGAGCTGGAGCCGGACCAGACAGTCGAGCTGATTGGGGACGGTGGTGGAGATGTCGACGGAGGCGGCGAGCCGGCCCGCCTTCTTGTCCCCGTCGAGCTTGGTGTACGCGGTGGAGGACGCCGCCGTGCAGATCCTCTTCCCCGCCAGCGTGCCGTTGTAGCCCGTGATCGTCGACGACTTGGGTGCCAGGACCTGCTGGCCGGTCTTGAAGTAGGGCGCGGAGAACGCCACGTCCTTCAGCCGGTCGCAGTTGATGGTCATCGTACGCACGATCATGTCGACCCGGCCGTCTTTTATGGCCGATATGCGCTCGTTGGTGGGGATGGCCTTGAACTGGACCGCGTCCGGGTCGCCGAGGATGTCCTGGGCGATCCGGTGCACCAGGTCGATGTCGAAGCCCTCCAGCGCGGAGCCCTGGTTGTTCGGGTCCCGGTAGCCCCAGCGGTAGCTGTTCTGGTCGACGCCGACGACCAGCTTGCGCTTCTCGCCGGTGCGGTTCTTGATGGCCTCGATGGTGGCGCCGTCCGCACCCGACGGCGGCAGCGTCTGCTTCTCCGGGGCCGTGCAGTTCTCGGCCCGCATCTGGTCGCCGGTGGCGAGGCCGGGCCCGCCCAGGCCCGCGCCGTCGTCGTGGTGCGACCGGACCAGCGGCAGCAGCAGGACGAAGGCCAGGGCCAGGGCGCAGACGATCGCCATCGCGCCCACTCCGCCCCAGCCCCTCAGGCCGGCCCGCACCCGTCGCACATGCATCGTCACGCCCCCTCTCACCGGTACTCCGAAAGCCTGCGTCCGATGCCGAGCACCGCGCCCGCCGCGCCCAGCACGGCCAGTACGGCGGCGCCCAGCGGCAGTCCGGTCATCGCGCCCAGGCCGTCGCCCGCCGCCTGCCGGAACTGGCTCTGCTCGTGGTCGAGGGCGAGGGCGAGGTTGGCGTCGACGCTGTCGAAGCACTCGCCGGTCGCGTCCTTGCCGCCGATCACCCGGTCCAGCGCCTGCTGGTAGTTGCCGTTCTCGTCCTGCTCGCGGGCGGCGGCGTGGCGTTTCTTCCACTCCGTCATGTTGGCGACGGCCGCGGTGACCGGCTCGGCGCCCTGGTGGTCGTCGGCGAGCGTCCGGGCCAGCGCCAGCCCCTTGCCGAGGGCGGTCATGTCCTCGCCGAAGTCGTGGTCGTAGAGGTCGTACGTGGTGTCGCCCACCTTGATCGTCTCGGCGCCGCGGGCCACCAGGGTCAGGTTCTCGTTGCCCCGGGCCTTGAGGGAGGCGATCCGGGCGTCGTGCAGCACGTTCAGCGAGCGGACGCCGTGGTCGTAGGACTCGTTCAACTGCGCGCGGGCCACGCTGTGACCGACGACGAGCCAGAGCAGCACGATCGCCCCGAAGGCCGTGGCCGCCACCAGACCGTGGTTCAGCACCCGGTTGGTACGGCGGTAGTTGCGGTGTTGGACCCAGCCGAGCGCGGCCAGCGCGAGGACGCCGAGGGCGATCGCCGCCCAGGGGTAGGGCGTGGCACGCGCGTAGTCGTCGCCGAGGCGGCGGTTCTCCTTGGTGTAGAGGTCCTGCGCCGCCGGGAGCATCTCGCCCTGCATCTTCTCGTTCGCGTACCGCAGATAGGCGCCGCCGACCGGGAAGCCCTGCCGGTTGTACGTACGGGCGCGCTCGACCAGGCCCTTGTACTCCGGCAGCAGGGTGTTCAGCTTGGTGATGGTCGCCGCGGCGGGGGAGCCCGGGTCGGAGCTCCCGGCCGCCTTGACCAGCCCCGCGGCGGCGGTGTCGATGTCCTGCTCGTACTGCTTGCGGGAGGCGGCCGTCTCCTGGCCGCCGGCCAGGAAGCCGCTGGAGGCCGCGGTGTTGGCGTCGGCGAGCGAACGGTAGATGTCGGCGGCGGCGGAGGTGAGCGGCTGGCTCTTGTGCAGCACGTCGTCGGCCGCGGCCGAGCGGTCGGTCATCTGCCAGGCGGTGACGGCGCCGAACGCGACGACGAGGACGGCGAGGAGGGCACCGATGATGCGCAGCCGGCCCGGTTCGGTGGTCGCGGCGGCGCGCAGCCGGTCGACGCCCTCCACGAACGCGGTGGCGCGCGGCGGCGGCGCGGCGGCCGCGGGCCGGTCGGCGGCCCCGGGGCGGGCTCCGGCCTGCGACGGGACCACCGGGCTCGTGGGCACGCCCGAACTCGGCGGTGCCGCGCTGCTCTTCGGTGTCTGAGTCACTGCTGACCTCCCCCGTGGTCATCCGTCGACGCCAGTATCACTGCCGGGACCGACATCCGCACCGGGCTTCGCTGGATCTTGATCGGATCGCAGCGCAAGGCCGGGGTCGCGCGTCGCGGCCCGTCCGAACCCTCTGCACCCTCTGCCCATGAATACGCCGCGGGAATCTGTTCGGTTCCCGGCCCGCGGACCGGCGCGGGCACCGCCCGTCTCACGGCACGTAGTGGGCCCGCAGCCGCTCCCGCGCCCCGGTCGGCGCGCCCACCCGGTCCAGCCCCAGCAGCGCCGCCCCCAGCACCGGCGGCGCCGTCACCACCCGCGCCACCGCCTTCGGCGCCCGGACGGCGAGCAGATCCCGTACGGCGTCGTCGAGCAGGGCGTGGCCCGCCGCGAGGACCCCGCCGCCCAGCAGGACCGGAGTCTCCTCCTCCAGCAGGTCCAGCCGGGTCAGCGCGACGCCGGCCATGGACACGATCTCCTCGGCCAGCCGGTCCACGACCGAGCGGGCCACCGCATCGCCCCCGGCGGCCGTGGCGAACAGCACCGGGGTCAGCTCGTGGCGGCGGTGCTGGGGGACCCGTTCCAGGTGCAGCGCCTCGATCAGCGCGTACATGGAGTCGAGGCCGAAGTGCGCGGGCAGGGTCCGGGCCAGCGCGGTGGGCACGCCGCGCCCGTCCTCGGCGCGGGCCGCGTGCCACAGGGCCTCCTCGGCCAGGTGCCAGCCGCCGCCCCAGTCGCCGGAGATCCGGCCGAGCGCCGGGAAGCGGGCGGTGCGGCCGTCGGGGTGCATCCCCACGCAGTTGATGCCGGCGCCGCACACCACGGCGACGCCCCGCGGCTCGGCCACGCCCGCCCGCAGGATCGCGAAGGTGTCGTTGCGCACCTCCACGGACGTGCCCCACGCGCGCGCGTGCAGCGCGGCGGCCAACTGTTCCTCCTCCACCGGCAGATCGGCGTTGGCCAGGCAGGCCGACACCTGCCGCACCCCGTCGACGCCTGCTGCCGCGTACGCCCGGCCGACCGCCTCCGCCAGGACGTCCACCGCCGCCGTCACGCCCACGGCCGGCGGCCGGAACCCGCCGCCGCGGGCGGTGGCCAGGACGCTCCCGTCGGCCGCCACGACCGCCACGTCGGTCTTGCTGTTGCCCGCGTCGATGGCGAGGACGCTCGCGGTCAGGCCCACGCGAGGTGCTCCCGGTTGTGCGCGATCAGCCGGTCGGTGAGGGTCTCGGCGTACGCGTACTGGCCGACGAGGGGGTGGGCCAGCAGGGCCCGGAGGACCCGGTCCCGGCCGCCGTGCAGGGCGGCCGCCAGGGCCAGGTCCTCGTACGCCGTCACGTTCGCGATCAGCCCCGCGTACAGCGGGTCCACGGGCGCGACCGGCAGCGGGGCCGCGCCCTTCGGGCCGACCGCGGCCTGCACCTCGATCACCGCGTCCGCCGGGAGGAACGGCAGCGTGCCGTCGTTGCGGGTGTTGACCACCTGGTACGGGCTGCCCGCCCCGCCCAGCAGCGCCGCCGCGAGGTCCACGGCCGCCTCGGAGTAGTAGGCGCCGCCCCGTTTGGCGAGCAGCTCGGGCTTCTCGTCCAGGGCCGGGTCGGCGTACATCGCCAGCAGTTCCCGTTCCATCGCGGCCACTTCGGCCGCCCGCGACGGCTTCGTCCGCAGCTCCCGTACGACCTCGTCGTGCGCGTAGAAGTAGCGCAGGTAGTACGACGGGACGACGCCGAGCCGGTCGAGGAGCGGGCGGGGCAGCCGCAGGTCGGCGGCGATCGCCCCGCCGTGCGCGGCCAGCAGCGCGGGCAGCTCGTCCGTGCCGTCCGGGCCGCCGCGCCGCACGGCGGTCTCCCAGGTGAGGTGGTTGAGGCCGACGTGGTCGAGGTGGAGGTCGGCGGGGGCGACGCCGAGCAGCGCGGCGAACTTCCGCTGGAGGCCGATCGCCACGTTGCACAGACCGATCGCCTTGTGCCCGGCCTGGAGCAGGGCCCGGGTGACGATGCCGACCGGGTTGGTGAAGTCGATGATCCAGGCGCCGGGGTTGGTCCTGCGGACCCGTTCGGCGATGTCCAGGACCACCGGCACCGTGCGCAGCGCCTTGGCCAGGCCGCCCGCGCCCGTGGTCTCCTGGCCGACGCAGCCGCACTCCAGCGGCCAGGTCTCGTCCTGCTCGCGGGCCGCCTGTCCGCCGACGCGCAGTTGCAGCAGGACGGCGTCGGCGCCGTCGACGCCCGCGTCCAGGTCGGAGGTGGTGGTGATCCGGCCCGGGTGGCCCTGCTTGGCGAAGATGCGCCGGGCCAGGGCGCCGACCGGCTCCAGCCGGTCCGCCGCCGGGTCGACCAGCACCAGTTCCTCGACGGGCAGGGTGTCGCGCAGACGGGCGAAGCCGTCGACGAGTTCGGGGGTGTAGGTCGAGCCGCCGCCGACCACGGTGAGTTTCACGAGTAGTTCAGCCCTTCACTCCGGTGAGGGTGACGCCCTCGACGAACGCCTTCTGGGCGAAGAAGAACACAAGGATCACAGGGGCCATGACCAGCACGGTGGCGGCCATGGTGAGGTTCCAGTCGGTGTGGTGGGCTCCCTTGAAGGACTCCAGGCCGTAGGACAGGGTCCAGGCGCCGGGGTTCTCGGACGCGTAGATCTGCGGGCCGAAGTAGTCGTTCCAGGCGTAGAAGAACTGGAAGAGCGCCACGGCGGCGATCCCCGGCCTCGCCATCGGGACGACGACCCGCAGCAGGGTGCGCAGGTCGCCGCAGCCGTCCACCCTGGCCGCGTCCACGTACTCGTCGGGGATCGTGGTCAGGAACTGGCGCAGCAGGAAGATGGAGAACGCGTCGCCGAACGCCATCGGGACGATCAGCGGCCACAGCGTGCCCGAGAGCCCGAGCTGTTTCGCCCAGAAGAGGTACATCGGGATGACGACGACCTGCGGGGGCAGCATCATCATCGAGATCACCAGCATCAGCGCCAGACTACGGCCGCGGAAGCGGAACTTGGCGAGCGCGTACGCCACCGGGAGCGACGACACGACCGTCAGGACGGTGCCGGCGCCGGCGTAGAGCAGGGTGTTCTTCCACCAGGTCAGGAAGCCGGGAGTGTCGAAGACCTTCTGGTAGTTGGCCCATTCCCAGGTGTGCGGGACGAGGTCCCGGCTCAGCGCCTGGGTGTCGCTCATCAGCGAGGTCAGGAACACGAACACGAAGGGCAGGACGAAGAAGAGGGCCGCCGCGAGACCGAGGGAGTGCACGGCGATCCACTCCAGGACCGCCCGGCGCCGGGCGGCGCGCCCGGCCGGCGTGGCGGCGGCCGTCGGCCCGGCGGGCCGGTCGAGTACGTGGGTCAAGGTCAGTCACCTGCCTGGAGGAGACCGCCGCGGCGCCGCATCAGGAACGCGGTGAACACCGTCGACAGGGCGAACAGCACGAGCGCGACCACACAGGCGGAGCCGTAGTCGAAGCGCTGGAAGCCGAGGTTGTAGACGAGCTGGGGGAGGGTGAGGGTCGACTTGTCCGGGTAGCCGGGTTCGAACTGGGTGCCCGCGCCCTGGATGACGCCCGAGGCGACCTTCCCCGCGATCAGCGGCTGGGTGTAGTACTGCATGGTCTGGATGACCCCGGTGACCACGGCGAACATCACGATGGGGGAGATGTTCGGGAGCGTGACGTAGCGGAACCGCTGCCACGCCGAGGCGCCGTCCAGCTCGGCCGCCTCGTACTGCTCCTTCGGCACGTCCAGCAGCGCCGCCATGAAGATGACCATCAGGTCGCCGATGCCCCACAGGGCGAGCAGGGTCAGGGCCGGTTTGGACCACGCGGGGTCGTTGAACCAGCCGGGCGCGGGGACACCGATCTTCTCCAGGAGCGAGTTGACCGGCCCCGTACCGGGGTTGAGCAGGAACGCGAAGGACATGGTGGCCGCGACCGGCGGGGCCAGATAGGGCAGGTAGAAGAGGGTCCGGAAGACCCCCGTACCGGTCTTGATCTTAGTGATGAGCAGGCCGACGCCCAGTCCGAAGACCACGCGCAGGCTCACCATCACCAGGACCAGCCAGAGGGTGTTGCGCAGTGCGGGCCAGAACAGGGGGTAGTGCTCGAAGACGTACGTCCAGTTCTTCGTCCCGCTCCAGGTCGGCGGCCGGAAGCCGTCGTAGTGCATGAACGAGAAGTAGACCGTCGAGACCAGCGGGTACGCGAAGAAGACCGCGAAGCCGATCAGCCAGGGCGAGAGGAAGGCGAGGTTGCGAAGCGCCGCGCGGCGGCGCTTCGACGTCAGGGTGAGGGTGCTCATCGCCTGCCTACTTCGCCTGCGCGATGTCCGTGTCGATCTGCGCGGCCGTCGCGGCCAGGCCGGACGCCAGGTCCTTCACCTTGCCGCTCTCGTAGTCGTAGCCGAACTGCTGGATCGTCACGAGGTACACCCCGCCGTTGATCGAGGCGGGTGTCGTGGTCGAGGCCGGGTTCGCGGCGATGTCGAGGAACGTCTTGAAGCGCGGGTCGTACTTCAGCTTCGGCGACTTCAGGGCGGCCAGCGTGGAGGGCACGTTGTGGATGGCGTTGGAGAAGTCCACGACGGCTTCCGTGTCGGTGGTCATGTACTTCACCAGCTCCCAGGCCGCGTTCTGCTTACGGCTGTTGGCGGCTATGCCCGCGATCGTGCCGGTGATGTAGCCCTTGCCGTACTGGGCCGCCTGATCGTCGGGCACGGGCAGCGGGGCGACGCCGATCTCGAAGTCCGGCTTGGTCTCCATGGCCATGCCCAGGCGCCACTCGCCGTCCAGCTGCATGGCGACCTGGCCGGTCTGGAAGGGGTGCTTGGGGCCCCATTCGTCGCCGAGTGTGGAGCGGAACTTCTCCAGCCGCCGGAATCCGCCGAGTTCGTCGACGAGCCGCTTCTGGAGCGTGAAACCGGCTTCGAACGCGGGGTCCTTGGCGAGGTCGGACTTCCCGCTGCTGTCGAAGTACGTCGGGGAGAACTGCCCGAAGTAGTGCTCGGTCGTGGACTCCCAGCCGTGGTAGTTCGGCATGAACCCGAGCTGCGTGTACGAGTCGCCCTTGGCGATCGTCAGCTTCTTGGCGTCGGCCTCGAACTCGGACCAGGTGCGCGGCGGGTTCTTGATGCCGACCTTCGCGAACGCCGTCTTGTTGTAGTAGAGGCCGTAGGCGTCGCCCAGCAGCGGTGCCGCGCAGCGGTCGCCGTCGAACTGGGTGTACTCGTTCATCGCCTTCGGGAACGTCGTCTCCGGGTCGATGCCGGACTTCTTGAAGAACGGGTTCAGATCGGTCAGGGCGCCCGAGGAGCAGAACTTGCCGACGTTGTTCGTGGTGAAGGACGAGATGACGTCGGGCGCCTTGTCGCCGCCCGCCCGCAGCGCCTGGTTGATCTTGTCGTCGGTCACGTTGCCGACGACGTCGACGTGGATGTTCGGGTGCTTCTTCTCGAAGCCGTCGACCAGCGCCTGCACGGCCTTGACCTCGGAGGGCGCGCTCCAGGCGTGCCAGAAGTCGATGGTCGTCTCCTTCGACGCGTCGTCGCTCGCGCCGGAGTCGCTCTGGCCGGTGCAGGCGGTGGTGAGGAGGATCGCCGACGCGGTCAGGACGAGCGCTGCCTTGCGTACCGCTGTGGGCATGACTTCGGGCATGACGGAATCTCCCTGGGACGGGCGGGGTGAGAGGAAGGGGAGGCGGTGGAGGTGTGAAGCGGGAGGAGGCGGAGGTGGTGCGGGAGGAGGTGGTGCCTGCCGGGATCAGCGCATCAGCGCGAGGTGTCGAAGACCTCGTCGCGGGTGGCCGCCAGCGCGCTCTCCAACGCGCCGCGCAGCACGGGGTGTTCGGTGACGCCGCCGACCAGCAGCCGGGGCCGGGTGGCGGCCAGCTCGGCCAGTTCGGCCTGGACCAGCGCGCGCAGCGGCTCGCCGCCGGAGGTGAGCGAGGCGCCGCTGAGGACGACGAGTTCGGGGTCGAGGACGGAGACGAGCGAGGCCAGACCGGTGGCGAGCCGGGTCGCGTACGTCTGGAGCAGTTGCCGCTCCGGGCCGTCGTCGGCCGTGGCCGCGCGGGCCACGAGGGCGGCGGCGACCTCGGTGTACGGGCCGGACGGGATCCCGGTCACGCCCAGTTCCCGGGCCAGCCGGGGCAGCGCCTGCGAACCGGCCAGCTCCTGGTAGCCGCCGCTGCCGGTCCTGGTCACCTGGCGGACCAGGGGCGCGCCGGGCACCGGCAGGAAGCCGACCTCACCGGCACCGCCGGTCCAGCCGCGGTGCAGACGGCCGCCGAGCACGAGCGCGGCGCCGAGGCCGCCCTCGTTCCACAGCAGGACGAAGTCCGCGTGGCCGCGGGCCGCGCCCAGCCGCTGCTCGGCCACGGCGACGAGGTTGACGTCGTTCTCGTACTCGACCGGCATCGGCAGGGCGGCGGCGAGTTCGTCGAGGAGGGCCGGGGTGTGCCAGCCGGGCAGATGGGAGGCGTAGCGCAGCCGGCCGGTGTTGGGGTCGAAGGCGCCGGGGGTGCCGATGACGACGCGGTGGACGTCGGCGCGGGCGAGCCCGGCCGCCTTCACCGCGCCGTCGAGCGCGTCGGTGACCTGCTGGACGACCGACGCCGACTTCCTGCCGGGGGTGGGCAGTTCGTACGCGCCGACCGTACGGCCGGTGATGTCGGCGACGGCGGCGTGGATGCGTTCGGGGGTGACGTCGAGTCCGGCCGCGTACGCGGCGGTCGGGTCGACCTCGTACAGCTGCGCGCTGGGGCCGGGGCGGCCCTCGCTGATGCCGGTGGCCAGGACGAGCCCCGCCGCCTCCAGCCGGGCCAGCAGCTGGGAGGCGGTGGGCTTGGACAGGCCGGTGAGCTTGCCGATGCGGGTGCGGGACAGCGGCCCGTGCTCCAGCAGGAGGTCGAGCGCGGCACGGTCGTTCATGGCGCGCAGGACGCGCGGGGTGCCCGGCGTACCGGTGGTTCCTGCCATGGGGTCGACACCTGCCTCTCGGCCGTCCAGCCTCTCAGCGACCGGGTGGGGAAGTCCATCCGGTGATCACTGTTAGGAAGGTTTCCTATTCGGTGGCAGGAACCTAAGCCCGGGAGAAGCGGGCGTCAAGAGAGACCGCCCGGCCCCGGGTGATCCCCGGACGCCCGCCCCGACGCGTCACGACTGCGTCACGCCCCTGTTCTGCCTGGCCGGAGGGGCTTACAGTCTCAACTCCCTCGGCGCTCCACCTGTTCGGACGGCCGGGTCCGATCCGAGTGGGCGTGAAAGGGCGGAAGATGGTCCACGGAGGGCTCCGGACGAGGATCTGGGCGACCACGTTCGTGCGCGTGCTGCCCCTGATGGCGGTGGACGTCGTGATCGGCCTCGTCGCCGAAGGGGTCTCCTGGAGGACGCCCGCCGACGTGTTCCTGTTCCTGCTCGTGGACGCGCTGTTCTCCCTCGTCCGGGCCGTCCACCGGGCCCGTTCCCTGGCGCGGTGGACCCGCGGCCTGGGCCTCCCGGTCACCGAGGACCTCCTGCGGGACGACCGGGCGCACACCCTGACCGGCACTCCGTTCGACCGCATCCGCGCAGAACTGCGCGCGTCCGACCGGGTGTTCGCCCTCGCGGGAGCGGACGGCGGCAATCCGGTCCGCTTCCGCCGGCGCCTGCGGGGTGTCCGGAGGTCCGCGCAGGCCTCGGTGACCTTCGACGAGGCTCTCGGCGCCGCCCGGGTGGAGGTCCGGGTGGGCGAGGGCCTGGCCGACCTCGCGCTGTTCCAGGGCGTCGCGCTCGTCGCGCTGTGCCAGATAGTGCGGACCCTCGAACCCGCCGACGCCTCGGGCGGCACGGCGCGGTGAAGAGGCCCTCGGACACGACGTACACGGAGCGCTTCTTCGCCACGGGCGTGGGGCACAGGGACAGGGGGCGGGGAATGGTACGGCGTCAGGTGTGGGCGACGGTGGCGCTGCTGTGCGCGGTCGTCCCGTCGGCGGCGGGCTGTGCGGCGGTCGCCGGGAAGCCGGCGCGGGACGCGGCCGCGGGCGCGGTGCGGGCCGACGCACCGGCCGCCTCGCCCGCACCGTCCTGCGCGGGCGGGACCTTCCGGTGGTCCTCGGTGCGTCGCGGGTACCGGCTCACCGAGATCTCGCCGGTCGTGACCGACGACAGGAAGGGCGGATGGATCACGTTCCGCCTCGGGCTGGTGCGCAACATCGTGCCCCGGGTCGACACGAGCGACGGCGGCGTGTCGGCGCACCGTGTCCTCGCCGCCCTCGCCGAGCACCTCTCCGAAGGGCTGGACGCCGAGCAACTCGCCGCCCCGGGGGAGGAGTCCGCCGACCGGCACCACACCCCCTCCAGGGTCGGCGCCGTCGGGAACGGGCAGCGTCTGGTCGAGGCCGAGGGCGTCCTGGTCGTCGAGGCGAGCTTCACCGTGACCTGCCCCGGCCGTGACGTCCACGGCAGTGTGACCACCTGGTTCGGGAACGCCGACGGCTCCCTCGCCTGTGGAGTGGATCCCGGCGAGGAGGCCATGTCCGAGGAGGCCTACGAACTGGCCTGCGGTCCGCTCCCGCTCAGGCGGTGAGGAAGGGGGCCGTGTCCAGGGTGGGGTAGGGGGCCGGGAGGGGCAGGGGGTCGCCGAGGTCGACCTTGGTGTCGGTGCCGTAGTAGGCCTCGGTGGGGTCGTCGCCGGGCAGGTGAGGGTCCGAGTAGCAGTGGGCCGTCCCGGTGTGGCGGTCGATCAGGACGTGGACGGGGATGCCGGCGGCGGCGTAGGTGCGGAACTTGGGGCCGGTGTCGGTCTCGTGGTTGGTGGAGGTGACTTCGCCCACGAGGGCGATCAGGCCGCTGGGGTACCAGCCCTTGTGTGCCCTGCGGTAGGACTCGTCAAGTTCGGTCGGCTCGCGGCACAGGACGTAGAAGTCAGGGATGACGAGAGCCATGGTATTGCCGTCTTTGTGGGCGAATCGAAAGCCGTTTCCCACACCTGCCAGGTCCAACCCCACAGTGAAGAACTGGACGGCGAGCTTGAACGCGCCCTGGTTGTGTCTGTGGTTCGGCTGCGGCGGCACGATGGCGGTCCCCTCGACGTACTCGGGCCGAATCGGCGCCACGGACGCCTCTTCGATCGCGATCAACAGATCGATGGGGTCCTGTTGCGTCATGACCGGCTCCATGATCGGTTCGGCGCTCATCGCGGTTCTCCTCATCACGCTGGTGCCAGGCTAAGCCCGCGCCGGGTGCCCCGGCAGAACGATGGGGCGCCCAGCACCCAGTGGTGCCGGATACCTCGACCGTTCACTCGAACGAGTGTGCTGAATCGTTCCGGCCCTGCGTGGACATGCGAGGAGGGCGGCGCCCCGGGGATTCCGGGGCGCCGCCCTCCTGCCGTACCGCCTACTTCGTCGGAGCCGACGAGCGGGGCTGGGTGATCGGGGTCGTCGCCATCGACTGCGGGGAGTCCGCGTTGGCGAAGGCCGACGGGGCCGCGACCGACGCGGCCGGGTCGACCGGCTCCGCCTCCACGGGGGCCGTCGCGCCGCCCACGATGCGGATGTCCGCCTCGTCGAAGGCGCGCTTGACCCGCCAGCGCAGTTCGCGCTCCACGGTGTGGGCCTTGCCCGGCATCGTCTTCGCGGAGATCCGGACCACCATCGAGTCCAGCAGCACGCTGTCCAGGCCGAGGACCTCGATCGGGCTCCACAGGAGCTCGTTCCAGGGCTCCTCCTTGCTCATCTTCTCGGCGACCGCGTCGAGGGTGGTCTTCACCCGGTCGAGGTCCTCCGAGGCGCGCACGGTCACGTCGACGCCGGCCGTCGCCCAGCCCTGGGAGAGGTTGCCGATGCGCTTGACCTCGCCGTTGCGGACGTACCAGATCTCGCCGTTGGCGCCGCGCAGCTTGGTCACCCGCAGGCCGACCTCGATGACCTCGCCGGTGGCCACGCCCGCGTCGATCTGGTCCCCGACGCCGTACTGGTCCTCCAGGATCATGAACACGCCGGACAGGAAGTCCGTGACCAGGTTGCGGGCGCCGAAACCGATCGCCACGCCCGCGACACCGGCGGAGGCCAGCAGCGGGGCGAGGTTGATCTCGAAGGCGGACAGCACCATCAGGGCGGCCGTGCCGAGGATGAGGAAGCTCGCCACCGAGCGCAGCACCGAGCCGATCGCCTGCGAGCGCTGACGGCGCCGCTCGGTGTTGACCAGCAGCCCGCCCAGCGCCGTGCCGTCGACCGACGCGGCGGTCCGGGACATCCGGTCGATGAGCTTGGTGATCGCCCGCTGCACGGCCACTCTGAGCACCATCGCGATCACCAGGATCAGCAGGACCCTCAGACCGATCGCGAGCCACGTCGACCAGTTCTGCTCGACCCAGCTGGCCGCGTTCGTCGCGCTCTCCTGGGCGTCCTGGAGGGACGGCACCGTCACGGTCGGCGACTGCGTGGGAGTCGGCGACGGTGCGGAGCCGGCGGCCGGCAGGACGGCGGGCAAGGACACTGCAGGTACCTCCAGGTGCTGTGCTGCCGCGTCCGGTGCGGCGGTCGAGGTCGACACGCACATCGAGGTCACGGAAGGGTCACCGGACGGACAGAATCACCACACTAACGGGGCACGGCGGGTGCTTCGGCGCGATACGCGAAGGAGAGACCCCGCTCACCCGGGTGTGAGCAGGGCTTGTCCCGGGGGCGCGCGGGCGTGTGGTCGAAAACACTCCCAGCCCGTTACCGGGACATGGTGGCGCGTTCACCAGGCATGAGGGGAGACTGACTCCAGATCGTCCCGGCGCGAGCCACGCGCCGCCGACGCCCAAGGAGGCATCCGTGCCGCATGTCCTGGTCCTCAACGCGTCGTACGAACCACTCGGCGTCGTACCGCTCCACCGTGCGCTCATCCTCGTCCTCGAGAACAAGGCCGTCTGCCTAGAGGAATCCGGCGCCTTCATGCACAGCGCAACCGTCACGATCCCCGCACCCAGCGTGGTCCGGCTCAAGCGATTCGTCCGAGTTCCCTATCGAGGGCCCGTTCCGCTCACCCGTCGTGCGCTCTTCGCCCGCGACGGCGGCCGGTGCATGTACTGCGGTGGCGTCGCAACCAGCGTCGACCACGTCATCCCGCGCAGCCGCGGGGGCAAACACGTCTGGGACAACGTGGTGGCGTCCTGTCGCCGCTGCAACCACGTGAAGGCCGACCGTCACCTCGTCGAGATCGGCTGGCGGCTGCGCCACAAACCCGCTCCGCCCACCGGTCTGGCCTGGCGCATCATCGGCACCGGGCATAGGGACCCGCGCTGGCTGCCCTACTTGCAGCCGTTCGGCGCGGACGACGCCATGGCCCGGATCGACGGCATCTCCGCCTGATGATCCGGGCCTTCGCGTTCGCCCTGCCCCCTTGATCCGGCCCTGGGAGCCCCGTGTGCTCCCGGGGCAGGACGTCCCGCGCGCGCCCGCTCGCGGGCCCCGTTCGCGTGCCGCCGTTCACCCACCCGGCTGTCGAGGCGTGCGACCGGCTGCCGACGCGCCGGCGCGCCGCTCGCGCGCGCTCTCGCGCCGGTCGGGCGGGACGGTTCGCGCGGTGCTCGTACGTGGTTCACGCCGCTGTCCGGGCGTCGCCCGTACGTGGGATCATGCGACTGTTCGAACGTCGCCCGTACGTCGGTTCACGCGCCGGGGGCCGGTCATGTGTGGCGCAGCTCCGCCGGGCGCACCGAGCGGTGCAGCAGGGGCAGCGAGGTGGCCGCCGCCAGCAGACAGCAGGCGTACACCGCAGGCGGGACCGCCAGCGCCGCGTACGGCACCGTCGGTGTGCCGTGGCCCGAGACGGCGAAGGCGTACCCGACGCCGATCGCCAGGCCGCCCACGCCCGCCGACAGGACCGAGGGGGCGAGTGGCAGCGCGGTCTCCAGCAGCAGCGCCCGGGCGAGCACCCGCCGCGGCACCCCGGCCGCGGTCTGCGCGGCCAGGCCCCGTCGACGGGTGGCCAGGGCCTCCGCGGTGCCCATCGCCAGCCCGCACAGGACGATCGCGGCCGCGACCAGGATGCCGACGGCCACGAGGTCGAGTCCCGTCGTGTAGTAGGTCATGTCCGTACCGAGCTGGTGGAGGCGGCGCATCTCGTCGAGTCCGTCGAGCAGGCCCTGCCGCACCCCGACGAAGGCCGTCCCCACCACCGTCACCAGCAGTACGGCCGCATGGGTGCGGGCTGCGGCCCACGGGTCGTCGCGCAGTCGCTCCGCCGCGAGCAGCGCCGCCGCGGACCGGGCGCGGGGCGCCAGCAGCCGTCCGGTGAGCCCGGACACGGCCCCGGCCAGCCACACCGCGCCCGCCCCGACGGTGACGACCAGGCCGACCAGCGTCAGCGGCAGCCCTCCGGCCCCCACACCCGGCATGCCGGAGGAGGTGAGCGCCATCGCGACCGGGGCCGCCAGGAGCACGAGCAGCGACCCGCCCAGGAACAGCAGCCCCGGCCCCCGTCCGGAGACAGGGCGCACCCGGCGCACCAGGCCCAGCGGCGAGGCCACCACGCGGCGCAGGGCCAGCGCGCCCGCCGCCGCGCCCAGCACCGGCACGCCCGCGGCGACCAGTGCGAATCCGGCCCAGGCGAGAGCGGTCGGCGCGGACCACAGGTGCAGCAGCACCGGCACGGCCCCGGCGGTGGCGAGCACCGAGCCCAGCAGACAGGCCAGCCCCGTCTCCAGCGCCGCGATCCGGCGCACCTGCCCGGGCGCGGCCCCGGCCAGCCGCAGCGCGGCCAGCCTCCGGTCGCGGTGGACCGCGCCGATCCGGGCACACTGGCCGAGGAATCCGAGCACCGGGACCAGCAGGAGCAGCAGTCCGGCGATCACCCCGGAGCGGGTGCCGGGCTGGTCCAGCAGCCCGTGCCCGACGGTGAGGCCGTACCGGCCGCGCAGCGAGGCCAGGGACACGGCCGCGAGCGCGAAGCCGGTCGCCGGCGCCGCCCCGGCCGCCGTGAGAGCGACCCGCCACCACTCGCGCCGGTCGGATCCCCGGGTCAGTTCCCAGGCCAGACGGAGGTCGGTCCTCACGCGGTCACCTCCGCCGGGAGCACGGTCCCGTCGCTCATCCGGATCTCGCGGTCCGCGTACGCCGCCGTCCGGTCGTCGTGCGTGACCAGTACGACCGCCGTGCCGCACGCGCGGGCCGTGTGCACCAGCGCCGTCATGACCTGCTCGCCGGCCAGGGAGTCCAGCGCCCCCGTGGGCTCGTCCGCGAACACCGCCTTCGGCCCGGTGACCAGGGCGCGGGCCAGGGCGACCCGCTGCTCCTGGCCGCCGCTCAGCTCGCCCGGCCGCCGGTCCCGCTGCCCGCGCACCCCGAACCGCTCCAGCCACTCGCCGGCCCGCTCCCGGGCCGTGGCCCGCGCCGTCCCGGCCAGCAGCAGCGGCAGCGCCACGTTGTCGATCGCCGTCAGCTCAGGGATCAGCTGCCCGAACTGGAAGACCACCCCGAAGTCGGTGCGGCGCAGTTCGCTCAGCCGCTTCTCGGACAGCTGGTCGAGGCGTTCGCCGCCGTGGACGACCGAGCCCCGGTCCGGCCGTACGATCCCCGCCAGGCAGTGCAGCAGCGTGGACTTGCCACTGCCGCTCGGGCCGGTCACGGCGAGGATCTCGCCCGCGCCCAGGTCCACCGACGCGCCCCGCAGCGCTTCGTTCCCGCCGTACGTCTTGACCAGGTCACGGGCCTGAAGAAGGGGCACCGGGCCCTCCCCCTTGGTGTTCATGTCGCGTCGACCTCCGCGGTCAGAGTGGTCAGCCGGGCCGCCGTGGTGGTCATCCAACGGAGGTCGGCGTCGAGGTGGTTGAGGGCGTAGTCCGCCGAGAGCACGGTCGCCAGATCGGCACCCGGATCGGTCTTGAGGGCGGTCAGCCCGCGCATCCGCTCCAGATGGGCGGCGCGTTGCGCGCCGAGGTAGGCGGCGGGGTCGCCGCCGGCCAGGATCGAGACGACGACCTTGGCGAAGATCTCGTTCGTCACGAACGGCGCCGGCGGCGCGATCTCCGCGGCCCACCGGGCCAGTTCACCGGCGCCCTGCTCCGTCGAGCGGTACGTGGTCCGCTCCGGGCCGCCGTCCGAGCCGGTCCCCTCGACCTCGGCGAGTCCGTCGCGGACCAGGCGCTGCAAGGTCGTGTAGACCTGCCCGTAGGCCAGCGGACGGGCCTGCGGAAAGCGTTCGTCGTGGCGTCGCTTGAGGTCGTAGCCATGGCTCGGCCCTCCGGCGAGCAGCCCCAGCAGGATGTGACGGGTGCTCATGGAGAGCATTATGCACTCGCTATATGTACTGAGTGAATAGCGACCCGCGAGGCATCCGCGGGATGAGGGCCGAAGCGTGGAGTACGGGTGTGGAATGTGACGACATGTGCGTTCTACCCGCCTCGGACGTCTGCGACAGCCCTCGGTGGGTAGGGCTGCGGTATCCCGTCCGGATCCCCTCCGGACCCCGTCCGGCGTCACCCGTACCCGACAAGGAGGCCCCCGTGGCCGCACCCGCATCCACCCGCCCGCTGCTCCCCGCCCCCTCCAAACGCGAGGCCTGCCGGGCCTTCGGCGCGGAGCGGATCTGTGCCGAGCCCCCGCTGACCAGCGAACCTCCGCTGCCCGACGCGGAGCCCCTGACCAGCGAGCCCCCGCTCGCCGCCGCGGACATCGACGTCACGAGGCCGTAGATGACCGCACCCGGGACGGCCGCGCCCCTCCCCGAGGACCTGTCACGGCTCGCCGCGCTGCACGGCGTCGCCACCTCCTACAGTCCCTCCCCGGACCGCACCGTCGAGGCCTCGGCCGCCGCGGTCACCAGCGCCCTGGCCGCCCTCGGCGTGGACGCCGGCACCCCGCAGGCCGCCCGCGCCGCCCTCGCCGCCCGGGAACACGCCCTGCGCGAGCGGTTGCTGCCGCCCACCGTGGTCTGCTGGACCGGCACCGCCCCCCGCGCGCTCGACGCGCTGCCCGAGGGCACCCGACTGCGCGTCGACACCGAACAGGGCGGGACCCGGATCATCGGGCAGGGCGAGCTCCCTACCGCCGTCGGCGACCTTCCGCCCGGCGTCCACCGGCTGATTGCCACCACGCCCGACGGCCGCACGGCCCAGGCGCACCTCGTCGTCGCCCCGCCCCGCCTGCCCACCCCCGACGGACGCTCGTACGGACTGCTCGTCCAGCTCTACTCCCTCCTGTCGCGGCGCTCCTGGGGCATGGGCGACCTCGGCGACCTCGGCGAGCTCACCGCCTGGGCCGGACGCGTGCTCGGCGCCGGATTCGTCCAGGTCAATCCGCTGCACGCGGGCGTGCCCGGCCCGCCCGCCGACCCGTCCCCCTACCGGCCCTCCTCACGCCGTTTCCCCGACCCGGTCCACCTGCGGGTCGAGGACATCCCCGAGTTCGCCTGGGTCGAGGACCGCGAACGGGTGCGCTCGCTGCTGGACCGGGCCGCGCGACTGCGCGAGACGGTGCTGGAGAAGGGGGCGTGGATCGACCGGGACGCGGTGTGGGAACTCAAGCGGGAGGCGCTGGAACTGGTCCGGGAGGTACCGCTCGGACCCGGCCGGTACGCCGCCTACCGCGACTTCCTCGTCGACCAGGGCGAGGCGCTCCAGGACCACGCCACCTGGTACGCGCTCGCGGAGGTGCACGGCCCGGACTGGAGCCGCTGGCCCGGCGGGCTGCGCGACCCGCGCTCGGCGGACACCGCCCGCGCCCGGGTCGAACTGATGGACCGCGTCGACTTCCACAGCCGGCTCGCCTGGCTGACCGACGCCCAGCTCACCGACGCCCAGCGCACCGCGCGCGAGGCCGGCATGCCGGTCGGGCTGGTGCACGACCTCGCCGTCGGGGTGCACCCCGACGGCGCCGACGCCTGGGCGCAGCAGGAGTACTTCGCGGCGGGCATGTCGGTGGGCGCCCCGCCGGACGCCTTCAACGCCCGGGGCCAGGACTGGGGCCTGCCGCCCTGGCGCCCGGACCGGCTCGCCGAGTCCGGCTACGCCCCCTACCGCGACCTGCTGCGCGCCCTGTTCCGCTACGCGGGCGCCCTGCGCATCGACCACGTCATGGGCCTGTTCCGGCTCTGGTGGGTCCCGCAGGGCCTGCCGCCCACCGAGGGCACCTACGTCCGCTACGACGCCGAGGCCATGCTCGCCGTCCTGGTCCTGGAGGCCTCCCGGGCCCGGGCGGTGGTGATCGGCGAGGATCTCGGCACCGTGGAGCCCGGGGTCCGCGAGGCGCTGCGCGAACGCGGGGTGCTCGGCACGTCGGTGCTGTGGTTCGAACGGGACTGGGACGGCGACGGCCGTCCGCTGCCGCCCGAGCGCTGGCGCCCCGACTGTCTCGCCACCGT
This sequence comes from Streptomyces sp. NPDC001443, assembly GCF_053597355.1. Lineage (NCBI taxonomy): Bacteria > Bacillati > Actinomycetota > Actinomycetes > Kitasatosporales > Streptomycetaceae > Streptomyces > Streptomyces sp. NPDC001443. The sequence goes on from NZ_JBSFIA010000001.1 coordinate 283,008, forward strand.
CACCACCCACGACCTGCCGCCCACCGCCTCCCGGCTCTCCGGCGACCACGTCGAACTCCGCGACCGCCTGGGCCTGTCGACCCGTCCCCTGGCGCAGGAGCGGGCCGAGGCGGCCGCCGACACGAGGGAGTGGCTGACCCTGCTCACCCGGCTCGGACTGCTGTCCGACACCGGCACCGGCACCAGCGCCGGCGTCGGCACCGGCACCGGCGCCGTCGGCGCGGAGGAGGCCGAGGTCCGGGCCGTCCATCGCTTCCTGCTGCGCACCCCCGCCCGGCTGATCGGGGTCTGGCTCCCCGACGGCGTCGGGGACCGGCGCCCGCAGAACCTCCCGGGCACCTGGGACCAGTACCCGAACTGGCGGCTGCCGATCGCCGACCCCGAGGGCCGCCCGGTGACGCTGGAGGAACTGGCCGCGTCGCCGCGGGTGCGCGCCCTGATGGACGCGGTCCGGGAGGGCCGGGACGAGGAGGCGGGCGGCGGACCGGGGTGAGGGGGTACGGAGGGGCCCTCGCGCCGTGTACGGCACCCCGGGCGCGCGGCCGTCCCGGGCGTTCGCTACTTTTGAACCGTGGACAAGAAGAACGCCCTGCGCGCCGGCGCCCTGGCTGCCGGTACGACGCTGATGATGCTGCTCATGTCGTCCCCCGCGCTCGCGCTCACCCGCGACGACGGCGACGACCCCGGTTCGGGCCTGAGCGTCATCGAGACGCTGGGCCTCTACGTCGTGCTCCCGCTGGTGCTGTTCGGGGGGATCACGGCCCTGGTGATGGTCCTGGACAAGTCGACGGACCGCCAGCCGAAGAGCCGTCGGCCCAAGGTCGGCGCCAAGGCGGGCGCGAAGGCCTGATCACGGTCACCGTCGCATCCTGACGCATTCCGAGGGCGCCGTCCTCACCCCTCGTACCGGCCGAAGCCGTACGGGAGGTGAAGTCGGCGCCCTCGGCGCATCCGCGGCAGGGTTCCACGGCCGCGGTGCGGGCAGATACCCCGGATGCCGTCGGCGGACGCCGGCCGACGGCCGTCGGCAGCCCAGCAGGCTCACGAGGCCCGGTAGGGCCGGGAGGTCCGGATGAGCGACACCACCGATACCACTGATACGACCGGCACCACGGACACCTCCGGCACCGTGATCGTCGTCGGCTCGGGCCCCACCGGCCTCCTGCTCGCCGGGGACCTCGCCACCGCCGGGGTGCGGGTCACGCTCCTGGAGAAGCGCCCGCACAGGATCAGCAACCTCTCCCGCGCCTTCGTGCTGCACGCCCGCACCCTGGAGCAGTTCGACGCCCGCGGCCTCGCCGACGACATCGAGGCGGTGGGGCGGCCCCTGGACCGGCTGCGCCTCTTCGGCGGCCTCACCATCACCCTCGACACCCTGCCCTCCCGCTACAACCACCTCCTCGTCATCCCGCAGTACGAGGTGGAGAAGGTCCTGGAGCGCCGCGCGGTCGCCGCCGGGGTGGATTTCCGGTACGAGACCGAGTGCACCGGTCTGGCCCAGGACGCGGACGGCGTGACGGTCCGGACGCGCGGAGCCGGTGGCGAGGCCGGGGAGCTGCGGGCGGCGTACGTGGTCGGCTGCGACGGGATGCGCAGTGCCGTACGGGACGCGATCGGACTGCCCTTCCCCGGCGAGTCGGTGATCCGTTCCGTCGTCCTGGCCGATGTGCGGCTGGCCGAGCAGCCCGAGAACCTGCTCACCGTGAACACCGCCGGTGACGCCTTCGCCTTCATCGCTCCCTTCGGCGACGGCTACCACCGGGTCATCGCCTGGAACCGGGCCCGCGACGTGCCCGACCACGAGCCCCTCGACCTGGACGAGGTCAGGGAGACCGTCCGGCTCGCCCTCGGCCGCGACTACGGCATGCGCGACGCCCGCTGGATGTCCCGCTTCCACAGCGACGAACGCCAGGCCCCCGCCTACCGGGTCGGCCGGGTCTTCCTCGCCGGCGACGCCGCCCATGTGCACACACCGGCCGGCGGACAGGGCATGAACACCGGCCTCCAGGACGCCGCCAACCTGAGCTGGAAGCTCGCCCAGGTGGTCCACGGCCACGCGGACCCCGCGCTCCTGGACACCTACGAGGGCGAACGGCACCCCGTCGGCAAGGCGGTCCTGCGCAGCAGCGGCGGCATCGTGCGCCTCGCGATGGCCAAGCGCCCCTGGACGCTGGCCCTGCGCGCCGGACTCGCCGCCTTCCTCGGGACCGTCGGTCCGGCCCGCCGGAAGGCGATCGGCCAGATCACCGGCATCGGCTACCGCTACCCGGCGCCCAGGGGTTCCCACCGCCTCACCGGAAGCCGCGCCCCCGACATCGCCCTCGCCGACGGCACCCGCCTCTACGAAACTCTGCGCGGCGGCCGGTTCGTGCTGGTCACCCCGGAGGCGTACGAGGAGCCGGGCGCCCGCAAGGACCGGCTGGCCGTGACCCGCTGGGCGAGCGGCCGCCGTACGGCGCTGCTGGTGCGGCCCGACGGATATGTCGCCTGGGCGGCCGACACCGCCGGCCCGGCCGCGATCGAGGCCGCGCTCACCGCGCATGTCGGCCCGGCGGAGACCCGCTAGTGCGGTGACCGGGGCGGAGACCGCCGCCACCCCCCCCGCCGACGGGTATGCCCGAAGGGCGGGTGACCGACCAGGTCACCCGCCCTGCGTTCCCGCCGACACCATCGGCCCGGACCGGCCCCGCCTGCCACGGACCGGCCGGTCCGGCACGCGGACCGGCCGGGGCCGTCGGGGCGGGCTAGGACGCCGCCGCGTCCGCCGCCTGTGCCTTCAGCGCGCGCTCGACGCCGGCGCGGGACTCGGACATCAGGCGGCGCAGGGCCGCGTTCGGCTGGGCGGTGGCGAGCCACGCGTCCGTCCGGTCCAGCGTCTCCTGGGAGACCAGCACGGCCGGGTAGAGGCCGACCGCGATCTGCTGGGCGATCTCGTGCGAGCGCGCGTCCCAGATGTCCTTCACGACCTCGAAGTACTTCTCCGCGTACGGCGTGAGCAGCTCGCGCTGGTCGGTCTGGACGAAGCCGCCGATGACCGCCTCCTGCACGGCGTTCGGGAGCTTGTCGGACTCGACGACCAACGCCCACGCCTCCGCCTTGGCCTCCTCGGTCGGCCGGGCGGCCCGGGCGGTCGCCGCGTGCCGCTCGCCCGCGGCCGTCCGGTCCCGCTCGTACTCGGCCGCGATCTCCGTCTCGTCGAAGCGTCCGACGGCCGCGAGCCGCTCCACGAACGCCCAGCGCAGCTCGGTGTCCACGGCCAGGCCCTCGACCGTCTGCGACCCGTCCAGCAGCGCCTCCAGCAGGTCCAGCTGCTCCGGCGTACGGGCCGTCGCCGCGAACGCCCGCGCCCAGGCCAGCTGGTGGTCGCCGCCCGGCGCGGCCGACTGCAGGTGCGCCAGCGTCGCCTCCGTCCAGCGGGTCAGCAGGGCCTCCCGGGCCGTCGGGTCGGCGTACAGGTCGATCGCCGACTTCACCTGACGCTGGAGCGACTGCACGACACCGATGTCGGACTCCTTGCCGATGCCGGACAGCACCAGGGACAGGTAGTCGCGGGTGGCGAGCTCGGCGTCGCGGGTCATGTCCCAGGCCGACGCCCAGCACAGGGCACGCGGCAGCGACGACTCGAAGTCGCCCAGGTGCTCCGTGACGAACGCCAGGGACGCCTCGTCCAGCCGGACCTTCGCGTACGACAGGTCGTCGTCGTTGAGCAGGACCACGTCCGGGCGGGCCCGTCCGGCCAGCTGCGGCACGGCCGTCAGCTCGCCGTCGACGTCCAGCTCCACCCGTTCGGCGCGCACCAGCCTGCCGCTGTCGCCGTCGAGGTCGTACAGGCCGATCGCGATGCGGTGCGGGCGCAGCGTCGGCTCGCCCTTGGCGCCGGCCGGGAGCGCCGGGGCCTCCTGGCGGACGGCGAAGGAGGTGATTACCCCGTCGGCGTCCGTCTCGATCTCGGGCCGCAGGATGTTGATGCCCGCCGTCTCCAGCCACTGCTTCGACCAGGTCTTCAGATCGCGCCCGGAGGTCTCCTCCAGCGCGCCGAGCAGGTCGGACAGGCGCGTGTTGCCGAACGCGTGCCGCTTGAAATAGGCCTGGACGCCCGCGAAGAACTCGTCCATGCCGACGTAGGCGACGAGCTGCTTCAGGACGCTCGCGCCCTTGGCGTACGTGATGCCGTCGAAGTTGACGAGCACGTCGTCGAGGTCGTTGATCTCGGCCATGATCGGGTGGGTGGACGGCAGCTGGTCCTGCCGGTACGCCCAGGTCTTCATGGAGTTGGCGAACGTGGTCCAGGAGTGCGGCCAGCGCGAGCCGGGCGCGTACGCCTGGCAGGCGATGGAGGTGTAGGTGGCGAACGACTCGTTCAGCCACAGGTCGTTCCACCACTCCATGGTGACCAGGTCGCCGAACCACATGTGGGCCAGCTCGTGCAGGATGGTCTCCGCCCGCAGCTCGTAGGCCGCGTCGGTCACCTTCGACCGGAAGACGTACTGGTCGCGGATGGTGACCGCGCCCGCGTTCTCCATCGCACCCGCGTTGAACTCCGGCACGAACAGCTGGTCGTACTTCTCGAAGGGGTACGCGTAGTCGAACTTCTCCTGGAACCAGTCGAAGCCCTGCCGGGTCACCTCGAAGACGGCGTCCGAGTCCAGGAACTCGGCGAGGGAGGGCCGGCAGTAGATGCCGAGCGGCACCGACTGCCCGTCCTTCTCGTACACGCTGTGCACCGAGTGGTACGGGCCGACGATCAGCGCGGTGATGTACGTCGAGATGCGCGGCGTCGGCGCGAACTCCCAGACGTCGTCCTTCGGTTCGGGCGTCGGCGAGTTGGAGACGACCGTCCAGCCGGCCGGCGCCTTCACGGTGAACTGGAACGTCGCCTTCAGGTCCGGCTGTTCGAACGAGGCGAAGACGCGACGGGCGTCCGGCACCTCGAACTGGGTGTACAGATAGGCCTGCTCGTCGACCGGGTCGACGAACCGGTGCAGGCCCTCACCGGTGTTGGTGTACGCGCAGTCCGCGACGACCCGCAGCACGTTGCGGCCCGCGAGCAGGCCCGGCAGTGCGATCCGGGAGTCGGCGAAGACCTCGGCCGGGTCGAGCGCGTCGCCGTTCAGGGTGACCTCGTGGACGGCCGGGGCCACCAGGTCGATGAAGGACTCCGTGTCCCCTTCGGCGACGTCGAAGCGCACCGTGGTCACGGACCGGTAGGTGCCGCCCTCCTGAGCGCCGGAGAGGTCGAGATCGATCTCGTACGAGTCAACGGTGAGCAGCGACGCCCGCTGCTGCGCCTCTTCGCGAGTCAGGTTTGTGCCAGGCACGCGTTCATCTCCTCGTTATGTGTCGGTTGCGCCATCCTTCCATGTGACCTGCACGGAACGCGATGTCCAAAACCCGCCGGTGGACGGCGCGCAGGAGCGCGAGCCTGAGGGCATGACGACACACCCGGCCACGCACCCCGGCCCGACCACCCGCCCGGCCGTACCTGCGGTGGGATCCGCGGCTTATGCGGTCCGGCCCATCGCCCCGTCGGACCTGGCGCGACTGCGCACCGCCGACGACGCCGGGCGGCCCTGCGCCCCGTTCACCGACGACGAGGGCGGCTCCCCGCTGCGCTGCTGTCTGCGCCGCAGCGCGCCCGGCGAGCGGATCGCCCTGGTCTCGTACGCGCCCCTGCGCCGCTGGGCGGCGCGCACGGGCGCGGACCTCGGGGCGTACGACGAACAGGGCCCCGTGTTCATCCACGCGCGGGAGTGCGCGGGACCCGGCAAGGACGGCGCCGGGGACGGCGTCCCGTTCGCCAACGCCCACCGGACCGTGCGCCGCTACTCGGCCGAGGGCCGCATCCTGGGCGGAGAGCTGGTGGGGACTCCCGGCGACGCGGCCTTCCGCGAGGCGTTCCACAACGCGTTCGACGACCCGTCCGTGGCGTTCGTCCACGTCCGGGCCGTCGAGTACGGCTGCTTCCTCTACGAGGTGGGCAGGCGTTAGAACCAGGAGCTGTCAGGCCTGGGCCGCCGCGGCCTTCTCCTTGAGCTCCGCCGCCACCAGCTCCGCGAGCTGCACCGCGTTCAGGGCCGCGCCCTTGCGCAGGTTGTCGTTGGAGACGAACAGGGCGAGACCGTGCTCGACGGTCTCGTCGGCGCGGATCCGGCCGACGTACGAGGCGTCCTGACCGGCCGCCTGGAGCGGGGTCGGGATCTCGGAGAGGACCACGCCCGGGGCACCGCCCAGCAGCTCCGTCGCGCGCGCCACGTCGATCGGGCGGGAGAAGCGGGCGTTGACCTGGAGCGAGTGGCCGGAGAAGACCGGGACGCGCACACAGGTGCCGGAGACCTTCAGCTCCGGGATCTCCAGGATCTTGCGGGACTCGTTGCGGAGCTTCTGCTCCTCGTCGGTCTCGTTGAGACCGTCGTCGACGATCGACCCGGCGAGCGGGAGCACGTTGAAGGCGATGGGGCGCTTGTAGACCTGCGGCTCGGGGAAGTCGACCGCCGCGCCGTCGTGGGCGAGCCGGTCGGCGTCGGCGACCACCTTCAGCGCCTGGCCGTGCAGCTCCGCGACGCCCGCGACGCCCGAGCCGGAGACGGCCTGGTAGGTGGCGACGACCAGGGCCTCCAGACCGGCCTCCTCGTGCAGCGGCTTCAGGACCGGCATCGCGGCCATCGTCGTGCAGTTCGGGTTGGCGATGATGCCCTTGGGGCGGTCCGCGATCGCGTGCGGGTTCACCTCGGAGACGACGAGGGGGACCTCGGGGTCCCGGCGCCAGGCGGAGGAGTTGTCGATCACGACGGCGCCCTGGGCGGCGACCTTCTCGGCCAGCGCCTTCGAGGTCGCACCGCCCGCGGAGAAGAGCACGATGTCCAGGCCGGAGTAGTCGGCGGTGGACGCGTCCTCCACCGTCACGCCGTCCAGGACCGTCCCCGCCGAGCGGGCCGAGGCGAACAGCCGCAGCTCGGTGACCGGGAAGTCGCGCTCCTCGAGGATCCTGCGCATGACCGTGCCGACCTGACCGGTGGCTCCGACGATTCCGACCCTCACGGCGACTCCCTCTGCGTGCGTTTGCTCGTGTGTGACTGACGGGGCTTTTCCATCATGCTGCCGCCCCTGGCCCATGTGTCCAATTCTTTGCCGGGTGTGCCCGAGGAATGGGACGCGATCCCGCGGACGCCAGGTGCGTTCCTGCCCACCGAACCCCCGCTGAGCTGGAGATATTCCCTCGGCGAGGGCTCCGCGCCGCAAGCTGTGCTGCTCCGGACCCTGCCCGCCGCCACCTCGCCCACACGATGATGTGACGTACGCCTCGGGGCGCCCGCGGACTCCCGGCCGAACGTTTCGGCCCCGGCCGGCGTCGTAGGGGAAACGTGCGGAGGGGGTGGCTTGTGCTGCGCAGAAAGGCCTGGCGCGGCCGGGGGGCCGACGCCACGACGGGCGACGACCCGCTGGACGTGGCCCAGGAACGCCGGGTGCGGGCGGTGCTCGCCCTGGGCGGGGTGCCGCAGGCGGACCTGCCGGACGGGGTGCAGCAGGTCCGTCTGCGGCTGCTGGAACGGGCCGCGAGCGGCCGCGAGGCGCCGCGTGACGTGTCGGCGTGGGCGGCGGTCGTCGCCTCCAACCTGGCCATGGACTGGCACCGGGCCCGGCGCCGGCAGGAGCGCGTCGGGGAGCGCCTGGCCTCCCTGCGCCAGCCCGCGCACGACTCCGGCGAGGACACCAGCCTGCTCTCCCTCGCCGTCGCCCGGGGCCTGGACGAGCTGCCGGACGCCCAGCGGCAGGTCCTCGTCCTGCGTTTCTACGCCGATCTGCCGGTCCGTTCGATCGCCGACGAGCTCGGCATCCCCGAGGGCACGGTCAAGAGCAGGCTGCACACGGCGGTACGGGCCCTGCGCGTCCGACTGCACGAGGACGAGGTGGTGTGACATGACCGCCGGACACGACGGCCGCGAGCCGGACGTCGCCGACGAGGCCCTGCTGGCGGCGATCACCGGTGAACCGCTGTCCGAGCGGGCCCGCACGGACCCCGAGTTCCTGGCGGCCCACCGCGCCGCGACGGCCGAGGTGGCCCTGCTGCGGCGGCACCTGGGCCTGGTCGCGGACGCCCTGACCACGCCCGCACCCGCCGCCGTACCCGCACCCGCCACCGGACCCGCCCCGGCCGCCGTACCCGCCGCCGAGCGGCCGCGCGCGCCCCGGCGCCGCCCGCTCGCCCTGGCGCTGCGCGCCGTGGCCGTCGCCGCGGCCGGTGCGCTGGTGGTCGGGGCGGGCTGGCTGGTGGTCCGGGCCGGAGACGCGGTGAGCGGGGCTTCCGCCGCCTCGGACAGCGCCGCGAAGGCCGACAACAAGGGAGCGGGGGCCGAGTCGGCCGCCGGAGCGGCCCTGGAGAACCCGCAGTACCTGGCGTGCGCCCGGCTCGTCGTCGAGGGCGACGTCACGGACGTGGCGCCGGTGGCGGGCACCGCGCGGAGCCGGGTCACGCTGCACGTGACCCGTTCCTACAAACCGGTGAAGGCCCCGGCCGAGGTCGGGTTCCTGCTGGAGCGGGAGACCGGGCCGGACGCCCGGGCCGGCGAGCACGTCCTCGTCGTCGTGGAGCAGCACTCCGCGCTCGCCGACGCCTGGATCACCGGAGCCGACGCCGTCGCCCGGGAACGGGCGGCCGTCGGCCGGGCCCTGCCCGAATCGCGCTCCCTCACCTGCGAGTGAGCACGGGGGCAACGAGAAGGGGCGGGCGCCCGTACGGACGCCCGCCCCGATGCCGTACCCGAAGTTACGGCGTGACCTTCTCGATCTTCACGCTCGCGACGCCCGCGACCGTGCCGCGCGCGTTCACCAGCTGGGCCTGGCCGAAGAACTCGCGTCCCTCGGGGGCCGGGGCCAGCGCGGTGACCGAACCGGAGACCGTCGCCGAGGCGCCGGTGCCGAGCTTGACCGGCGCGGTGGCGTCGACGGAGACGGAGCCCAGGGCGGCGGAGAAGAAGACGTCCTGGTAGTCGTAGTCGGTCGAGCCGGCCGGGACGGAGTAGCCCGCGACCGCGATGGTGTACGTACCGGCGGCCGGCGAGGCGATGGAGACCGACTCCTCCGAGTCGCCGTCCGCGGACTGGGCGACCTGCTTGCCGGTGGAGTCGTAGACCGTCAGGTCGAGGTCGGCGGACGCGTCGGAGACGTTGCCGATGGCGACGTCCAGCGACTTGGCGCCCGCGGGCACCTCCACCGTGGTGGTCTGCGTCTCACCCTCCTTGATGGCGGGACGGGCCGACTTGGCCGAGCCGAGCGGGCCGCCCACCAGCGTGCCGTCGAGGGCCGCGAAGTTGTTCGTGACCTTCCAGGAGGCGGCGGACGGGACGCCCACCTTGGCCTCGGACACGGTCACGGTCTCCGGGTCGAAGGCCGCGCCGAGCACGGCGACGTCGAGCTTGTAGGGGTTGTCGAGCAGCGGCGAGGTACGGCGCGACTCGACCTCGATCTCCCACACGCCCGGCTGCGGGTCGGCGTACGCGCGCACGTCGGGCTTGCAGCCGTTGCCGTCGAGGTAGTTGTTGTAGCAGTACGGGGTGCTGGTGTTGTCGACCGGGACGCCGTACGGGTGGATGGCGATGAACCGGGTCTGGCTCTTGTCCTTCAGCCCGCCGATCGCGACCTCCAGCGACTTGGCGCCCGCGGGCACGGTCACGAAGTACGACTTCGAGCTGTTGCGCTGCACGGTGTCGGACGCGGCGTAGGTGTACTTCACCGGCGCCGAGACCACGACCGTGGCCAGGATCTGCTTGTCGACGCCCTCGGTCCTCGGGTCGTCGAGCTCGAGGATCGCGCTCTTGATGCCCGCGGACCTCGGCGCGGCCTGGACCTTGACGGTCACCGGCTGGTTCAGCGGCAGCTTCACCTCGTCGGAACCGATGATCCGGAAGGTGCCGGCGGCGTTGTTCGCGAGGTGCAGGTCGTGCCGGATCGCCTTGGCGGAACCGGACGTACGGGTGACGGTGATGTCGTACGTCTTCTTGTCGCCGGCCTTGAGGCCGCCCTCACGGTCGTAGAGGCCGGTGCCGAAGCCCGGCGTCTTCAGCGCGTAGTCGATCGCGGTGTCGACCGGGGCCTTGACGGTGTAGTCGTGGGCGGTGGCGCCGTCCTTGATGGCGTCCCAGGCGTCCACGATGTCGATGCTGCCCGCACCCTCCTCGTACGCCTGCACGTCCTTGATGTGGTGGGCGGTCGAGGTCAGCGCCGTGCGCAGGGTGGCCGGCGTGAGGGCGATGCCCTTCTGCTTCGCGGCCGACAGCAGCAGCGCCGAGGCGCCCGCGGCCTGCGGGGAGGCCATCGAGGTGCCCTGGAGCATCGAGTAGCCGGCCGGCAGGGTGTAGCCCGCCTCGGCGACCGGGGAGCCCGGCAGCCAGGTCTGGGTGGTGTTGATGGCGGCGCCGGGGGCGACCAGGGTCGGCGTGAAGCCGCCGTCCTCACGCGGGCCGCGCGAGGAGAACGGCAGCAGCGCGTACTTCTTGGTCACGGCCGAGCCGTAGTTGGCGGCCCAGGTCTCCTTGGAGATGCCCGCGCCGACCGAGATGACCTTGTCGGCCAGACCGGGGTCGCCGATGGTGTTCGCGCCGGGGCCGGAGTTGCCCGCGGAGATCACCAGCTGGACGCCGTAGGTGTCGATGAGCCGGGTGTAGAGCTCGGCGCGCGCGTTGTTGCCGTCGTTCAGCGCCGGGAGGCCGCCGATCGACATGTTGACGATGTCGACACCGCGGTTGACGACCAGGTCGATCATGCCCTCGGTGAGCGCCACGTTGGTGCAGCCGCCGGTCCAGGTGCAGGCACGGGACGAGACGATCTTCGCGCCCGGGGCCGCGCCGTTCATCTTCCCGCCGAACAGGCCGTTCGCGGAGGTGATGCCGGCGACGTGCGTGCCGTGCTCGGACTCGATGACGCCGATGTTGACGAAGTCGACCTTCTTGCCGACCCAGTCGCCGCCGTAGGGGTCCATCGGCACGTCCTTGCGGATCTGCACGACGAACGGCTGGCGCTCGACGACGTCGGTCGCCGGGTTGTCGGTGCCGAAGTAGCCGACCTGGTAACCGTCCTTGTACGGCTTCATCGGCGTGTCGTCGGTGAAGTCGAAGTTGTTGTTCAGGTCGACCCGGACCGTGCCGGCCGCCGCGTCGTACAGCACGCCCCACGAGTCGGTGGTGTCACCGTCGCGGTTGGCGTCACCGGCCGCGTCGCCGCCGGCGGTGTACGACTCCCTGAAGGTGCTGACCTGGTACGAGCCCGCGGGCGCCGTCCAGGTGCGGCCGCCGTAGGAGAAGGAGGTCCCGGAAACGGAAGTGACCATCGGGCGCCAGGTGTTGTCGCTGTCGACGATCGGGTCGGTCGAGGTCACCCAGTCGACGATCTTGCGCTCGCCGGTGGTGGTCTTCTGCAGTGCCGGGTGGCCCAGGTCCACGCCCGAGTCGAGGATGCCGATGGTGACCCCGCGGCCGTCCGTCTTCGGGTGGTCCTTCACGAAGTCGACGGCACCCGTCTCGAAGGACGGGTTGTACGGGTTCTCGGCGGGCGTCTTCTTGCCGGGCGCCGGGTAAGTGACCGTCGAGGAGCCGGACTTCGCGCCCCGGGCGGTGTCCGCGCTGGGCGTCGGGTCGTCGAGCTTGATCTCCTGCCGCAGGTCGATGGCCTGCACGGAGGACAGCTTCGCGGCGGCGGCGATGGCCGCGTCCGCCTGGCCCGTCGGGACGGTGGCGCGGACGTAGCCGAGCTTGTCGTAGGTCCGGCCGACGGAACCGCCCTTGACGGCGTCCAGCTTCTCGGCGACCTGCTCGGTCGCGCCGGGCGCGGTGGCGACCATCATCGTGACGGTCTTGTCGCCGTGCGCCTTGGCCGCGGCGAGCCGGTCGGCGTCGTCGGAACCGAGCTTCTCGTGGGCGGACTTGACGCCCGGGTCCGCGGCGGCGGGTGCCTGACCGGCGGAGAAGGCCATGGGTATCGGACCCGCCGCGGACAGCGCGGCCACCAGACCGGCGGCCACGGCGATACGGACCACGCGTCTCGCGCCGGGTATGGGTTCACGCTGAGGGGTGAGAGTCATCGGCATCCCTTGCAGGTAAAGGAACGAGCGTGGTGCGGCCGGACCGATCGGCCCTGGCCGCGATCGTCCGGACTACGACCCCGGACGGTCGCTCAGCTTTACCCAAGGGGCATGTCTTTGGGGAGGGTTGACCGAAACGAGATGGATGTATGGGGAAAACCCCCGATGGACTTTACGGACACCGGCGGCCATCCTGTGACATTCCTGTGAGCGGTTTTACGGAAGTCCGTGCACGAAGTGTCCACTTGGGTGAGTGGGTGATCACCCTTCGGGTTAACCTCACGGGGTGCGCCAGAAGTTGAGGGTGGCGGCCTATGCCGTCTGCGTCCGCGAGGGGCAGGTCCTGCTCGCCCGGTCGTCCGCGCCCGACGGCACCCCGGAGTGGGTGCTGCCCGGCGGCGGCATGGAGCACGGCGAGGACCCGTACGACACCGTCCGGCGCGAACTGGCGGAGGAGACGGGCTACCGCATCGAGGTCACCGGCCTGCTCGGGATCGACTCCGTCCGGCACGCCGTCCCGCGCACGGGCCTGCGCCGCGCCACCGACCACCACGGCGTGCGGCTCGTGTACGAGGGCCGGGTGGTCGGCGGCGAACTGCGCAACGAGGTCGGCGGATCCACCGACCTGGCCGCCTGGCAGGACCTGACGGCCGTGCCCGGCCTGCCCCGGGTGCCGCTGATCGACGTGGCGCTGACGCTGTGGCGCGGACGCCCGGCCGCGGGACACCTGGAACTCGCGGCGGAGTAGGCCCGCCGTCCGGGAGCGCGGGCGCCCTTCCCTGCCGGCCGTGCCTGCCGGGGAGTTGTCGGAGTTGTCGTGCTACCCCGGAAAATGAACGCGCAGTGACCGCGTACGGACCGTTCGACGAGCGGTCGCGGACCTCCCGGGTGCTCCGTGATCCACGTACGGCGATGGGTGTCGCACGTTGCGGCCTCGTTCACGCCCAGGTCACCCCCGGTGCCAAGCATCCGGTACGAGCGGGCGGTTCGCCATGGGCGGATGCCCGCGACCACCGCCGACGCGTTCGCACCCTGGGGAGATCGCGCCATGTCGCGCATACGCTCTGTGACCACGTCCCTGCCGGGAGTCGACCGGCGCTCCGTCCTCGCCGCCACCGCGGCCGTGTCCCTCGCGGCGGGCGTCGGCTACGCCCTGCGGCCCACCGACAGCCAGGCCGCGCCCGCGACCGCCCCCCAGGCCGCGCCCGCCGCCGACGCCCCCGCCGCCTCGCCCGGCCCCGCCACGGCCGCCGCCCTGGCCCCGTACACCCGGGGCACCACCCTGGCGGGCGTCGCCGCCCCGCGCACCGCCTCCGGCTACCGCCGGCTCGGCGACGGCCCCGGCTGGCGGCGCGTCGTGCGCGACGACCTCGCCGCCGCCAAGTCGGGCCGCGCGGACCGCCGTACCGCGCTCGCCGCCTTCGTGCAGCTCACCGACCTGCACCTGATCGACAGTCAGCACCCGCTGCGGCTGGAGTTCCTGCGCTCGGCCGACGTCAAACGCTGGCGGCCGCACGAGGCGCTGACCGTGCACGGCGCCGTCTCCCTCGTCGAGCGCGTCAACGCGCTGCGCGGCGCCCCCGTCACCGGCTCCCCGCTGCACTTCGCGATGACCACCGGCGACAACACCGACAACAACGCCCGCACCGAGCTGGAATGGTTCCTGACCGTCATGAGCGGCGGCCGCATCACCCCGGACTCCGGTGACCCGCGGCACTACGAGGGCGTCCAGAACAGCGGCCTCAAGCTGTACTGGCAGCCCGACCAGGCCCTGCGCGACGCCGACAAGCAGCGCGGCTTCCCGCACCTGGCGGGCTTCCTCGCCGCCGCCACCCGCGAACTGCACAGCCCCGGACTCGGCCTGCCCTGGTACTCGACCGTCGGCAACCACGACGCCCTGCCGCTCGGCTGCTACGGGCACGGCGACTCCTACCTCGCCGAGTACGCGGTCGGCGGCCGGAAGCTGATGACCCTGGACCCGGCGGAGGGGGTGAAGCTGGAGCGGTTCATCTCCCGGGCCACGGACCCCATGGGCACGGCCTTCCGCGACCTGCTTGAGGCGCACGCCCGCGACATGCGCGCGGTCACCCCGGACGAGCGCCGCGCCCCCTACACCCCGGCCGACTACCTCAAGGCCCATCTCGACCCCGCGTACACCGGCCCCGGCCCGGTCGGGCACGGCTACTCCGCGGCGAACCTCGCGGCCGGCACCCAGTACTACAGCTTCCGGGTCGCCGACGACGTGCTCGGCGTCAGCCTCGACACCACCGACCCCGGCGGCCACTACGACGGCTCCGTCGGCACCGCCCAGCTGAAGTGGCTGGAGCGGACCCTGCGGGAGCACGCGGACTCGTACGTGATCGTCTTCAGCCACCACACCAGCGGCACCATGACGAACACCCGGCCCGACCCGGCCCGGCCGCACGAGGCCCGGCACTCCGGCGCCGAGGTCGTCTCCCTGCTCGGCCGCCACCGCAACGTCCTGGCCTGGGTGAACGGCCATATCCACCGGAACGTGATCACGTCGCACACGTCCTCGGCCGGACACTCCTTCTGGGAGATCTCGACCGCTTCCCACGTCGACCACCCCCAGCTCGCCCGGGTGATCGAGCTCACCGACAACAAGGACGGGACCCTCTCCGTCTTCACCACCCTCGTCGAGTCCGCCGCCCCGCACCGCACGGACTTCGGCGACCTCTCCCAGACCGGCCTCGCGGCCCTCTACCGCGAGCTGGCCTTCAACCACCCCCGGCGCCCGCGCGGAGCGGGCCGGCGAGGCCCGGGACCGCAACACCGAACTGGTGCTGAGGAAGAGCTGAGCGCGGTCCGGCCGACGCGGTGGGTGACCGCCGCGCCGGCCCGGCGGCCCCTTCGGGCGCAGCCCCGGAGCGGGAGTGGACGTGTCGATGAGCTGCCACGGACACGAAGCACGGTGTTCACGCGCCGGCAATGTCGGTATCGCCTCATATCGGCTAACCCGCACTTCACGGGGGATGGCTTGATATGTGTGCAAGGCGGGTGGTCGTGTGCGTACCGGACGCGGACTGCGGGTGCTGTCGGTCTACGAAGGCTTCTTCTCCGGCGGTGCCCGGATCGTGCACAGCGATGTCGTGCTGGGGCTGCGAGAAGGCGGGCAGTATCAACGGGTCCTGAGCGTGTACGCGGAGGTGCACCGGGAGGCCACCCGGCAGCGGATGGAGGACGACGCCTGCTACCGGGCGCTGACCGCGGCCGGGATCGGGGTCGGCTCCCTCGGCCGTACGTTCGGCGCGAGAGGTGATTCGGCCGTTTTCAGCGGCCCGGAACTGGCCGAAACGGCGCGGGCGATGGCGGACGTCGACGTGATCCTGTCGCTCAAGGAGCAGCCCCTGTCCCTGCTCAACCAGGCGGGCCTGCCGCGCCGCCCGGTGGTGGTCGCGCTGCACCGCTCGGACCCCGAGAACCAGGGCCCGGCGCTGGACGAGCTGCGGACCGCCATCGCCGACGGCACCGTGGCGGCCTGTGTCTGCTGCGCCGAGTCCACGCGGGACGCGTACCGGGCCGCCGGGGTTCCCGGCGAGCTGCTGCACGTGATCCCGAACGGGGTGGACCTGGTGCGCTTCCGGCCCGACCCGGCCCGCCGCATCGCGCTGCGGGCCGAGCTCGGCATCCCGGACACGGCGCCGGTGGTCGTCCTCGCGGCCCGGTACGCGGCGATGAAGAACGTCCCGCTGTTCCTGCGGGCCGCCCGGGCCTGGCTGCGCGACCGGCCGGACGGGCATGTGCTGCTGTGCGGGGCGGGCATGACCGACGCCAACGCGGAGCTCGGGGCGGACATCGCGGACGCCTTCGGCGCGGAGCGCCCGCCGGCCGGGCGGATGCACCTGCTGGGGGTGCGGCGCGACATGGAGGTCGTGTACGCCGGTTCCGACGTGGTCGCGCTGACCTCGTCCTGGGGCGAGGCGGCCCCGCTGTGCCTGATCGAGGGCATGATGTGCGGCGCGGTCCCGGTGACCACCGACGTGGGGGACAGCGCGGCGATCGTGAGCGGGCTCGGGTTCGTCACCCCGCCGGACCCGCAGGCCGTGGCCCGCGCCTGGAGCGAGGCGGTCGCGGGGCGCGGCGCCCTCGCACCGGTCCTCGCGGTGGCCCGCGAGCGTTTCAGCCGGACCCGCATGATCGCGTCGTACGCCGAGCTGATCGACCGCGTGCACGCGGGTGCGACCCGCCCGTCGCTCCCGGAGACGCTGTAGGACAGGCCCCACGGGCGCGGAGCCTACGAGGAGGGGCCGCCGGCCCGGTCCGGCGGCCCCTCCTCCCCCCTCCTGGTGCGGGCCCGGTCCGTCACTACCGGGGCAGCACCACGACATACGCGGCGGGCTCACGGTCCCGCGACGCCATCAGCGCCGTACGGACCACCGCCGCCTGCTGCTCCATCGCGTCCCGGAGCCGCTTCGGGGAGACGTGGACGACCGTGATGCCCAGCCGCTCCAGGTGCTCGCGCTTGCGGGCGTGCTCGGACCACAGCGCGTCCTCGTCCTGACGGGGGGCGCGGGTGTCCAGCTCCACCGCCACCGCCTGCTCGGGCCAGTAGGCGTCCAGGCCGCCCAGGTGCGGGCCGCCCGGCAGCCGCAGGTCGACGTTCCAGACGGGGTCGGGCAGACCGTACGCGCGGACCATCCGGTACAGGCGGCCCTCGGCGATCGACCGGCGCTCGGCCAGCAGCGAGTCCACGGCGTCCACCACATGCGCCCGGCCGAGCAGTCCCGCCTGGTTCAACTCCCTCACGACGGCCGCGGGTTCGCAGTGGCCGCCGCGCACCGCCTCGGTCAGCAGCCGGTGCACGGCGCCCGCGTCCGCGATCTCGGCCACCGCGTCGGCCAGGGCGCGCGGGACCGGGGCCACCGGCAGGCCCGTGACCTGCTCCGGGACGGGCAGGTCCGCGGTGCGCACGATCCGCGCGCAGCCCGCGGAGCGCAGCCGCCGCAGCCGTGGGACCAGGACGTCGAGCTGCTCCAGGGACGGCAGCGGGGGAGCGCCGGCGAAGCCGTGCAGGGTCAGGGCCGCCAGGCCCGTGATCATCGCGTCGGCGTAGTGCGGACGGTGGGGTTCGTCCGCGCCCGGCTGCGCGGGCACCGCGGGGCGCGCCGACTCGCGGGCCGCGTACATGAGCACCGCGTGCAGCCGTTCCTCGCTGGTCGGCGGTCCGGGGCGGAGCAGGAACACGCCCGGCAGGAGCTGTTGCCAGGGGCCGCGGGCGCGGCACTGCTCGTTCGCCTCGGCGGCCGAGACGCCGTGCGCGCGGAGCTGATGGGACGTCATGACACGGCGGTGCACCTCGGACAGGCGGCGCGCGGAGCGGGGGGAGAGTGGGGGGAGTGAGGTGTTGTGGTTCATGACCCGGAGGTTCCCGCGCCGGGCCCGTCCCGTAACCCCTGTTACACACCTGTCGGCAAATATGGACAAGGTGGCCCTAAAGGACGGGTGTTCGGGTGCCGAGAAGGTACGGAAAACCCCTGGTCCGTCCGCGACGGACCAGGGGTCACGGTTCCTATTGCCTGAATTCCGTAACGGCTGCTTGCCCGAATTCCGTAATGGCTGCGGAGTGTTCGGCCCCCGGGCCGGGATCAGGCGTCCGCCGCCGCGTCGCAGGCCTGTCCGCGCAATGCGCGCGCCAGGTCGTCCCGCGCCTCCAGCACCAGCCGGCGCAGCGCCGGAGCCGCCTTCTCGTGGGCCGACAGCCAGGCGTCGGCGGCGTCCAGCGTCTCCTGGGAGTCCTGGAGCGCGGGGAACAGGCCGCGCACCACGTCCATGCCGATCTGGATGGACCGCTCGGACCACACCCGGTCGATGACCGCGAAGTACTTCTGTGCGTACGGCGCGAGCAGGTCCCGCCGGGAGGGCTGGGCGAAGCCCGCGATCGTGGCCTCGACGAGCGCGTTGGACAGCGCGTCCGACTCGACCACCTGCGCCCAGGCCTGCGCCTTGACCGCCGCCGAGGGGCGGGCGGCCAGACAGCGCACCTGGTGGCGCTTGCCGGACGCGGTGTCGTCGCGGGCCAGTTCGGCGGCGAGCACCTTCTCGTCCGCGACCCCGTGCGCCGCCAGCGGCTCGAGGAACGCCCAGCGCAGCTCCTGGTCGACCACCAGCCCCTCGATCTGGTCCGTCCCCTCCAGCAGGTCCTTCAGCAGCTGGAGATCGGCCGGGGCGGACGCCGCGGCCGCGAAGAACCGCGCCCACGCCAGCTGGTGCTCGCTGCCCGGCCCGGCCGAGCGCAGCTCGGTCAGCGCGCCGTCCGTGAGCAGCCGCGCGCCCGTCTCGCGCCACTGCGGCGCCACATAGTCGACCAGCGCCGAGTCGGCCCAGGCGTGCAGCATCTGGAGCACGCCGATGTCCGACTCGCGGCCCGCGAAGCGCAGCACCAGGTCGACGAAGTCGCGGGCCGGCAGCAGCGCGTCCCGGGTCAGGCTCCACAGCGCCGACCAGCACAGGGCGCGGGCCAGCGGGTCGGTGAGGTCGCCGAGGTGGGCGCGGAGCGTCTGGAGCGAGGTGTCGTCGAAGCGGATCTTGCAGTACGTCAGGTCGTCGTCGTTGACGAGGACCAGCTCCGGCGCCTGCGCCCCGGCCAGCTCCGTCACGACCGTGCGCGGGCCCTCGACGTCCGCCTCGGCGCGCGCGTACCGCTCCAGGGCGCCGTCGGCCGTGCGCCGGTACAGGCCGATCGCCACCCGGTGCGGGCGCAGCTCGGGGTGGGACTCGGCGGCGTCCTGGAGCACGGCCAGCTCGGTGATCCGGCCCTCCGGGTCCAGCAGCACCTGCGGGGTCAGCGAGTTGACGCCGGCCGTCTGGAGCCAGGAGCGGGCCCAGGCGGCCATGTCCCGCCCGCTGGTCTCCTCCAGCACCGACAGCAGGTCGCCCAGCCGGGTGTTGCCGTAGGCGTTGCGCTTGAAGTAGCGCCGGGCGCCCTCCAGGAACGCGTCCTGGCCGACGTACGCCACGAGCTGCTTCAGGACGCTCGCGCCCTTGGCGTAGGTGATGCCGTCGAAGTTGAGCTTGGCGTCCTGCAGGTCGCGGATGTCCGCGGTGATCGGGTGGGTGGAGGGGAGCTGGTCGGCGCGGTAGGCCCAGGCCTTGCGGCGGTTGGCGAAGGTGATCCAGGCGTCGGTGAAGCGGGTCGCGCCCACGTTCGCGAACGTGCCCATGAAGTCGGCGAAGGACTCCTTCAGCCACAGGTCGTCCCACCACACCATGGTGACCAGGTCGCCGAACCACATGTGCGCCATCTCGTGCAGGATGACGTTCGCCCGCGCCTCGTACGACGCCTGGGTCACCTTCCCGCGGAAGATGTACTCCTCGCGGAAGGTCACCAGGCCCGGGTTCTCCATCGCGCCGAGGTTGTACTCCGGCACGAACGCCTGGTCGTACTTGCCGAACGGGTACGGGTAGTCGAAGTGCTCGTGGAAGAAGTCCAGCCCCTGCTTGGTGACCAGGAAGACGTCGTCGGCGTCGAAGTAGGGCGCCAGGCCCTTGCGGCACAGGGCGCCGAGCGGGATCCGCAGCGTCGTGCCGTCGGCGAACGTGCGGGAGTAGGAGTCGGTCACGTAGTGGTAGGGGCCCGCCGTCACGCAGGTGATGTACGTGGAGATCGGCTTGGTCTCGGCGAACCGCCACACCCCGTCGACGAGTTCCCCGGCCCCGTTGCTCCACACCGTCCAGCCCTCCGGCGCCCGCACCTCGAACCGGAACGGGGCCTTGAGGTCGGGCTGCTCGAAGTTGGCGAAGACGCGGCGGGAGTCGGCCGGCTCGTACTGGGTGTACAGGTACACCTCGCCGTCCTCGGGGTCGACGAAGCGGTGCATGCCCTCGCCGGTGCGGGAGTACGCGCACTGCGCGTCGACGACCAGCTCGTTGTCGGCGGCGAGGTCCTCCAGCAGGATCCGCGATCCGTCGAAGACGGCACTCGGGTCGAGGTCACGGCCGTTGAGCGAGACGGCCGTCACACTCGGCGCGACCAGGTCGGCGAAGCTCGACGCGCCGGGCTCGGCGCACCGGAAGCGGATCGTGGTCACCGAGCGGAAGGTGCGCGGCTCCTCGTCCCCGTCGCCGACGGCGGAGCGCAGGTCGAGGGACACCTCGTACCCGTCGACGGACAGCAGGGCGGCCCGCTCCCGGGTCTCGTCGCGGGTCAGGTTCTCACCGGGCACGGGCACTCCCTCTGGATGTGTCGGACACGTCATTGGACACGACGGAACAGGACCGATCCTGCCATGTGCCCCTGACGCCGGGCACGAGGGAATGAGGTGGCGCAGGCCGGTGTTGCCAATCCCCGAACCCCGTATCCCTAGGAGAGCCATGTCCGACACCGCTGCCGTGTCCGCCAAGACCCCCGTCGACTTCTGGTTCGACCCGCTGTGCCCCTGGGCGTGGATGACGTCCCGGTGGATGCTGGAGGTGGAGAAGGTCCGGGACATCGAGGTCCGCTGGCACATCATGAGCCTGGCCGTGCTGAACGAGGACCGGCTGGAGGAGCTGCCGGAGGAGTACCGGGACATGCTCGAGACCAAGGCGTGGAAGCCGGTGCGCGTGGTCACCGCGGCCTGGCAGAAGCACGGCGCCGACGTCCTCGGCCCGCTCTACACCGCGCTCGGCACCCGCTTCCACAACAACGGCGAGGGCCCCACCCTGGAGGCGATCGCCGCAGCCCTGGCCGATGTCGGCCTGCCCGCCGACCTGATCGACTACGCCGAGCAGAAGGACTTCGAGTTCGACGCCGAGCTGCGCGCCTCCCACAAGGAGGGCATCGAGAAGGTCGGCCAGGACGTCGGCACCCCGGTCATCGCCGTGCCCGGCTCCGACGGCGAGCAGATCGCCTTCTTCGGCCCGGTCGTCACCCCCGCGCCCAAGGGCGAGGAGGCCGCCCGCCTCTGGGACGGCACCCTCGCGGTCGCCTCGGTCCCGGGTTTCTACGAGATCAAGCGCACCCGGACCAAGGGCCCCGACTTCAGCAACCTCTGAGCCACCGCTGCTGCTGCCGTGACCACGATTGCGCGGTCGCGACAGCGGTCGCGACAGCGGTCGCGGCGGTGATCGCGCGGACGGCGTGACGACGGAAAGGCCCTCGCGTGGTCGACGCGAGGGCCTTTCGGTGTGTGAGGGGCGGGCGAGGGAGCGGTCAGCTCCGGGCGCGGGCCCGCTGCCTGGCGTAGCCGACGGCCGCCAGGACCACCGTCATCGCGCCCGTCGCGTACAGCTGCACGCGGGTGCCGGGCTCACGCGCCATCAGGAAGAAGATGCCCGCCATCCCGGCCAGCGCCACCCACGTCAGGACCGGGAACGCCCACATCCGCACGGTGAGCTTCTCCGGCGCCTCCCGCTCCAGCCGGCCGCGCAGCCGCAGCTGCGAGACGGCGATGAAGAACCAGACGACCAGGATGACCCCGCCGATCATGTTCAGCAGCCAGGGGAAGACGTCGTCGGGCCGCCAGTAGCTGAGGACCACGCAGACGAAGCCGAAGACGCAGGAGGCCAGTACGGCCGCGCGCGGCACCCCGCCCGACACCCGGCCCAGCACCTTCGGGCCCTGGCCGCGCTCCACCAGCGAGTACGCGATGCGCGAGGAGCCGTAGATGTTGGCGTTCATCGCGCTCAGCAGCGCCACCAGCACGACCACGTTCATGAGCTGGCCGGCGCCCGGGATGCCGAGGTGGTCGAGGGCGGCGACGTACGGGCCCTTCTCGACGACCTCCTTCGAGTCCCAGGGGACCAGGGTGACGATCAGCGCCATCGACCCGATGTAGAACAGCGCGATGCGCCACATCGCCGTACGGACCGCGCTCGCCACGCCCTTGACCGGGTTCTCCGACTCGGCGGCGGCGATGGTGACCGTCTCCAGGCCGCCGTAGGCGAAGACCGAGGCGAGCAGGCCGATGACCAGGCCCTCGCCGCCGTGCGGGAGGAAGTCGGTGAGGTTGGAGACGCCGGGGGAGTCGGTGCCCGGCAGGACGCCGGCCACGGCCAGCCCGCCCAGCACCAGGAACAGGCTGATCGCGCCCACCTTCAGGGCCGCGAACCAGAACTCGAACTCGCCGAAGTTCTTCACCGCGGCCAGGTTGGCCCCGCAGAAGGCGACCATGAACAGCGCCACCCAGGCCCACTCGGGGGTGCCGGGCAGCCAGCCGGTGACGATCTTCGCGGCGCCGATGCCCTCAAGGCCGACGGCCGTGCACAGCAGCACCCAGAAGGACCAGCCGGCGGTGAAGCCCGCCCAGGGGCCGATCGCCCGCTCGGCGTGCGCGGAGAAGGAGCCCGAGGACGGGTGCGCGGCGGACATCTCGCCGAGCATCCGCATCACCAGCATCACGAGGAGGCCGGAGACGGCGTAGGCGACGACGATCGACGGCCCGGCGGCGGCGATGCCGGCGCCGGAGCCGACGAACAGTCCGGCGCCGATCACACCGCCGAGGGCGATCATCGACAGATGGCGCTGCTTCAGGCCGTGTGCGAGGGATCCGGGTGCGGAGGAGGCGTCGTCGCGCCTGTCCTGCTGCGGCGGCGTCTCGACCGTGGTGTTGTGGGGCATGGGCGCGGCTCGTCCAGTGCGTGAGAGGGCTGCGAACCCCCATATTCTGGACAGGCGACCCGTCTATCGAAGGTAAGTGCCCGATATTCGGACACTCACCTCACGTGCCGTGGCCCTCCGGTCACTCCGAGACCGAGGTGTAGTGAGAGGCGTCACCCTCGATCGCGTAGCTCTCCTTGCCCTCGATGCCGACGGGCACGTCACCGGCGACCGTCACCCGGTGCAGCCGCCGGGGCGCGCGGTCGTAGTTGTCGACGGCGTAGTGCTGGGTGATCCGGTTGTCGAACAGGACGAGCTGGTTCTCCGACCAGCGCCAGCGCAGGATGTTCTCCGGCCGGGTGACGTACGCCTGGAGCAGGTCGAGGATCTTGCGGGACTCGCCCGGCGACAGACCGACGATGCGCTGCGCGAAGCCGCCGACGAACAGCCCGCGCTCCCCGGTCAGCGGGTGCACCCGGACCACGGGGTGGACCGTGCGGTACTTGATCGACGTGAACTGGGCGCGCTGCGCGGCCTGCTCCTCGTCGATCTCCTCCTGCGGCACCGCGTAGTCGTAGTCGTTGGTGTGCTCCGCCCACAGCGTGTCCGCGAACCGGCGCAGCGGCTCGGGCAGGTCGCGGTAGGCGGCCGCCGAACTGGCGATCAGCGTCTCGCCGCCGTACGGCGGGACGGTGATGCTGCGCAGCGTGCTGGCCTGCGGCGGGTTGAGGACGAAGGTGACGTCCGTGTGCCAGTGATTGGCGGCCCGGCCGCGCTCGCTGTCGACCGGCAGCACGTTCGGGGCGCCCTCGACCGCGCCGACGGTCGGATGGGCGGTCGTGAGGTCCCCGAAGTGCCGGGCGAAGGCCTGCTGGCCCTCGTCGTCCAGGCCCTCGGCGTCGAAGGCCAGCGCCTTGTGCGCGTTGAGCGCCTCGCGCAGCGCGGCGACGGTCTCCTCGTCCAGCGGCCGGGTGATGTCGACGCCCGAGACCCGGGCGCCGATGTTCGCGGTGATCTTCTGGATACGCAGGTCGGTCATGACGGGTGTTCCCTTCAGACGAGCGCGGGTGCGCCGGCGGTGTACTGGTTGGCGGGTCGCGGGAGGCCGTAGCGCTCCCGCAGGGTCTGCCGCGGTCCGTACTCCGTGCGGAGCAGGCCGCGGGCGCGCAGGAGGGGCACGACGTGGTCGACGAAGGCGTCGAGGCCGGAGGGCAGGACCGGGGGCATGATGTTGAAGCCGTCGGCGGCGCCGTGCGTGAACCACGTCTCGATCGCGTCGGCGACCTGTTCGGGAGTGCCGGCGAAGGTGAGGTGGCCGCGGCCGCCGCCCAGCCGTCCGATCAACTGCCGGACGGTGAGGCGTTCGCGCCGGGCCAGCTCCACCACGAGCGTGTAGCGGCTCTTCGCGCCCTCGATCGCGCTCTCCGGCGGCAGACCGGCGGGCAGCGGGGCGTCGAGTTCGAGGGTGCCGGCCGGCAGGCGCAGCAGGTTCTCCAGGTGGGCCACCCCGTGCCGGTGCACGATGTGCTCCTCCAGCACCCGCTCGGCGGCGCGCGCCTCGGCCTGCGTGGAGCCGACGACCGGGACGATGCCGGGCAGCACCTTGAGATGGCCGGGATCACGCCCGGCCGCCGCGGTACGGGACTTGAGGTCGGCGTAGAAGGCCTGCGCGTCCTGGAGGGTCTGCTGGGCGGTGAACACCGCCTCCGCGTACCGGGCCGCGAACCGCTTGCCGTCCTCGGAGGATCCCGCCTGCACGAGCAGCGGGTAACCCTGCGGGGTGCGGGGCACGTTGAGGGCGCCCTCGACGCTGAAGTACGTCCCCCGGTGCCGGGGCGGATGGATCTTGGCGGCGTCGCCCCAGACCCCGGCCGCCTTGTCGGCGACGACCGCGTCGTCCTCCCAGCTGTCCCACAGCTTGAGCGCCACGTCGACGAACTCGGCGGCGCGCGCGTACCGCTCGGCGTGGGCGGGCTCCGCGTCCAGGCCGAAGTTGCGGGCCGCCTCGGCGCCGGCGGTGGTGACGATGTTCCAGCCCGCCCGGCCGTCGCTGACGATGTCCAGGGACGCGAACTTGCGGGCCAGGTTGTAGGGGGAGTTGTAGGAGGTGGAGGCGGTGGCGATCAGGCCGATGTGCCGGGTCGCCGTCGCCAGCGCGGTCAGCAGCGTGAGCGGCTCCAGGGCGCCCGAGGGACGCTGGCCCACGCTGTTCCACAGCTGGGGTCCGTCGGCCAGGAACAGGGAGTCGAAGGTGCCGCGCTCGGCGGTCCGGGCGAGGCGGACGTAGTGCTCCAGCCGGACATGGGCGTGCGGGTCGCTCTCGGGCAGCCGCCAGGACGCCTCGTGGTGGCCGGTGTTCATCAGGAACGCGTTCAGGTGCAGCTGCCGGGTCATGCGAGGTCCTCCGTCACGCCCAGGGCGGCGAGCAGCCGCTCCCGGTACTCGCCGAGCAGCGGGTCCCGGTAGGAGCGCGGGTGCGGTCGGTCGACGGTCAGGTCGAGGCCGATGCGGCCCCGGTCGAGGACGAGCACGCGGTCGGCGAGCACGATCGCCTCGTCCACGTCGTGGGTGACGAGCAGCACGGACGGCCGGTGGCGCTCCCACAGCTCGCGCAGCAGATGGTGCATCCGGATCCGGGTCAGCGCGTCCAGCGCCCCGAACGGCTCGTCGGCGAGCAGCAGTTCGGGCTCCCTGACCAGGGAGCGGGCGAGCGCGGCGCGCTGGGCCTCGCCGCCGGACAGCTCGCTCGGCCAGGCCCGCTCACGGCCGGCCAGACCCACCTCGGCGAGCGCCTCCCGCCCCTTGTCCGTACCGTCCGTCCCCAGCAGTACGTTGTCCAGCACCCGGCGCCAGGGCAGCAGCCGCGAGTCCTGGAAGACCACCGACACCCGCTCGGGCGCGGTGAGTTCCCCGCTTCCGGTGACCTGGTGGTCCAGGCCCGCGACCGCCCGCAGCAGGGTGGACTTGCCGGAACCGCTGTGCCCGAGGAGGGCGACGAACTGTCCGGCGGGGATGTCCAGGTCGATGCCGTCGAGGACGGTACGCCCGTCGAAGGACCGGGTCAGACCCCGCAGCCGGACGGCGGGACGGGTCAGCTGCTCAGTGTGCGGCGCCACGACAGCACCCTCCGTTCGACGAGACGGACCGCGCTGTCGGAGACCAGGCCGAAGATCCCGTAGATCAGCAGACCGACGAGGATGACGTCCGACTGGCCGTAGTTCTGGGCCTGGAACATCATGTAACCGAGGCCGCTGGTGGCGTTGATCTGCTCCAGGACCACCAGACCCAGCCAGGAGCCGGTCACGCCGAGCCGGAGTCCCACGAAGAACCCGGGCAGCGCGCCGGGGATCACGATCTCCCTGACGAACCGCAGCCTGGACAGGCCCTGCACCTCGGCCAGTTCGACGAACCGCTGGTCGATGCCGGACAGCGCGGCATGGGTGTTCAGATAGATCGGGATGTAGACGACGATCGCGATGATCGCGATCTTGAAGGTCTCGCCGATGCCCAGCCACAGGATGAACAGCGGGATCAGACCGAGCACCGGGATCGCCCGGTTGAGCTGCACGGTCCCGTCGATCAGCGCCTCCCCGGTCCGGCTGAGCCCGGACGCGAGCGCGAGCACCACCCCGGCGGTCAGGCCGAACGCGAAGCCGTACGCCGCGCGTTCGAGGGAGGTGAGGACGTCGGTGGGCAGGGTCCCGTCGGTCCACAGGCGGAACCCGGTGTCCAGTACGGTCCAGGGCGCCGGGACCGCGGCGGTGTCCAGCCGGCCCGCGGCGGAGGCACCGGCCCACAGGGCGAGCAGCAGGAGCGGCCCGGCCAGCCGGGCGGCGGGGAGGCGTTTGCCGGGGGCGAGGCTGCGGCGTCGCCGCCGCGGCTGCTCCGCGGCCACGGCGGCGGGGGCGGCCGTGCCCAGGGTGGTGGTGGTCATGGCGGTCAGCTCCGGTACTCGGCGGGTACGGACTTCGCGGCGATGCCCTCGAAGCGGTGGTCGAAGAGGGAGGAGACGTCGAACTTCTTCACGAAGCCGCCCTCCGCGAGCAGATCGGCGGTCTCCTGCTCCCAGGCGATCGCCTCGTCCCAGCTCGGCGGGAACAGCGGCTTGTTGGCGAGCGTGGTGATCGCCCGCGCCTGGGGGAGGGTCAGGTTCTGCGTCTTGACGTAGAACTCCTCGTTCCAGCGGTCGGGGTTCTCGTACTGCCAGACCTGGCCCTTGGCCCACTGCGGGATGTACGCGGCGATCGCGGCCGCCTTCGCCTTGTCGGCGAGCACCGACACCGGCGCCCACAGCAGGTTGAGCAGGTCGACGACGTCGGTGGTGATCGAACGGGCGCCCTTGGACCCGTACTGCTGGAGGTAGGCCGGCGCCTGGCTGTTGGCGAGCGGGGCGATGTCGACCTGGCCGGACTGGAGCGCGGTCAGGAACTGGTTGCTGGTCAGCGGGACCAGCGTCACGTCGTCGTACTTCAGGCCCGCCTTCTTCAGCGCCCGCAGCAGCACGACACCCTGCGCCTGCCCCTGCGAGAACGCCAGCTTCTTCCCCTTGAAGTCGGCGACCGTGTGAATGTCGCTGCCGGGTTTCGTGGCGAAGAGATAGTTCGGCTTGCGGGTGACGTCGATCGCGACGATCTTCGCGTCATAACCCTGGTAATGCGCCTGGATCGGCGGGATGCCCGCGTTGTTCGCCAGGTCCAGGGATTTCGCCCGGAAGGCGTTGATGACATCGGGGCCGGCCCCGATGTTCACCCAGCTCGACACCGTGAAAGGCAGTGCGGGCAGTTTCGCCAGCCCGAACTGCAACTGCTGCACGTTCTGGTACGAGGCGATCTTCAGGCTGGTGCCGGCCGGCACCTTGTCGGCCAGTGGGGCCGTGGCGGCGCCCTTGTCGGTGGCGGCCGCGCTGGTCTCGGCGCAGCCGCTGAGCCCGGCGACACCGGCGGCGGCACCGAGCAGCGAGGCGAGAAACACCCGACGGTCATAGGACGAAGGCATGGGAGTACCCCCTGGGGGAAAGCGTCGAAAAGGCACGTACGGAATTCCGGGAACGGCGGGGCCGGGCCGGGGAATACGCGTGAGAAAGTCAGCCGGGAAACGGCTGGGAAGACAGCGGGAAGGGCGCGCTCCCGGCGCACCGGGGCGTCAGCAACAGAGAGTGCGACAGCTCATGCGAACATCGTCCTGTCCGGCCGGGAGGCCTGTCAACATTCGGAGTTTCTGAATTAATTCGATTCGGACGACGCGGTGAGCGGATCCCGGTAGAGGACGTCCAGGGCCACCGCACCGCCCGCCACGGCCAGGACGAGGTCCCGAAAGCCGGTGGGCGCGACGCACCCCGCCCGCTCCGCCCCCACCTCGTCCCGCAGCGCCGCGAGACAGTCCTCCCGGAACAGCACGCCCACCTCGGTGACGACGACCCGCTCCGGGTTGAGCACGTCCAGCAGCAGCCCCGCGGCCCGTCCCGTCATCCGCGCCCGCTCCCGCAGCAGCCGGACCGCCACCGGGTTCCCGGCGTCCGCCGCGGCGAGCACCCGCATCGGGTTGACCCCGTCGACGATCCCCGCCTCCCGGGCCCGCCGGCACAGCGTCAGCTCGCTCAGCTCGGCCTGGAGGCAGCCGGTCCGGCCGCAGTCGCACGGCTCGGTGCCACCGGCCAGCGGCAGATGCGCGACGGACCCCGCCTGGGAACGGGGGCCGTGGTGCACCTCGTCATGCGTGGCGAACGCCGCGTCGACCACGTTCCCCGCGAACAGATGCAGCACGCTGCGGCTGCCGCGCGCCTGCCCGAACAGGCGCTCCGCGTTGACCAACGCCCGCGCGTGGCCGTCCACATGGACCGGCAGCCCGGTGCGCGCCGCGAGGACCTCCCGCACCGGCACCTCGCGCCAGCCGAGCAGCGGATGCTCGACGACGGTCCCGGAGTCCCG
The DNA here is from genome assembly GCF_053597355.1 of Streptomyces sp. NPDC001443. Taxonomy (NCBI): domain Bacteria; kingdom Bacillati; phylum Actinomycetota; class Actinomycetes; order Kitasatosporales; family Streptomycetaceae; genus Streptomyces; species Streptomyces sp. NPDC001443. The sequence goes on from NZ_JBSFIA010000001.1 coordinate 311,545, forward strand.
GTCCACCCAGCCGCCGACGGCGACCCCGACCCCCAGCGGCCGGCTGTCCGCCGCCTCGGCCAGCAGCGCCTCCAGTTCTTCGGCCGCCCGTGCCAGCACCTCGTACGGCTCGGTGCAGCGGTGCTTCAACTCGCGGCGCTCCAGCACCCGTCCGCGCAGATCGAGCAGTGCGACCGTGGTGTACGGCACCGCCACGTGCACCCCGCCCACCACGAACCGGGAGTCGTCCAGATCGAGGGGCACGTGCGGGCGTCCCGCGCCCTTGGACCGTCCGGGCGCGGCGGCCTCGCGGACGAGCCCGAGCCCGGCGAGCCGGGCCACATGGTCGGTCACCGACGCCGGGGACAGCCCGGTCAGCCGGGCGATGGTGCTGCGCGCGACCGGCCCGTGCTCCAGCACCGACCGCAGCACCACACTGGCGCTGGTCCGGCGCCGGTCGCTGTCCGCGACGCGCGGGACGGCGGACGGCGCCGACGCGCGGGCCGCGGGGGTGCGGGGCGGCGAGAGGCGGGCCGACGGGGTACGGGAAGCCGCGACGGGGGACGCCACGGCCCGGGACAGGGAGCGGGGGGCGGGTACGGGCGTGGAGGTGGGAGTGGGCATGGGGCATCTCCTCGGGGAGCCGGTCCGACACTGCGCCGTCTGCTGACGTGAGGCGCGCACCGGATCGCTCCGTCCGCCTCACCCGCGGAGGCGACAGGTGGCCGTGCCCTGGCGTCGCAGGTCGACATAGCGACGCGACGAGAAGTACCGGGCCTGAGCAACCATGCGGTCGAAGCTAGCAAAACGACGGACCGCTGCCCAGACGGCGACCGACGGGCGAGACGGCCCCCCACGGCACCCGCCACCGGCGTTGGTGAATCCCTACAGAAGCCCGTCGTGCCGCCGCCCGTTGCGCAGGCCACCCGACCTCAGTGACCGGCATCACGCCGGAGCGTGCGTAGCCGACGACCTTTGTCCGAAGCCCACCAAGGCCTTGATCCTCCCTTTGTCGACCACTGACGGTGATCACGCCACGACCGCTGGGATAGCGTCACGGTGTCCCCCGCCGCCCATCCTCCGCGGAGTCCCCATGAGCACCGCTGCCGCCACTGCCACCGTCCGGCCCGGACAGGTCCTCGCCGACCTGCTCCCCGCGTCCCGCGTCCGGGACGTCGCCCTCGTGCTCGGCGGCGCCGCGCTCACCGGCCTCGCGGCCCAGCTCTCGGTCCCGGTCCCCGGCTCCCCGGTGCCGGTGACCGGCCAGACCTTCGCCGCCCTGCTGGTGGGCACCTCCCTCGGCGCCGGCCGCGGCTTCCTCGCCCTCGCCCTGTACGCGGTGGCGGGCGTCGCCGGTGTGCCGTGGTTCGCCGAGGGCACCTCGGGCGGCGCCGCGCCGTCCTTCGGCTACGTCCTGGGCATGCTGCTCGCGTCCGCCGCCGTGGGCGCGCTGGCCCGCCGCGGCGCCGACCGCTCCGTGCTGCGCACGGCGGGCACGATGCTGCTCGGCGAGGCGATCATCTACGCCGTCGGCGTTCCCTACCTGGCCCTGGCCACCGGAATGTCCGCCGCCGCAGCGATCGCGGCCGGCCTCACCCCGTTCCTGATCGGCGACGCGCTGAAGGCCGCGCTGGCGATGGGCGCGCTGCCCGCCGCCTGGAAGCTCGCCAAGCGCTGACGTCACGGCACCCGCGCGAGCGGGAGCGGAAGAGGTTCGCCGGGTCGCGCCGCGACAGCGCTCCGGCGAACCTCTTCGTCGTTCCCGGGACGGGCTCGGGTCCCGCCGGGCTCAGGCCTGCCGGGCCCGCGGCGGCCGCTGCGACCACCACAGGCCCGCCGCGCCCGCCAGGACCAGTGCCGCGCCGGCCGCGCCCAGCGGCAGGACGTCCCGTCCGACGCCGGTCCTGGGCAGCTCGTCACCGCCCGGTGCCACCGGCTGGTTGTCGGTGCCGAGCAGCAGCGGGGTGGCAGGGGCGTTCGGCGACGGGTTGGACGTGCCGAACGGGACCGGCCCCTGCTGCCAGAAGGTCTTCTTCCCGTCGGCGGTCTGCACCGGCAGGCAGATCTTCCCGGTCTTGCCCAGGTCGTACGTCGCGGAGACGTCGTACGACTTCGATTTGCCCGCCGCGAGATCGCCGACGGCGCAACTGAAACCGCTGTTCGAACCGGACGGCAGATCCTTTTTCGCGATCGCCGTGCAGCCCTGGACATCCGTGACTTCGAGGCCGTCGAAACCGACCACCAAAAGCCTGATGTCGCCGCTGTTCTTGGTTCCCTCGTTTTTCACCGTGGCTTTGATCGACGTCTTCTTCGAACCGTTGTCGACCGAGATCTTCTCCGGCAGCAGCGTGGTCAGTTTCACGCCCGCCGGTGCCTGGTCGACGGCCTTTCCCCCCTTGTCGCTACCCGGTCCCTGGTCATCGGCGGTGGCCGTGAACGGAAGGATCATCACGGCCGAGAAAGATGCCGTGACCAGCGATCCCGCAATGGCCTTCATTCGACGAGAACTCATGTTCGTCCCCCTTGCGTCCCCCTGGACTGCGCCTGAATCCGCAGTACTTGAAGAGGTACCACAAGATTTCTCCGCACTATGCTGGTACGGCCGCAAGTGTGACTATTGCGTGTCAGGGGAGGCCGGGCGGACTGCCGAAGAGGGGGTGCGGCGGAAGTGCAGGGAAAATCGGGAGACTTGGGGAGCCCGGGAAATCCGGGTGATGCGGGAGACGAGGGGGGCGCGGGAAACCCGCGGAGCGGCGGAGTTCCGGGGCTGCTGGTGACGGGACGTTATCGACTGGTCGAGAGCATCGGACAGGGCGGAATGGGGCGGGTGTGGCGAGCCGTCGACGAAATTCTCGACCGGCCGGTCGCCGTCAAGGAAATGCGGATAGACGGACTCGACGCGGAGGACACCCGCACCCGCCGCGAACGCACGCTGCGCGAGGCGCGGGCGACGGCCCGGATCGACCATCCCCACGTCGTGCGGGTGTACGACGTGGTGGACGAGGGCGAACGCCTGTGGATCGTCATGGAACTGGTGGCCGGCCGTTCCCTGGAGCGGGTCATCGTGGAGGACGGGCCGCTGGGTCCGGGGGAGACGGCCCGCATCGGCCTCGGTCTGGTGGCGGCGCTGCGGCAGGTGCACGCCGGGGGCGTCCTGCACCGTGACATCAAACCCGGCAACGTCCTGGTGGAGGGCGGCGGGCGACGCGTCGTCCTGACGGACTTCGGCATCGCCGCGATCCAGGACGCCAAGGCGCTCACCATGGTCGGCATGCTGGTCGGCTCCCCCGACTACATGGCCCCCGAGCGGATCTCCGGCCGGCACCAGGGCCCGCCGTCGGACGTGTGGTCCCTGGGCGCGACCCTCTGCGCGGCCCTGGGCGGCCGCTCCCCCTTCTCCCGCGGTACCACCCTGGCGACGCTGCACGCCGTCCTCTACGAGGAGCCCGAACTCCCCGCCTCCGCCGGTCCGCTGCACGGCGTGCTGGCCGCGCTGCTGGAGAAGGAACCGGCGGTGCGGCCGTCCCTGGAGGACGTGGAGTCGGCCCTGCGCCCGATCGCGTTCCCGGACCCGACCCCGACGCTGGCGGTCGGCGGCGGGGGAGGGCCGGCCGGGGTGCGACCGGCCGCGGACAGCGCGACGGCGGAGCCCGACGCACCCCCCGGCGCGACGTCCCCCACCGAGCCCCGGCCGCCGGACGAGCCCGGTCCGACGGCGGGGTACGAACCGGAACATCAGCCGACGGAGGAGGCCGGGCCGACGGCGGTGCAGGGGAGCGAACCGTCGGCGCTGGAGCGGGGGGTCGAGCCGCGGGCGGTGTACGAGGTCCGGGCGCGGACGGTGGCCGAGCCGGAGGCGGGGAACGCCGCGGCGCCGGGCGCCGGTGACGCTTCCGCCGCCCCGACGGCGACCGGTTCCGGTCCCGAGCCCGCCCCCGTACCCGTACCCGCGTCCGCGGTCCCGGCGCAGGCCTCCTCCGCCCCCGAGGCGCCGCCCGAGCCCGCGCCCTCGCCCGAGCCCGAGGCGCCCTCGGCGACGCCCGAGGGCCTGCCTCCGATGCCCCGGGACCCGGCTCCGACTGCCGGGCACCCGGCCCCTGGCCTCCGGGACCTGGACCCCGGCCCTCAGGACGCGGCTGCGGCTGCGGGGGATCCGGCCCCTGGCGCCCGGGACCCGGCCCCGCCCGCCCGGGACCCGGCCCCCGTCGGTCGGGATTCCGGCCCTGATGCCGAGTCGCCCACCAGGGTCCTGCCCCGGCTGTCAGGGAGGCCGTCCACCCCGGACGTCGTGGACGCCTCGCGCCTGCCGGGTCCGCGTGATCCGAGGGAGTCCGCTGCCGCCCCCGTACAGGATGCGATCCCGTCGCCGAGCCCGGCGGCCCCGCAGGACGCGCCGCCCGTACCGCCCGTACCGCCCGTACCGCCCGAGGCGGCCGGACCCGCCGGACCCGCCGGACCCGCCGAGCGCACGGGCACCGGGCCCGCGCCTCGAGAGGCCGCCACCGATGCCGTCTTCGAGGCGCGGTCGGAAGCCTGGTCGGAGGCGCGGTCGGAGGTGCGCTCCGAGACCTCCTCCAGCAACGCGGGCAACGGCAGCGGCGTCCGCGGCACCGGCGATACAGGCCGTACGGGCGAAGCGGGCGGTACGGGTCCTGCCGGTGCCGGTGCCGGTGCCGGTGCCGTCGGCCGGACTCCGGAGGCCGGCCCGCGCGCCGCGGACGCCGCCGCGGCCCACGCGCAGGCGGCGACCGAGCGGCGCCCGTTGCCCGTCCCGCCCGCGCCCCCGCCCGAGCGGACCACCGGACCGCCCTCCCCGGCGAGGGCCCGGCGCCGCGGGGCCGTCCTGGTCGCCGCCGGTGCCGCGGCCGCCACGGGCGCGGTCGTCGCGGTGGTGCTGGCGATGTCGTCATCCCCGCCCGCGGGGACCCGTGCGGGGAGTTCCTCGCCGAAGGCCTCCGCGTCCGCCCCGGCGCCGACCTCCGGCACCCCCGCGCCCACGGTCGAGGGCACCTTCCGGCCGCCCAGCCTGCCGCCGGGAGCGCACCAGGAGGCCGGCGGGTTCGCGTGGGTGACGCCCAAGGGCTGGCGGCGGGACGTGAAGACGGGCGCGGAGGTGCACTACACCTCGCCCGACGGCACCCAAGAGCTGGTGGCCAAGTCCTCGCTGGCCCGGGGCGACCTGATGGACACCTGGCGGACCTCGGAGCAGAACGCCCACCAGGGCCAGGACTATCGCAAGATCCGTCTGGACGAGACGACGTTCCGCGGCCACCCGGCGGTCGTCTGGGAGTACACGTTCACCCTGAAGGGCGTCCAGTGGCACGCCAGACTGCTGGGCTTCGACGCGAGCGGTAAGTCGTACCAGATCAACACCTGGTACCAGCCGCGGATCGAGACCCGGGCCGTGCGGACGTACGACCGGGTCAAGGACGGTTTCACGCTGCTGTGAAACCGGGGGCCCCGCGCACGTGCACCCGGGAACGGGGGAACGCGCGAGGGGAGGGAACCCGCGGGTTCCCTCCCCTCGACCCATACCCGGCGTCCGGGCGGCGGGCCTCAGCCCACCGGCACCTCGTCGGCGGCCGCCGCGGCCTCGACCGCGGCGGTCCGGCCGCCGCGGACCTTCTCCCTCACCAGGGCGATCACGATCACGACCGCCGCGACCCCCAGGGACAGCAGCACGGTCGTGCGCCCGCTGCTCTCCCCCTCGGTGTCGGTCAGCATGTAGCCGAGCACGAAGACGATCAGCGCGGCCGCCGCCCAGGTCAGGTACGGGTACAGCCACATCCTCACGACGAGCTTCTCCGGCGCCTCGGCCTGGATGATCTTCCGCATGCGCAGCTGCGAGAAGCAGATCACCAGCCAGACGAACAGGGCGACCGCACCGGAGGAGTTGACCAGGAAGAGGAAGACCGAGTCCGGGAACTTGTAGTTGAAGAACACCGCGACGAAGCCGAACGCGACGGAGGCCAGGATCGCCGCCCGCGGCACACCGCGGGACGTGGTCCGCGCGAACGCCTTGGGCGCGTCGCCGCGCCGGCCCAGCGAGAAGGCCATGCGGGAGGCCGTGTACAGACCGGAGTTGAGGCAGGACAGCACCGAGGTCAGCACGATGAAGTTCATGATCTGACCGGCGTGCGCGATGCCGAGGGAGTCGAGGGCGGCGACGTACGAGCCCTTCTCCTTGATCGACGGGTCGTTCCACGGCAGCAGGGAGACGACCACGAGGATCGAGCCGAGGTAGAAGACGCCGATCCGCCAGATGATGCTGTTGGTCGACTTGGTCACGGCCCGCTGCGGGTCCTCCGACTCGCCCGCGGCCAGGGTGGCGATCTCGCTGCCCATGAAGGAGAAGACGACGAGCAGCACACCGGTGAGGATGGCGCCCGGACCGTGGGGCAGGAAGCCGCCGTGCTCGGTCAGGTTCCCGAGGCCGGCCTTGTCGCTGTGGACGCCGGGCAGCACACCGAATACGGCGAGCGCGCCGACGACGATGAACGCGCCGATGGCGACGACCTTGATCCCGGCGAACCAGAACTCGAACTCGCCGTAGGAGCTGACGGAGACCAGGTTGGTGGCGGTCAGCACCGCCATCACGATCAGCGCCCAGCCCCACTGGGGGACGCCGGGCATCCACGACTCCAGGATCTTGGCGCCGGCGGTGGCCTCCACGGCCAGCACGACGACCCAGAAGAACCAGTAGAGCCAGCCGATGGAGAACCCGGCCCAGCGGCCGAGCGCCCGGTCGGCGTGCGCGGAGAAGGAACCGGAGGTCGGGTTGGCCGCGGACATCTCGCCGAGCATCCGCATCACCAGCACGACGAGCGTGCCGACGAGCGCGTACGACAGGAGGATGCCGGGGCCCGCGGTGGCGATGCCGGAACTCGAACCTACGAAGAGGCCGGCGCCGATGACGCCGCCGATGGCGATCATCGAGAGGTGACGGTTCTTGAGACCGGCGTGGAGAGAGGAGCCGGGATCGCCGGGCTCTCCGTGGCCGCTTCCGGTCTTCGTCAGGGTCGACTGCGAAGTCATGGAGGGATTTCCTTTGCGCCACTCGAGGGGCTCCCGCACGAGCGGTGTACGGGACGGTCCAGCGAAACGGAGGGTTACGAATCCTGGAACCTTTGATTCCGGATCGTACGTCGGAAGAACCTAAGGTTCTGTAGCCCCGGTCACACCCGTCCGTCGCACACCCACCGCTGCTGCCCCGCAACACCCGTGTCACACTCGATCCATGCGCGTGTATCTCGGCTCCGACCATGCGGGCTTCGAACTCAAGAACCACCTCGTCGAATGGCTCAAGGAGGCGGGACACGAGCCCGTCGACTGCGGCCCCCACATCTACGACGCCCAGGACGACTACCCGCCCTTCTGCCTGCGCGCCGCGGAGCGCACGGCCGCGGACCCCGAGGCCCTGGGCATCGTCATCGGCGGCTCCGGCAACGGTGAGCAGATCGCCGCGAACAAGGTGAAGGGCGTACGGGCGGCCCTCGCCTGGAGCGAGGAGACCGCGTCCCTCGGCCGGCAGCACAACAACGCGAACGTGGTCGCCGTGGGCGCGCGGATGCACAGCCAGGAGGAGGCGACGAAGTTCGTCGAGACCTTCCTCGGCACGCCGTTCTCCGGTGACGAGCGCCACATCCGCCGCATCGACATGCTCTCCGGCTACGAGACCACGGGCGACCTCCCGCCGATCCCGGCGCACCACCCGCAGCAGTAGCGGCAACAGCGGCAGACGCCCGGCCCCGGGGGTGACCGCCCCCGGGGCCCTTCGGGTTCCGACGGATCTCCCCGGGTTCCACGGTCAGCAGACCAGGACCGGCGTACGGGTGGGAAAGGACGACAGGACGTGCCAGAGGGGCACACGATTCACCGGCTCGCGCAGGACTACGCCGCCGCCTTCGCGGCCCGTGCCGCGCGGGTCACCAGCCCCCAGGGCAGGTTCGGCGAGGCGGCCGCCCTCCTCGACGGCGCCGTCCTGCGCACCGCCGACGCCCACGGCAAGCACCTCTTCCTCGGCTTCCGCGACGACGAGGACGCCGACTGGGTCCACATCCACCTCGGCCTCTTCGGCAAGGTCGACTTCGGCGACGCCCCCGCGCCCCCGCCCACGGACACCGTCCGCCTGCGCGTCGCCAACGACACCGCGTACGTCGACCTGCGCGGCCCCACCACCTGCGCGCTGATCACCCGCGCCGAGAAGCAGGCGATACACGACCGCCTCGGCCCCGATCCGCTGCGCGCGGACGCCGACCCGGCCGCCGCGTACGCCCGCGTCCGCCGCAGCCGTACGACGATCGCCGCGCTCCTCATGGACCAGAAGGTCATCGCCGGGGTCGGCAACGTCTACCGCGCCGAGGTCCTCTTCCGGCACCACATCGACCCCTACCGGGCGGGCCGGGACATCACCCCCGCCGAGTGGGACGCGATCTGGGGCGACCTGATCGGGCTCATGCGCGAGGGCGTCCGCAACAACCGCATCGACACCGTCCGCCCCCAGCACACCCCGGAGGCGATGGGCCGCCCGCCCCGCGTCGACGACCACGGCGGCGAGGTCTACGTCTACCGCCGCGCCAGCCTGCCCTGCCACCTCTGCGGCGACGGGATCCGCGCCGCCGACCTCGCCGCCCGCAACCTCTTCTGGTGCCCGACCTGCCAGCGGACCTGACCCGGCGGACCCGCGTCCCCTGACCCGGCGGACCGCGCGTCCAGGCCGCGCGGGACCGCCGGACCGGCTCAGAACCCGTGCGGCAGCCAGGGGGCCACGAGTGCGCCGAACGCCGACGAGGCCTCGACCAGGGCCCCTTGCCGCAGCTCGCGCACCCGGCCGGCCGCCGCCAGCGCGGCCAGCGACACCCCGCCGAGGTACACCGCCCCCAACTCCCGTACCGAGAGGGCGAGATCGGCGGCGTCCGTGGTGCGGACGCAGGACGCGCCCTTCGCGTCGCCGGTCAGCCGCCAACTCCCCGCGTTCCACGGGCAGAAGGCGTCCTCGACCTCGAACACCACGTCCACCGGCGCCTGGTACGTCCGCGCCGCCAGCGCCGCCCCGACCTCCACCAGCCGTACGTACAACGAGTCCCGCAGCCGCAGTCGGCACCGCCGGATGTCGGACACCTGGTACTGCCATGCCTCGTCGACGGGCCGTTCGCGCACCTTCAGCGAGGTCGTCAGGTCGATGCCGAACAGGAAGCGCCACAGCGCCGCCTCCGTCGCCGGATCGAGCGCCGCAAGGTCCTGGAGGACCACCTGCCCGTCGTGCCCGCTGTCCGTCCACCGCATCGCGACCCGGAACCGGGCGTACCCGGTGGGCTCCCCGTCCCGCTCGGCGACCACGCACTGCAACGCCGACGCGCCGTCCCGGTCCCGCTCCGTGTCCAGCAGCCACACCCGCTCCCAGCCCGGCTGCCGGGCCAGCATGCCCGCACGGGCCGGCACCGTCCGCGCGTACACCGCCTCGCACACGTCCAGGACGTCCGCCGGACGCTCGTACCGCAGCCGTACGGCATCCGTGCCGTCCGGCACGGACAGCGTCACCCGGCCGGTGTCGATCTCGGCCCTGATCCCGAAGGCCGCCGGGGCGTACCCGAACCGGCCGTAGATCGCCGGCTCCGACGCGGTGAGCACCGCCAGCGGCTCGCCCCAGGCCCGTACGTCGTCGAGCTGGCGTCGCATCATCCTCGTCAGCACCCCGCGCCGGCGGTGCGTGGCGGCCACGCCGACCATCGCGACGCCCGCCGCGGGTACCGGGGCGCCGCCCGGCACGGTCAGCCGGAACGGGTACGCCGCCGCCGATCCCACACACCGGTCCCCGTCCCACACCCCCAGCGCCCGGTCGGCGTCGACGAGTTCGTCGCGCCACAGCGCCACCACCTCGGCCGACTCCGCACCACCGCCGAAGGCACGATTCAGGTTGCCGTACCACTGGTCCCAGTCGCCCTGCCGCAGCACCCGCAGGTCGGTCGCCCCGTCGGGCAAGTGATGTGCCATGGGCCATGCGTACCAGGGCATCACGGGTGCGGCCAGCCAATTTCTCCGTGCCCGCAGCACGGCGGCCTCCCGTGAAGTTCACTGTGAGGGCGAGGCTCGGACGGGGGACAAGCGGGACCTCCCGTGCCAAGCGGCAGGTCCGATGGATAGGGTCCCGAACTAATGGCAGCAGGACGAGAGCGGCGCGCGGCGGCCGAGACGTTCACGGCCCGGTTGAAGATGCAATGGCACCGGGCCCGCGTCGGCGTGCGCAGATCCGCCGTGGACTACTTCCGCGGCGACGGCTCGGACTGGATCGCGCTGGCCGGACTGCTGCTCACCATCCCGCTGATCGCGGCCACCACCCTCGCCAACTCGGTCTGGTGCTCACCGGCCGCGCTGGTCCTGCCGATCGTCGCCGGCGGCCTGCTGCTGCGCCCGGCGAGCCTGCTGGGCCTGTACGCGGCCGCGGCCACCGCGCTGATCGTGGAGTCCGTGAAACTGGGGCCCTACACCCAGGGGCCCTCCCGGGTCACCCCTGGCGTGGTCCTGGTCGTCGCCGCCTGCGGATTCATCGGACTGCTGATCGCCCAGTTCCGCAGTCGCGTCGGCGTGCCCTGGCGGCGCGGCGGCACCATGCTGTTCGACCTGCGCGAACGCATCCGGGTGCAGAGCAAGCTGCCGAAGCTGCCCCGCGGCTGGCACCGAGAGATGGCACTGCGCCCCGCGGGCGGCCAGTCCTTCTCCGGCGACTTCGTGGTCGCGGCCCGCACGAACGGCGGCCGCACGATGGAGGTCGTCCTCACCGACGTGTCCGGCAAGGGCATGGACGCGGGCTCCCGCGCCCTGCTGCTGTCGGGCGCGTTCGGGGGTCTGCTCGGCTCCCTCCCGCCGCACGCCTTCCTCCCGGCCGCCAACGGCTACCTGCTGCGCCAGGACTGGGACGAGGGCTTCGCGACCTCCATCCACCTGGTCCTGGACCTGGACTCCGGCGACTACGAGCTCTACTCCGCAGGACACCCGCCGGGCCTCCAGCTCAGCGCGGGCAGCGGCCGCTGGGAGGAGAAGGCCGCCGAGGGCCCGCTCCTCGGTGTCTACGACGGTGCCCGGTTCGACCCGGTCAAGGGCTCCCTGCGCCCCGGCGACGTGCTGATGCTGTTCACCGACGGCCTGGTCGAGACCTCCGACCGCGACATCGTCGAGGGCATCGACCGGCTGACCGGCGCGGCCGACCGGTATGTCGCCGGCGGCTTCCAGGGCGCCGCCTGGCACCTCATCGAGGCGGTGGCGAAGGACGTCAACGACGACCGGGCGCTGCTGCTGGTCTGCCGCGAGGGCCCGACCGCGGCCGCCGTCCGGTGACCGCGGCCATGCTGACCCTCGCCGAGGTCGAGGCGCTGGCCCGGGCGGCGCACCAGGGACAGACCGACAAGGCGGGACGGCCGTACGCCGAACACCTGCGGGCCGTCGCCGACGGCGTGCGCGAACGCGGCGGTGACGACGAACAGATCGCGGCGGCCTGGCTGCACGACTCCGTCGAGGACGACGCGCTGTCCGCGCGGTGGCTGCACGAGGCCGCGCTGAGCGCGCGCACCAAGGACATCGTGCTCGCCGTCACCAAGCGGACCGGGGAGGACCCGGCGGCGTACGCGCGGCGCGTCCTCGCCACGCCCGGGGCGCTGCTGGTGAAGGAGGCGGACCTGGCGCACAACGCGGACCCGGCGCGCCTGGCGGTCCTCGACCCGGCCACCCGGGACCGACTGACCGAGAAGTACGCCCACATGCGCCGGCTCCTGGGACTTTGAACGCGCCCCGAGGACGAGCTCTGAAGGGGCGCGGGGAACTGCGCGACCGGCCACGGCGAACCCGCGGACAAGATCCGGCGTACGCCCGGGGGTCAGACGCTGACCTTCACGCGTTCACGCTCACGCGCGACCTCCGCCGCGTCCCGCTTGAAGGCCCACGCCATCGTCGGCTCCATCGCGAACCGGAACACCCGCCGCACGGGCGGGGTGCACAACAGGGTGACGGCCGCGGCCGCGAGGACGCTGACGAAGATCTCGCCGAGCGGCCGGTGCAGCCAGGTGTGCTCGAACCAGCCACGGTACACACCGGCCTTGATCAGGAAACCGTGCAGCAGATAACCGTAGAGCGTGCCCGCGCCGAGTGCCGTGAACCACAGCCTGCGGCCCGGCACCCAGGCGAAGAAGCAGGCGGACAGCACCAGCGAGCAGCCGAACAGCGCCAGCTGCATCACCGGCCCGGCCCACCAGGGCGCGGCCAGTTCCTGTGCGGCGTCGCGGTGGTAGAGCCACGCGGCGTTCATCCGCGGCACCGCCCACCAGCCGAAGGCCAGCGCGAACGCGAACACCGGGACGGCGGCGATCCGTACCGAGCGGCGGCGCACCAGCCGGAAGTGCTCCGGCTTCAGACACAGCCCCAGCACGAAGAACGGCAGGAACTGAAGGACGCGTTGCAGGTCCAGGTCGTCACCGATGGCCGGCGTGACGGAGGCGAGCGCCGCCACGCCGAGCGCGAGCGGCAGCGGATGGCGCACCAGCTTCCAGATCGGCGTGGTGAGCCGCCAGATGAACAGGGCGCACAGGAACCAGGTCAGGTACCAGGGGTCGAGGAGACTGATCTCCTGGTCCGGGGTGTGGTCCACGAACCGCTTGAACAGCGGGTAGGCCGTCTCGAAGAGGACGTACGGCACAGCGACACCGGTGACGAGCCGCTTCAGCCGGTCCGGGCGCGCGTCGAAACTCCGCGAGAAGAAGCCGGAGATGATGATGAACGCGGGCATGTGGAACGCGTACACGACCATGTACGCGCCCTGGAGGATCCGGCTGTCGCCCTTCAGCGGCTCCCAGGAGTGGCCCACGGCCACCAGCACGATCGCCAGGTACTTGGCGTTGTCGAAGAACGAGTCGCGCCGCTTGGGCCTGTTCTGCGACCGATCACCGTTCTCGTGCTGCTTGTTCTGTGTGTCCTGCTTGTCCTGGTTTTTCTGGTCCTGCTCGACGTGCGGCGGGGGCGAGGCGGCGTGGAACATTTGAGGCACCCTAGCGTCGTCCGTGGGTTTCCGTAAAACACCCCACGTCGATACGGTTTTATGCGGTGCGGGCACCCCGGGATTTCCCCGAGTCGACTTCGCCGACAGCGTGATGGCGCCCACATGGACGACGCTCCGGCGCGGAGATTCCTCCGCTGATGTCGCAATTCATCCATGCGAAAGGGTGCATATCGGCGCCGGTGGGGGCGCCTGCCGCGGTCGGCGGCCGGCGAGGCGAATTGGCTGCGGACGGGCTGTGTGGATATTGAAACGGTCCGTGTAATTCCCTGCGCGAGTGGGACCTCGAATTGCTGTGCCTGCCGCGCCCGGCGTCGTTTCGCGCGAACGCCGGAGCCCGGTTCCGGCCGATGATGCGTCACGGGCCGCATACGCGGGCCGTGTTGGTGGCACGATGGTTCTGGCGGGGGTGCGCGGGGCCGGCATCCCCGGGCCGGGAGAGCGGACCGACCGAGGGTGTGATCAGTTGTGGCCATTTCACTGTCCGTGGTGCTGCTGTTGGCGATCATCCTGGTGGTGTTGATCCGGGGCGGCTCGATCAAGGCGGGCCCCGCGATCGTCGCGATCCTGTTCGGCTTCTTCCTCGCCTCGACGGGCATGGCTCCGTCGATAAACCGTTTCCTGAACTCGCTCGCGGACACGATCAACTCGATCAACTTCTGAGCCGGCCGTTCCGACGGGAACGCTCGACGCGGGGGGTGCGTGGAAGTGATGGCGCACGCGCCGGAGCGGGCGACCCCGCGCCCGGCGGCATCCGGGGGCGCGGGGAAGTGATCCCGGGCGCGTCGAAGTGATCCCGGACGCGGCGACCCCGGACGGATGATCTCGGCGAAGCGATCCGGGTTCTGGGTGGAGTGATTCGGGCGGAGTGATTCGGGCGGAGTGATCTCGGCCCCGGCACCGGTGAACGCGGCAGGGCCCGGCCGGAAGATCACTCTTCGGACCGGGCCCTGAATTCACGCAGAGCGGGCGACGGGAATCGAACCCGCGTAGCTAGTTTGGAAGACTAGGGCTCTACCATTGAGCTACGCCCGCACGGATGCGTCGCAGGTCGGGTGACCGCGGCACACAGGCATCGTAGCGGTTCGCACGTGCTCGCCGCACACTCCCTGCCTCCGCGGGAAATGCGGCAGCCCCGCTGCCTGCGGGCATGTACCCTACGTCTCGCACCAGACGGGGTGTGGCGCAGCTTGGTAGCGCGTCCGCTTTGGGAGCGGAAGGCCGTGGGTTCAAATCCCGCCACCCCGACCATCCGGACGGCAGTCCGGAAGGATCACCCTCGTGTGATCGCCTTTGGGGGCGGGTAGCCGCTGCGGTTACTATGCAAACTGCGCGCCCGTGTGTCTCTTGTTCTGAAGTCTCCGGGCGACGAAGTCCGCCGGACCCGTCGGGTCCCGGCAGAAACCAAGAAGTCAGCCACAAGGAGACCGAACCGTGAAGAGCGCCGTGGAGACCCTGAACCCGACCCGGGTTCGGCTCACTGTCGAGGTGCCCTTCGAGGAGCTCAAGGACAGCCTCGACGCGGCGTACAAGAAGATCAACCAGCAGGTCACGGTGAAGGGCTTCCGCAAGGGCAAGATCCCGGCCCGGGTCATCGACCAGCGGTTCGGCCGTGGCGCCGTGCTGGAGGAGGCCGTCAACGACGCGCTTCCGAAGTTCTACACGGAGGCGGTCAACGAGGCCGAGCTCGCCGTGCTGGGCCAGCCCGAGGTCGACATCACGGAGCTGAAGGACGGCGAGACGCTGAACTTCACCGCCGAGGTCGACATCCGCCCGGCCCTCGAGATCCCGGACTTCTCCGGCATCGAGGTCGAGGTCGACGCCGTCGAGGTGTCGGACGAGGACGTCGAGAAGTCGGTGGAGCAGCTCCGTGAGCGCTTCGCGTCGACGAGCCCCGTCGAGCGTGCCGCCGAGGACGGCGACGTCATCACCATCGACCTGCAGGCCAAGGTCGACGGCGAGGTCCTCGAGGACGGCATCGCCGAGGGTGTCTCGTACACCATCGGTTCCGGCGAGCTGCTCGACGGCATCGACGAGGCCGTGAAGGGCCTGGAGGCCGGTGGCGAGGCCACCTTCACCTCCGAGCTCAAGGGCGGCTCGGCGGCCGGCAAGGAGGCCGAGGTCACCGTCAAGGTCACCCAGGTCGCCGCCCGCGAACTGCCGGAGCTGGACGACGAGTTCGCGCAGCTCGCCTCCGAGTTCGACACCCTCGACGAGCTCAAGGCCGACAGCCGCAAGCGCCTCGAGAACATGAAGCAGTACGACCAGGCCACGCAGGCCCAGGAGCGCGTCCTGGAGAAGCTGCTCGAGCTGGTCGAGGTCCCGGTCCCCGAGAAGCTGCTCGAGGACGAGATCAACACCCGCAAGCACAACCTCGAGCACCACCAGCTCGGCCAGATGGGCCTCGACCTCGCGAAGTACCTGGAGATCCAGGGCAAGACCGAGGAGGAGTTCGACGCCGAGACCAACGAGGCCGCGGTCAAGGGCATCAAGACCCAGTTCGTGCTGGACGAGCTCGTCAAGCGGGAGAACCTGAACGTCAACCAGGAGGAGCTCACCGAGCACCTCATGCGTCGCGCCGCGTCCTCCGGCATGTCCCCCGACCAGTTCGCCCAGGCGGTCGTCGAGGGCGGCCAGGTTCCGCTCCTGGTCGGCGAGGTCGCCCGCGGCAAGGCCCTGGCCCTGGTCGTCGAGGCCGCCACGGTCAAGGACACCAACGGCGAGGTCGTCGACCTGGACGACGAGGAGGAGGCCGAGGAGGCCGCCGCCGAGACGGCCGAGGCCGACGCCGAGGCCGAGGTCGAGGAGAAGCCCGAGGCCTGAGCCTCGCGCCGTTTCTGACACGCACAGCACGAAGGGCCCCGGGACGCACTGCGCCCCGGGGCCCTTCGCCGTACACCCCGCCGCCGCCCCGGGACCGCGTACCCGGCACAGGGACCGCCGACGGCCGCGAACCGCACACACGGACCGCGGCCCGGAACCGCATGACCGCGTGCCGGGCGTCGCCGTGGGGGCCGCCCGGCCGCGCGGCCCCCACGGCGACGCCCGGCGTGCCACGCCCCCAGCCCCGTCGGTACGCCCCGTGGGCACCGCCCCCCGGGTACACCCCGCCCCGCACGCCCCACGGCCCCAGGCGCCCCGGCAAGGCCCCCGCAGCCCGCATTCCGCCCCGGTCCGCCGGGCGACCTGCGCTCACAGCGAACAGTTCCCTTTGCGGGATTCCCTGAAGGGACCCGCGCGTTAGGGTCCATGAGTACGAGGGCAGGGGAGTTCCCGGAAACGGCCGGACGGCCCTGCGCCCCGGCAGAACACGTGAGACGGCCCGGCGCCGTCGTAAGACGAGCAGGTGGATACGTGACGAATCTGATGCCCTCCGCCGCCGGCGAGCCTTCCATCGGTGGTGGCCTCGGCGACCAGGTCTACAACCGGCTGCTCAACGAGCGGATCATCTTCCTCGGCCAGCCGGTCGACGACGACATCGCGAACAAGATCACCGCACAGCTCCTTCTCCTCGCCGCCGATCCGGAGAAGGACATTTATCTGTACATCAACAGCCCCGGCGGCTCGATCACGGCCGGCATGGCGATCTACGACACGATGCAGTTCATCAAGAACGACGTGGTGACCATCGCCATGGGTCTGGCGGCCTCGATGGGCCAGTTCCTGCTCAGCGCGGGCACGCCCGGCAAGCGCTTCGCGCTGCCGAACGCCGAGATCCTGATCCACCAGCCCTCCGCGGGCCTGGCCGGCTCGGCCTCCGACATCAAGATCCACGCCGAGCGGCTGCTGCACACCAAGAAGCGCATGGCCGAGCTGACCTCCCAGCACACCGGTCAGACGGTCGAGCAGGTCACCCGCGACTCGGACCGCGACCGCTGGTTCGACGCCTTCGAGGCCAAGGAGTACGGCCTCATCGACGACGTCATCCCGACGGCCGCCGGCATGCCGGGCGGTGGCGGTACCGGAGCTGCGTAGTTCGGGCCCGAACGGGCCCGAACCACGCCCGGCGTCCATGGGTGGCCCGTCGTGGCCCCCTGGAGGCCGTGTGCGGGTCCGTTGACAGGGCTTGGTCCCTCTTTGGGGCCGCACGCCGTCCCAGCCGTCAGCCACCGCCCCAGCCCCTCTCAGGAGACACCGTGAACGACTTCCCCGGCAGCAGCCTCTACGACGGTGCGCGCGCCCAGTACACCGGGCCCTCGGCCGAGTCCCGCTACGTCATCCCGCGCTTCGTGGAGCGCACCTCCCAGGGCATCCGCGAGTACGACCCGTACGCGAAGCTCTTCGAGGAGCGCGTGATCTTCCTCGGCGTGCAGATCGACGACGCATCCGCCAACGACGTCATGGCGCAGCTGCTGTGCCTGGAGTCGATGGACCCCGACCGCGACATCTCGGTCTACATCAACAGCCCCGGCGGCTCCTTCACCGCGCTGACTGCGATTTACGACACCATGCAGTTCGTGAAGCCGGACATCCAGACGGTCTGCATGGGCCAGGCGGCCTCCGCCGCGGCGATCCTCCTCGCGGCCGGTACGCCGGGCAAGCGCATGGCCCTGCCGAACGCGCGCGTGCTGATCCACCAGCCCTACAGCGAGACCGGTCGCGGCCAGGTCTCGGACCTCGAGATCGCCGCGAACGAAATCCTGCGGATGCGTTCGCAACTGGAGGAGATGCTGGCCAAGCACTCCACCACGCCCATCGAGAAGATCCGCGAGGACATCGAGCGCGACAAGATCCTCACGGCCGAGGACGCGCTCGCGTACGGCCTGGTCGACCAGATCATCTCCACCCGGAAGATGAACAACAGCAGCGTCCGCTGACGCTCAGGCATGTATCGTCTGCCGCCCCTTGGCAGGATCGCGCGCCGTGCGCGGCAAGGTGCACGACAAAGTGAACCGTGCCAAGGGGGGCCCGAACGGGGGGCTCGGCAAGGTACCGTCGGACATAAGGCAGCACCAGGAGCCGCTGGACTCGTAAGCGTCCAGGCGTCTCCCAGGCGAAGGGGAAGCACACCGTGGCACGCATCGGTGACGGCGGCGATCTGCTCAAGTGCTCGTTCTGCGGCAAGAGCCAGAAGCAGGTCAAGAAGCTCATCGCAGGCCCCGGTGTGTACATCTGCGACGAGTGCATCGATCTCTGCAACGAGATCATCGAGGAAGAGCTCGCGGAGACGAGCGAGGTGCGCTGGGAGGAACTCCCCAAGCCCCGCGAGATCTACGAGTTCCTCGAGGGCTATGTGGTCGGCCAGGAAGCGGCCAAGAAGGCGCTCTCCGTCGCGGTGTACAACCACTACAAGCGGGTCCAGGCCGGTGAGAACGGCGGCGGTCAAAGCCGCGAGGACGCCATCGAGTTGGCGAAGTCCAACATCCTGCTGCTGGGTCCCACGGGCTCCGGCAAGACACTCCTCGCGCAGACCCTCGCCCGTATGCTCAACGTCCCGTTCGCCATCGCCGACGCGACGGCGCTGACGGAGGCCGGGTATGTCGGCGAGGACGTCGAGAACATCCTGCTCAAGCTGATCCAGGCGGCCGACTACGACGTCAAGAAGGCCGAGACCGGGATCATCTACATCGACGAGATCGACAAGGTCGCGCGCAAGAGCGAGAACCCGTCGATCACGCGCGATGTGAGCGGCGAGGGTGTGCAGCAGGCGCTGCTGAAGATCCTGGAGGGCACGACGGCCTCGGTCCCGCCGCAGGGCGGCCGCAAGCACCCCCACCAGGAGTTCATCCAGATCGACACGACGAACGTCCTGTTCATCGTGGGCGGCGCCTTCGCGGGCCTGGAGAAGCTCATCGAGTCCCGGGCCGGCGCCAAGGGCATCGGCTTCGGCGCGACGATCCGCTCCAAGCGCGAGCTGGAGGCCAAGGACCAGTTCGAGGACGTCATGCCCGAGGACCTGGTCAAGTTCGGCATGATCCCCGAGTTCATCGGCCGTCTCCCCGTCATCACGAGCGTCCACAACCTGGACCGGGAGGCCCTGCTCCAGATCCTCGTCGAGCCGCGCAACGCGCTGGTCAAGCAGTACCAGCGCCTGTTCGAACTCGACGGCGTGGAGCTGGACTTCGAGCGGGAGGCGCTGGAGGCCATCGCCGACCAGGCGATCCTCCGCCAGACCGGCGCCCGCGGTCTGCGCGCCATCATGGAGGAAGTCCTCATGTCGGTGATGTACGAGGTCCCGTCCCGCAAGGACGTGGCCCGTGTCGTCATCACGGCGGACGTCGTCCGCTCGAACGTGAACCCGACGCTGATCCCGCGCGACGCCCGCGGCCGCGGCTCGGGGGAGCAGAAGACGGCGTAACCGCCGCACCGCGTACGGGGAAGGGGCCCCGGTCTTCGGACCGGGGCCCCTTCCCCGTCGTGGCGGGCCGTTCCCGGGCCTCGCCGGATCCGGATCAGGCCTTGACGCGTACCTGGCCGCGGAACTTCGCCGTCAGGTCGGCGGCGCCCGCCAGGTCGGCGGCCTTGCCGGACATCGCGTCCGCCATGTCGACGTGGATGACGACGCCGAGCGTGCTGTGGTCGCCCCAGATGCACACCGGCATGCTGATCTCGCTCGGCCCGGCCGCCGCGCCGGACGACGAGTCGTCGCCCTTGACCTTGGTCTCCTGGCACTTGAGGACCGCGCCGTCGAGACCGGTCGGCGTGTAGGCCTTCGGGCTGCCGACGACCTGGCCCTCGTCGGCGCTCGCGTTCTTCTTCATGTCGGCGAACATCGCGTCGACGACCGCCTCCGGGTCGTCGATGTCGCCGTACACACCCATGAAGTTGATCATCTTCATGGCCAGGTAGTTGGTCTCGTCCCCGGACTGGTAACCGGCGTGCACGTCCTTGGCGTTCTTCACGCCGTGCTTCTCGGCGTCCTTGACGTCCTTCTTGTCGAAGCCGCCGCTGTCGGCGTCCGCGGACTTCTTGTAGTCCGTGAGGACCGTCGCCGGGGTGGTCAGCTTGTGCGGGCCGTCGTCGGCGATGTCCGAACCGCCGCCGCCGCTGCTGCCGCCGAGCGCCAGGTACGCGACCACCGCGAGCGCGGCCGCGGCCGCCACGGCGCCGAGGATGATCGCCTTCTTCTTGCCACCACCGCCGGGCGCGGGCGGCTGGGGGACCCCGTAGGGCTGCTGGCCGTACGGGGGCTGCCCGTAGGGCGGCTGCTGACCGTACGGGTTCGGCTGCTGCGGCACGCCCTGCGGGGGCTGCTGCGGGTAGCCGTAGCCGGGCTGGGCGGGCGGGGTCTGCTGGGGGTAGCCGTAGCCGGGCTGAGGGGCCTGCGGCGGCTGGCCGTACGGGCCGGGCTGGCCGTAGGGACCCGGCTGGCCGTACGGTCCGGGCTGCTGGGGCTGCCCGCCGTACGGGCCCGGCTGGTTGTGACTCATTACTGGGTTCCCCTCCAGAGCTTATGTGTTCCTGACATCCTGTCCCAGGCACAACCCCCTCATGGCGTCGGGGGCGCCACCGTTACAGACCAAATGCGTTTCGGGACCGCCGTGTGACACCCCTAAACTGACCCCGTGACCGACAACGCTCAGCAGCAGCCATCAGCGACCCACACCGAACTGCCGACCCAGTACGCGCCGGCCGACGTAGAGGGGCCGCTGTACGAGCGCTGGGTAGAGCGTGGTTACTTCGAGGCGGACGCCAAGAGCGACAAGCCCGCGTACACCGTCGTCATCCCGCCGCCGAACGTCACGGGCAGCCTGCACCTCGGGCACGCCTTCGAGCACACGCTCATCGACGCCCTCACCCGCCGCAAGCGCATGCAGGGCCACGAGACGCTGTGGCAGCCCGGCATGGACCACGCCGGCATCGCCACGCAGAACGTCGTCGAGCGCGAACTCGGCAAGGAGGGCAAGTCCCGGCACGACCTCGGCCGGGAGGCGTTCGTCGAGCGCGTCTGGCAGTGGAAGGCCGAGTCCGGCGGGCAGATCTCCGGCCAGATGCGCCGCCTCGGCGACGGCGTCGCCTGGTCGCGCGAGCGCTTCACCATGGACGAGGGCCTGTCCCAGGCCGTCCAGACCATCTTCAAGCGGCTCTACGACGACGAGCTGATCTACCGCGCCGAGCGCATCATCAACTGGTGCCCGCGCTGCCTGACCGCGATCTCCGACATCGAGGTCGAGTACCAGGACGACGACGGCGAGCTCGTCTCGATGAAGTACGGGGAGGGCGAGGAGACGATCGTCGTCGCCACCACCCGCGCCGAGACCATGCTCGGCGACACCGCCGTCGCCGTCCACCCCGAGGACGAGCGCTACAAGCACCTGGTCGGCAAGCTCATCAAGCTGCCGCTGACCGACCGTTCCATCCCGGTCGTCGCCGACGAGCACGTCGACCCCGAGTTCGGCACGGGCGCCGTCAAGGTCACCCCGGCCCACGACCCGAACGACTTCGAGATCGGCCAGCGGCACGACCTGCCCGCCATCACGGTCATGGACGAGCACGCGGTCATCACCGTGCACGGCCCGTTCCAGGGCCTGGACCGGATGGAGGCCCGCTCGGCGATCGTCGCCGCGCTGCGCGCCGAGGGCCGGATCGTCGCCGAGAAGCGCCCGTACGTCCACTCCGTCGGCCACTGCTCGCGCTGCAAGACCACCATCGAGCCGCGTCTGTCGATGCAGTGGTGGGTCAAGGTCGGCCCGCTCGCGAAGGCCGCCGGTGACGCGGTCCGCGACGGCAAGGTCAAGATCCACCCGCAGGAGATGGAGAAGCGGTACTTCGACTGGGTCGACAACCTGCACGACTGGTGCATCTCGCGCCAGCTGTGGTGGGGCCACCGCATCCCGGTCTGGTACGGCCCGAACGGCGAGATCGTCTGCGTCGGCCCGGACGAGGAGCCCCCGACCGGCGAGGGCTGGCACCAGGACACCGACGTCCTCGACACCTGGTTCTCCTCCGGCCTGTGGCCCTTCTCCACGATGGGCTGGCCCGAGCAGACCGAGTCGCTCGCGAAGTTCTACCCGAACTCCGTCCTGGTCACCGGCTACGACATCCTCTTCTTCTGGGTCGCCCGGATGATGATGTTCGGCCTGTACGCGATGGACGGCACCCCGCCGTTCCACACCATCGCCCTGCACGGCATGGTCCGCGACCAGTTCGGCAAGAAGATGTCGAAGTCCTTCGGCAACGCGGTCAACCCGCTGGACTGGATGGACAAGTACGGCAGCGACGCCCTGCGCTTCACCCTGGCCCGTGGCGCCAACCCGGGCGTCGACGTCCCGATCGGCGAGGACTGGGTCCAGGGCTCGCGCAACTTCGCCAACAAGATCTGGAACGCCACGCGCTTCGCGCTGATGAACGGCGCCACGGTCGACGGCCCGCTGCCGGACGCGTCCGCCATGTCGGCGACCGACCGCTGGATCCTGTCCCGGCTGAACGCGGTCGTCGCCGAAGTCGACGCGCTCTACGAGGACTTCCAGTTCGCCAAGCTGTCGGACGCCCTGTTCCACTTCGCCTGGGACGAGGTCTTCGACTGGTACGTCGAGCTGTCCAAGACGACGTTCCTGGCGGGCGGCGAGCCGGCCGAGGTCAGCAAGCGCGTCCTCGGTGAGGTCCTCGACGTCACGCTGCGGCTGCTGCACCCGGTGGTCCCGTTCGTCACCGAGACCCTCTGGACCACCCTGACGGGCGGCGAGTCGGTCGTCATCGCCGAGTGGCCCACGGACAGCGGCTTCCGTGACGCCGCGGCGGAGCGGGAGATCGAGAGCCTGCAGTCGGTCATCACCGAGGTCCGGCGCTTCCGTGCCGACCAGGGGCTCCAGCCCGGCCAGCGGGTCCCGGCCCGGCTGACCCTCGACGGCACGCCGTTCGCCCCGCACGAGGCGGCGATCCGCCAGCTGCTGCGGCTCCAGCCGGAGGGCGACGCGTTCACCGCCACGGCGACGCTGCCGGTCGCGGGTGCCGAGGTGGCCCTCGACCTGTCCGGCACGATCGACGTGGCCGCCGAGCGCAAGCGGCTCGCGAAGGACCTGGCCACGGCGCAGAAGGAACGGCAGCAGGCTGAGGCCAAGCTCGGCAACGAGGCGTTCCTCGCGAAGGCGCCGGACCAGGTGGTCGACAAGATTCGCACGAGGCTCGCCAAGGCCGACGAGGACATCACGCGGATCGAAGGTCAGCTGGCCAGGCTGCCGCTAGGCTGATCGGCAGTTGCTCTCCGCTGCTGCGGAGGTGATCCGGACCTGGCCGCGGCCGGTAAGGACAAGGCGCAATGCTCTCCGCCCACGCGGAGGCGTGAAGGCCCCCGGAACCACTCGTTCCGGGGGCCTTCGTCCGCGTCTGTCGGTCATGCTCCGTAGACTGGCGGCGTGAGCGAGCTCCCCCCAGACAGCAGCGACCGGCCCGACCCCCTCGACCCCTTCGAGGAGATCGTCGAGGCGGAGACGGACCGTGACCCGGACCTCGCGGTGATCGAGGCCGGCAGCCGTACCCTGCGCACCCAGGGCGGGCCGCCGCAGCCCGACGTGCCGGCCCGGCCCGAGGACCCCGAGGTCGACCGGGCCCTGCGCGAGGTCGAGACGGAGCTCGCGACCCGCTGGGGCGAGACCAAGCTGGAGCCCTCCGTCTCCCGGATCTCCGCGCTGATGGACGTCCTGGGTGACCCGCAGCGGGCGTACCCGTCGATCCACATCACGGGGACGAACGGCAAGACCTCCACCGCCCGCATGATCGAGGCGCTGCTCGGCGCCTTCGAGCTGCGCACCGGCCGCTACACCTCCCCGCACGTGCAGTCGATCACCGAGCGCATCAGCATGGACGGCGGTCCGATCCCCGCCGAGCGGTTCGTGGAGACGTACCAGGACATCAAGCCCTACGTCGAGATGGTCGACGCCCGGCAGGAGTACCGGCTGTCCTTCTTCGAGGTGCTCACGGGCATGGCGTACGCGGCCTTCGCGGACGCGCCGGTGGACGTCGCCGTGGTCGAGGTGGGCATGGGCGGCAGCTGGGACGCCACCAACGTCATCGACGGTGACGTCGCGGTGGTCACCCCGATCTCCCTGGACCACACCGACCGGCTCGGTGCGACGCCCGGCGAGATCGCCGCCGAGAAGGCCGGCATCGTCAAGCAGGGGGCCACGGTCATCCTGGCCCAGCAGCCGGTCGACGCGGCGCAGGTGCTGCTGAAGAAGGCCGTGGAAGTGGACGCCACCGTGGCCCGGGAGGGCCTGGAGTTCGGCGTGGTGGCCCGGCAGATCGCCGTCGGCGGGCAGCTGCTCACGCTGCGCGGGCTGGGCGGCGAGTACCCCGAGGTGTATCTGCCCCTGCACGGCGCCCACCAGGCGCACAACGCGGCCGTCGCGCTCGCCGCCGTCGAGGCGTTCTTCGGCGTCGGTTCGCAGCGCGCGGAGACGCTGGACCCGGACACCGTCCGCAAGGCCTTCGCGGCCGTCACCTCGCCCGGACGGCTCGAAGTCGTACGGCAGTCGCCCACGGTCGTCCTGGACGCGGCGCACAACCCGGCGGGCGCGCAGGTCACCGCCGAGGCGATCGGCGAGGCGTTCGACTTCAGCCGGCTGATCGGCGTGGTCGGGGCCAGCGGCGACAAGGACGTGCGCGGGTTGCTCGAGGCGTTCGAGCCGGTCTTCGCGGAGATCGTCGTCACCCGTAACTCCACCCCTCGCTCGATGGACGTGGACGAGCTCGCCGCGATCGCCGTCGAGGTGTTCGGCGACGAGCGCGTCCAGGTCGAACCGCGGCTGCCCGACGCCCTGGAGGCCGCGATCACGCTGGCCGAGGAGGAGGGCGAGTTCTCCGGCGGCGGGGTGCTGGTCACCGGTTCCGTCATCACGGTCGGCGAGGCCCGGCTGCTGCTCCTGGGAAGGGACTGACTTCTCCCGTGCGTACGCTCTGTTCCTCGACCCTGATCGGCGAGGTCTTCGTCATCGGCTTCGCCGGTCTGGTCGCGATGAAGGATCCCGACCTGTCGATGTCGACCGTGTGGACGGTCAGCGGCATCGCGATGTTCCTGTGCGTGGTGCTGTGCGGCATGGTGACCCGGCCGGGCGGGGTCGCCCTGGGCTGGGCGCTCCAGATCGCGCTGATCGCCTCCGGGTTCGCCGTGCCGACGATGTTCTTCCTCGGGGTGCTGTTCGCGGCGCTGTGGTGGGCCTCGGTGCACTACGGGCGGAAGATCGACGAGGCGAAGGCGAGATTCGCGGCGCAGGCGGAGCCGTCCGCGGCTGACGCTGTGTGACGGTCGCCCGAACACGCCCTGTAACCTCATCCCACCGCACACCCGGCAGCAAGAAGGAGTCCTCCCGTGACCCAGCGCACCCTCGTCCTGCTCAAGCCCGACGCCGTCCGTCGCGGCCTGACCGGCGAGATCATCAGCCGTATCGAGCGCAAGGCCGGCTGGCAGATCACCGCGCTGGAGCTGCGCACGCTGGACCAGGACACCCTGGAGCTGCACTACGGGGAGCACAAGGGCAAGCCCTTCTACGAGCCGCTGGTCGAGTTCATGGCGTCCGGTCCCGTCGTGGCCCTGATCGTCGAGGGCGAGCGGGTCATCGAGGGCGTGCGGGCGCTGGCCGGTCCGACCGACCCGATCGCCGCGGCCCCCGGCTCCATCCGCGGTGACTTCGGTGTCATCGTCCGGGAGAACCTGATCCACGCCTCGGACTCCGAGGAGTCCGCCGAACGCGAGGTGAAGATCTTCTTCCCGGGCCGTGCCTGAGAATAAATTTTCGGACTACTTTTTGAGGGGCCGTCAGGTCTCCCAGCCCGCCTGACCTGGGACGGCCGTGCATTTTCGGCCGTCCTTCGGCATATGCGTGCCGATCGGGGGAACGTGTGCCTCGGTTGGACCGTCTCCGGGGGCGAGACGGCCGCGCATCTGATGACAATGGCGAAGACCCTCGCGCAGTGTTCGTGCAGGCGCGTCTACGATGTAACCCTTCACGTCACAGCACCCACCTCGCCGACCTGAAAAGCCTTCAAAAGCCTGCAGGTAGGCCAGTCGAATCCTGATGGGGAACTCAATGTCGTTCATCGGCCGTGACATGGCTGTCGACCTCGGGACCGCCAACACGCTGGTGTACGTCAGGGGTCGCGGGATCGTACTCAACGAGCCGTCCGTCGTCGCGATCAACACCAACACCGGTGGCATCCTCGCGGTCGGCGCCGAAGCGAAGAAGATGATCGGGCGCACACCTGGCAACATCGTTGCCGTCCGTCCGCTGAAGGACGGCGTGATCGCCGACTTCGAGATCACCGAGCGGATGCTCCGCTACTTCATCCTGAAGATCCACAAGCGGCGGTATCTGGCTCGTCCGCGGGTCGTCGTCTGTGTGCCCTCGGGCATCACGGGTGTCGAGCGCCGCGCCGTCATCGAGGCGTCGACCCAGGCCGGCGCCCGTCAGGTGCACATCATCGAGGAGCCCATGGCGGCGGCCATCGGTTCCGGCCTGCCGGTCCACGAGGCCACGGGCAACATGGTGGTGGACATCGGCGGCGGTACCACGGAGGTCGCGGTCATCTCGCTCGGCGGCATCGTCACCGCCCAGTCCATCCGTGTCGCGGGTGACGAGCTGGACAACGCGATCATCCAGTACATCAAGAAGGAGTACTCCCTCCTTCTGGGTGAGCGCACGGCCGAACAGATCAAGATCACGATCGGTTCGGCGTACGACCTCGACGCTGACGAGCACACCGAAATCCGAGGCCGGGACCTGGTGTCCGGGCTGCCGAAGACCGTCGTCATCTCGGCGGCCGAGGTCCGCAAGGCGATCGAGGAGCCGGTCAACGCGATCGTCGACGCGGTCAAGACCACCCTCGACAAGTGCCCGCCGGAGCTCTCCGGCGACATCATGGACCGGGGCATCGTGCTGACCGGCGGCGGCGCCCTGCTGCGCGGTCTGGACGAGCGGCTGCGCCGCGAGACCGGTATGCCGATCCACATCGCCGAGGACCCGCTGGACAGCGTGGCGCTCGGTTCCGGCAAGTGCGTCGAGGAGTTCGAGGCCCTCCAGCAGGTCCTGGACGCCGCGCCGCGCAGATGAAGTGACGCTTCGATCCCGCCGTACGAGACGAACCGATCTCGTACGGCGGGTCGTTGACACAGAGACATAAGCTCCCCCGAACGAGCCTCTCCCGGAACCTCGGAGGGTTCCTCGGGGTTCCCTGGTTTTCCCATTTCTGCCCGTATTCCTATGAGGAAGGCACGGCCGCCGCACGTGAGGGACACACGAGAGAGCCGGCTGCTCCTGGTGCTGCTGATCGCCATCGCGTTCGCACTGATCACGGTGGACATCCGCGGCGGGGAGGACTCCCCGGTCGAGGGCGCCCGACACGCCGCGGCCACGGTCTTCGGCCCGATCGAGAACGGGGTGTCGTCGGTGGTCGACCCGGTCGGCAACGCGGTCTCCGCCGTCCGCGACTCCGACGAGCGCCACGACCGGCTCGCCCTCCTGGAGAAGGAGAACGCGGCGCTCAAGGCGAAGCTCGGCAGCGACGACCGCAACACCAGCCGCCTCCGGCAGCTCGACAACATGCTGAAGATGGCGGGCACCGGCCAGTACGGCATCAAGGGCGCCGAGGTCATCGCGATAGGAGCGGCCCAGGGCTTCTCCTGGACCGTCACCATCGACGTCGGCGCCAAGGACGGCATTCAGCGCGACATGACCGTCCTGAACGGCGACGGCCTGGTCGGCCGGGTCACCACCGTCGGGCCGGACACCGCGACCGTCCTGCTCGCCAACGACCCCGACTTCACCGTCGGCACCCGTATGGAGGCCGGCGACGAGCTCGGCTTCGCCTCCGGGCAGGGCGACCGCCCGCTGCGCGTGCAACTGCTCAACGGCAAGGCCGAGGTGAAGAAGGGCGACCGCCTGGTCACCTTCGGCTCGCAGGCCGACAAGCCCTTCGTGCCGGGCGTCCCGGTCGGCGTGGTCTCCCGCGTCGACCCCTCCGGCGGCGATCTCACCCGCACCCTCTACGTCACGCCGTACGTCAGCTTCACCAAGCTCGACATCGTCGGCGTCGTCGTCCAGGCCCCGGCCAAGGACCCGCGCGACACGGTGCTTCCGAAGAAGCCCAAGCCCGTGCCCACGCCGACGGTGACCATCACCATCACCCCGTCCGCCGACGCGCCCGCCGACGGCCAGTCCGAGCAGCAGTAGGAGCTGAATCCCCATGCGCGTCAACCGGATCCTGCTCTCCACGGCGTTGGTCGTCGTCGCCCTGGTGCTCCAGGTGAGCGTTCTCGCCCGGCTCCACCTCCCGGGCGCCGTACCCGACCTGCTGCTGCTCACCGTGCTGGGCCTGGCCATCGTGTACGGCCATGTCGGCGGCGCCCTCGTCGGCTTCGGCGCCGGTCTGCTCGCCGACCTCGCCCCGCCGGCCGACCACGCCGCCGGACGCTACGCCCTGGTGCTGTGCGTCATCGGCTACCTCGCCGGGCTCGTCAGACCGGAGAACGGCCGGCTGAAGTCGGCCACCGGCCCGATGGCCGTGGTGGTCGCCGCCGCGATCGGTTCCACCCTGCTGTACGCCCTGGTCGGCGCCCTCGTCGGCGACACCGCCGCCCGCCATGTGGGCATGGGCAGCCTGCTGTTCAGCGCCGCCCTCTACGACCTGCTGCTCGCCCCGTTCGTCGTCCCCGGCATCATGTGGCTGGCCCGGCGGGCCGAGAACGATCCGCTGGCCGAGGCGAACTCGCCCGGGAAGGGCACCGACATCTCCTCCGGCTGGCTGTCCTCGGGCACCG
This sequence comes from Streptomyces sp. NPDC001443, assembly GCF_053597355.1. Taxonomy (NCBI): domain Bacteria; kingdom Bacillati; phylum Actinomycetota; class Actinomycetes; order Kitasatosporales; family Streptomycetaceae; genus Streptomyces; species Streptomyces sp. NPDC001443. The sequence continues at coordinate 340,257 of NZ_JBSFIA010000001.1, forward strand.
GCCTGCGCATCGGCGGCCAGCGCAACGGGCTGCGGGTGAAGGCGGCCAGGGCCCGCACCGCGCGCGCCGGCCGCATCAAGGGGGTCAAGCGACTGTGACCGGAAGGCAGTTGGCCACAGGGCCGCACAGGTCCGTCGTATATGACTCAGAGACACACTGAGAGGGGGAGCCAACCACCGTGACCAACATTCCCGAGACCGGACGGACACCACGCGTCCAGATCCGGCTCGTCGTGATCCAGATCCTCGTCCTCTCCCTGCTCGGCACCCTCGGCGGCCGGCTGTGGTACCTCCAGATCCGGGAGGGCGAGGCGTACGCCAAGGAGGCCTCCGGCAACCACGTCCAGCAGGTCGTCCAGCCCGCCGTGCGCGGCTCGATCCTGGACGCGCGCGGAGTGGCCCTCGCCGACAACGAGACCCGGCTCGTGGTCTCCGCCTCCCGCACCGACCTGCTGAAGCAGAAGGACGACGGCAAGGCCGTCCTCACCAAGCTCGCCGGCGTCCTCGGCATGGACACCACGGAGGTCCTCCAGAAGGTCCGGCTGTGCGACGCCAAGACGCCCCAGCCGTGCTGGAACGGCTCGCCCTACCAGCCGATCCCCATCACCGACGAGGCCACCCCCAAGCAGGCCCTCCAGATCCGCGAGCGCTCCGAGGACTTCCCCGGCATCACCGCCGAACCGGAGGCGGTGCGCCGCTACGCGGCACCCGGCAAGTCCAACGCCGCCCAGGTCCTCGGCTACCTCTCGCCCGTCACCGACGACGAGCTCACCAAGGCCCAGGACACCGACTCGCCCTACCTGCGCTCCGACCAGGTCGGCCGCAGCGGCCTGGAGCGCCAGTACGACAAGGAACTGCGCGGCAAGGCCGGCGTCACCCGCTACGAGGTCGACAACCTCGGCCGGGTCATCGGCCAGGCGAAGGCCGACCCCGCCGAGTCCGGCTCCAACCTCGTCACCAGCATCGACTCCCGCGTCCAGCGGGTCGCCGAGTACGAACTGAACCAGGCGATGAAGACCGCCCGCCAGCAGTTCGACAAGATCACCGGCACGAACTACAAGGCCGACTCCGGCGCGGTCGTGGTGATGGAGGCCAAGACCGGCCGCATCGTCGCCATGGCGTCCGCCCCGACCTACGACCCGAACGTCTGGGTCGGCGGGATCACCGCCAAGGACTACAAGAAGCTCACCGGCAAGAACTCCGACTACCCGCTGCTCAACCGCGCCATACAGGGTCAGTCCGCGCCCGGTTCGACCTTCAAGGTCGTCTCCACCGCAGCCGCCGTGCAGGCGGGCTACGAGTGGGACGGCGGCTACCCCTGCACCAGCTCCTACTCCGTCGGCGGCCAGGTCTTCAAGAACTTCGAGGGCGAGAGCTTCGGCCCGATCTCGCTCGGCCGCGCCCTGGAGGTCTCCTGCGACACCGTCTTCTACGGCCTCGCGGACCGGGAGTGGAAGAAGGACGGCGGCATCAACCCCAAGAAGGGCCAGCCCAAGGACTGGTTCTTCAAGACCGCCCACCAGTTCGGCCTCGGCAAGGAGACCGGCGTCGACCTGCCCAACGAGGTCACCGGCCGCGTCCCGGACCGCCAGTGGAAGCTGAACTACTGGAAGGCCAACAAGGACGCCTGGTGCAAGTCCGGCAAGAAGGACGGCTCGTACGTCGAGAAGATCGAGTACGAGAACTGCCTCGAGGGCAACAAGATGCGCGAGGGTGACGAGATCAACTACTCCATCGGTCAGGGCGACACCCTCGTCACCCCGATCCAGGAGGCCGTCATCTACTCGGCGGTGTCCAACGGCGGCACGATGTACACGCCGACCATCGGCAAGGCGATCATCAGCGCCGACGGCAAGACCGTCCAGGAGATCAAGCCGAAGTCGCACGGGAAGCTGCCGGTCAGCAAGGCGACCATCAAGGGCATGAACGAGGCCTTCGCGGGCGTCATCACCCGCGGTACCGCCGCCTGGAAGTTCGGCGGCTGGCCGCAGGACAAGATCGCCCTGCACGGCAAGACCGGTACCGCCGAGGTCTACGGCAAGCAGACCACCTCCTGGCTGGCGACGTACAGCAAGGACTACGCGATCATCATGACGATCTCCCAGGCCGGTACCGGTTCCGGTGCCTCCGGTGAGGCCGTCCGCAACATCTACAGCGCCCTGTACGGGGTCCAGGCCGACGGCGCCATCGACAAGAAGAAGGCGCTGCTGTACACCCCGCAGAAGGGCCTGCCCCAGGTCCGCACGGACGGCACGATCGCCAGCCCCAAGATCTCCCGCGACCCGGCCAAGGACCTGCACGCCGAACCGACGCAGTCGCCCTCCCCGGACGACTCGCAGCCCGCGGCGACCACGGCCTCGCCCGGCACGGGCAACCGTGACACCCGCAGGCGTTCGCGCCGCAGGGGAAGCCGGAGGATGCCCACATGAGCGGAAACAGCTTCTCCGTCTCCGGCTACGGACCCGAACGGGCCGGCTGGACCCGGGTCTTCGCCCGTGACTCGCTGGCCCGCAGGCTCGACTGGCCGATTCTGCTGGCCGGCCTGGCCCTGTCGTTCCTCGGCTCGCTGCTCGTCTACTCCGCGACCCGCAATCGCACCCAGATCAACCAGGGCGACCCGTACTACTTCCTGCTGCGGCACCTGATGAACACCGGCATCGGGTTCGCCCTGATGATCGGCACGGTCTGGCTCGGCCACCGCACCCTGCGCACGGCCGTGCCGCTCCTGTACGGCGCCTCGGTCTTCGGGATCCTCCTGGTGCTCACCCCGCTGGGCTCGACGGTCAACGGCGCGCACTCGTGGATCGTGCTCGGCGGCGGCTTCTCGCTCCAGCCCTCGGAGTTCGTGAAGATCACGATCATCCTGGGCATGGCGATGCTGCTGGCGGCCCGGGTCGACGCGGGCGACCGGCAGTACCCCGACCACCGCACCGTCCTCCAGGCCCTGGGACTGGCCTCGGTGCCGATGCTGATCGTGATGCTCATGCCCGACCTCGGCTCGGTCATGGTCATGGTCGTCATCGTGCTGGGCGTGCTGCTCGCCTCCGGCGCCTCCAACCGCTGGGTGTTCGGCCTGATCGGCGCGGGCGCGCTCGGCGCGGTCGCCGTCTGGCAGCTGCACATCCTGGACGAGTACCAGATCAACCGCTTCGCGGCCTTCGCCAACCCCGAGCTCGACCCCGCGGGCGTCGGCTACAACACCAACCAGGCCCGTATCGCGATCGGCTCCGGCGGCCTGACCGGAGCCGGCCTCTTCCACGGCTCGCAGACCACCGGCCAGTTCGTGCCCGAGCAGCAGACGGACTTCGTCTTCACGGTCGCCGGCGAGGAACTGGGCTTCGTCGGCGCGGGCCTGATCATCGCCCTGCTCGGCGTGGTCCTGTGGCGCGCCTGCCGGATCGCCCGCGAGTCGACAGAGCTGTACGGCACCGTCGTCGCCGCCGGGATCGTCGCCTGGTTCGCCTTCCAGGCCTTCGAGAACATCGGCATGACCCTCGGCATCATGCCGGTCACCGGTCTGCCGCTGCCGTTCGTGTCGTACGGAGGCACGTCGATGTTCGCGGTCTGGGTGGCCATAGGGCTGCTCCAGTCGATCAGGGTGCAGCGGCCCATGTCGGCCTGACGGCCTACGGCACCGCCGCGGGCGGGGGCGGGGGCGGAGCGAGCGGCGCGGCAGCAGCGCGACCGCCTCCGCCCCCGCCGTGTTCCGCCTCCGCCCCCGCCGTGTTCCGCCTCCGCCCCCGCCGTGTTCCGCCTCCGCCCCCGCCGTGTTCCGCCTCCGCCCCCGCCGTGTTCCGCCTCCC